>DASTIE010000124.1:0-31511 GCA_035717865.1 Candidatus Limnocylindrales bacterium
TCAGGTCGATCGCTGCGGGTCCGTCGCCGCTGAGGTCCGGCGCATCGGGCGCCTGCTCGGCGAGGGCCGCGAGGCGCGCCGGGTCGTTCTCCGCGAGCAGCCGCTCGAAGAACCCGTCCATGTCGTGCTCGAAGGTCTCGACGACCGACTTCACGTCGTCGACGAGCCGCTCGACGCTCCCGGCGTGGTGCTCTGTCTCCTCCGCGAGCTCCGTCCGGCGGGCCTCGATGCGATTCTCGGTCTCCTGGCGGACGCGCGCGATCTCGGCCTTCGACCAATCGCGGATGCCGGCGATGTCGTCCTCGGCGCGCTTCTGGAGCTCCGCGGCTTCGGTGGTGGCGCGTGTGCGGATGCTCTCGACGCGGGTGTCAGCCTCGGTCTTGAGGCGGGTCAGGGTCTCTTCCCGGCTTGCGACCGCCGCCTCGCGCATTGCCTTGACGAGGCCAGCGACCAGCGGGTTCTCGCGGCGCGCGGGCCTGGCACTGTTCGCCACGCTCCCGTCGCCGGTGGCGTGGATCGGCGGGCGTGCGGCAGCTCGCTCGGCGTCGCCGGCATGCTCGGCCGCCGTGCGTCGGTCGACGTCCGGCCAGGCGCGGTTCGCGGCGTTTCCGGCGTGGGTGCCGCTCTCGGCGTTCCCGCCGCTCTCGGCATCGGCCTCGTCGGAGGTGGACTGGGTCTGCGCCTGTGCGTCGATCATCACGGCCTCGGCAGTGTCTTGTGGCACGTCGGACGAGGCCGGCGCCTCATCCGTGGTCGGCGGTGGCGAGCCGTCCGGGAGGTGGAAATCCTCCTCACCGAGGTCGTCGCTCTCCACGCCGTTCGTCGAATCGGTGTTCGCAGGATCGAGCGTCGCAGCCGCCGTCGCGTCCGTCGCGTCTGCGTCAGAGGCGCGCTCGGACTCCCACGGAAGGCGGAAGCCGCGTTTCTGCTGGCTCGACATCGATCGACCATCCTCGGAGCGTGGTTGCCCGGCTCATTCCGGTGCCGGACGTTCCGGATGGTCGTGGTGCGGTCGCGTGCGGGGTAGTGCACCTGTGGTACCGCTGGATGCGGCGGAGGTACCGGTGCGACGAGGCCGGAACACGCTCGGCGGTACGCTTCCCACATGCTCCAGCAGCCGTCCGCGACCGCGCAGCCCATCGACCGCCTGGGGCGGCCGCTGCGGGACCTCCGCATCTCGGTCACCGACCGCTGCAACTTCCGCTGCCCGTACTGCATGCCGCAGGAGGTATTCGGGCGCGACTACCGGTTCCTGCCGCGCGACGAGATCCTGCGGTTCGAGGAGATCCGGCGACTGGCCTCCGTGTTCGTGAACCTGGGCGTCCAAAAGCTCCGGATCACCGGTGGCGAGCCGACGGTCCGCCGCGGCCTCCCGGACCTCATCGCGATGCTCGCTGCGCTACGGACTCCCGACGGAGATCCCCTGGACCTGGCCCTCACGACGAACGGCTCCGCGCTCCGGGCGTTGGCCCGCCCCCTGGCCGACGCCGGGCTCGGCCGCGTGACGGTCTCGCTGGACTCCCTCGATGACGCGACGTTCCGGCGGATGAACGGCATCGACTTCCCGGTCTCGAAGGTCCTCGATGGGATCGATGCGGCGGTCGAGGCCGGCCTGGGGCCGGTCAAGGTCAACGTGGTCCTCAAGCGCGGCGAGAACGACGGCGGGATTCTGGACCTGGCCGGGTGGGCGCGGGAGAACGGGCACATCCTGCGGTTCATCGAGTACATGGACGTCGGGACGACGAATGGCTGGCGGCTCGACGAGGTCGTGCCGGCGATGGACGTCGTCGAGACGATCTCCGCCCGCTGGCCGCTCGAGGCCGCGGCGGCGAGCTACACGGGCGAGGTCGCGGAGCGCTGGCGGTACCTCGACGGTGCCGGCGAGATCGGGCTGATCGCATCCGTCACGCGGCCGTTCTGCGGCGACTGCACTCGGGCCCGTATCTCCGCGGAGGGCAAGCTCTACACATGCCTCTTCAGCGCCATCGGTCATGACCTGCGCGATCCGCTCCGGGCGGGGGAGTCCGACGAGCAGCTGGCGGGGCGCGTCGCGGCGATCTGGGGGGTCCGCGACGATCGCTACTCGGAGCGCCGGACGGCCGCCAACGACCACCTTCCGAAGATCGAGATGTTCGCCCTCGGCGGCTGAGCTCGCTCACAGCCGGTTGGTCGCTCACATCCCCGCCTCGTCCGCCCACGGCTGACACGACCTCCGATCCGCGTTTTTCCACCGTCTGTCCACAAGTGGTGCGTAAGTCGTGGATAGAACGTCGCCCGCGCGGCGGAAACTCGTGGATAACGTCGTTGACCACCGGTGCGATGGATTCGTAATCTTTGTCTTGCCCGAAGGGGCCGCCAGGGAGCGGAGAACCGAGATCACATCAAGGTTCTACGCGCCAGGGCCGGTCGCTTCGGGCGCTTCTGTACCCGGTCGCGACGGCGTTCCTGCGCCGTCCCCGGGAGGCTCGACGGGACGTGACCGGCATCCCGGTGTCGGTACTCTCGTCGGGCCCGCAGAAGTCAGCGGGCCACCGGCCGTCGACCCCTGGACGAAGTTCTGGAGGCCCGCATCCGTGACGCCCCGGTCGTGATCGACCCGTCCCTCCCCATCCATCCCGCCGACCAGCCGGCGCGACTCGACGCGCTGGAAGCCGCGGTCCGCGCGTGCTCCCCCCTCGTGCCGGAGGTCGGGATCGTGCTCGGCTCCGGGCTGGGCGGCCTCGCCGACGAGCTCGAGGACGCGGTCGCGATCCCGTTCGACGAGCTCCCCGGCTGGCCGGCGGCGACCGCCCCGGGCCACATCGGGCGGCTGCTACTCGGGACGCTGGCCGGCCGTCCGGTCGTCATGCTGCAGGGCCGGTTCCACCTGTACGAGGGCAACGCACCCGGGCTCGTCGTCCAGCCGATGCTCCTGTTCGCCCGCCTCGGCGTGCGCGTGGTCGTGCTGACGAACGCGGCCGGCGGCCTCGATCCGTCGTTCGGGCCCGGAACGTTGATGGTCATCAGCGACCACCTCAACCTGACCGGCCAGAACCCGCTCATCGGCCCGAATGCGGCCTCGATCGGCGATCGTTTCCCGGACCTCACCGATGCCTGGTCGCCGCGGCTGCGCGAGCGGCTGCATCGGGCCGCGGGCGTCGAGGGCGTGACGCTGGCGGAGGGCGTCTACGTCGGCCTGACCGGCCCGAACTACGAGACGCCCGCGGAGGTCCGCATGTACGCCGGCTTCGGCGGCCACGCGGTCGGGATGTCGACGGTCATGGAGTGCGTGGCGGCGCGCTGGGCGGGCCTGGAGGTGTGTGGGGTGTCGCTGGTGACCAACGCCGGCGCCGGATACAGCGGCGAGCCGCTCACCCACGAGGAGGTCCTCGCAGCGGGTGTCGTAGCCGGCCCCCACCTCGCCCGCGTCATCCGGCGGTTCGTCGCGGACCTCTAGCGGTCACGAATCCGGCCGACCGAGGCTCGGTCGGGTATGCATCGATCGCACCGCGCCAGCCTCGCCATCCCGCTCGTCTTCCTCGCCGCCTGCGGCACCTCGGCGCCCGCGACGTCGTCGCCCGGCCCGCCCCGGCCCACGTCAGCCGCAACCACCGTGCCCGTGGCGTCGACGACGTCCGGCGGCACGCCAGCTCCCGTTACACCCACGGCGATCCCGCGGCCATCCGGCACCCTGGCCTGGCCGAGCGAGTTCCTCGTCGAGATGCGCGGTCGCTACTTCGCCTCGCCGCCCTTCGTGATTCCGATGTCCATCGAGATCGCGGAGGAGGGCTGGTACGCCGGCCACCTCAACCCGGTGTTCATCGACCTCCAGCGGTACGACGGCGTGGAGCTCGGCGGGCTTCCCTCGCGCATGATCGGGTTCGGCCGGCCGGAGAACGTCCGCGGCGGCGACGGCGAGGTCGATGTCGCGGGCCTGACACCGGGGGCCGCGATCGACCACATCACGGATCGAGCCTCGATCACGTCCGGCAATCGAGCGCCGGTCGCCCTGCTGGGCCTCGCGGGCGAGCGGGTCGATCTCCACTCCGATCTCACGAACAACCCGGTCTTCGGCACAGCAGATGGCGACTTCGGCATCCAGCCCGAGCTCGACGCGCGCCTGGCGGTCCTGCCGCTCGACGGCGGCCTCCTGATGGTCGCGGTGCTCGCCCCGGGGAACGATCTCGATGCGGCCTGGGACCAGGCACAGGCGATCCTGCAGACGGCACGGTTGGAGGGATAGGCGCGCGGCTCGCCGACTCCGGCGGCGGGCCGCCGGTCGTAGACTCCGAGGTGATGACCACCGAGACCGGCGCGCCCGAGGTCACCAACACCGGAGCCGTCGCGCCGGCCGCCGCGCCCCCGGAGATCGGCGAAGGCGAACGGATCGAGCTGCTCGATCACGGCTTCGTGCGGCTCGACGCCTCCATGGCCGACGACCTGTCCGTCGCCAACGCCGCACGGGTCAGCTTCGCCCGGCGAAAGGACGAGCTCGACGACGCCGACCGCGGCCTGATCCGCTTTCTCATGCGCGACCGCCACGGCACGCCGTTCGAGCACAACAGCTTCCGCTTCCACATCCGCTGCCCGATCTTCGTCGCCAGGGAGTGGATGCGGCACCGGATTGGGTCGTTCAATGAGTTCAGTCTTCGGTATGCGAAGGCGAGCGATGATTTCTACGTTCCGGCGCTCGCGGACGTGCGGAGCCAGGTCGGAAAGCCCGGCGCGTACAGCTTCGAGCCCGTCGATGACGACCTCGCCGCAGAGACGCAGGCCGAGCTTCGGAAGATCTACGACGTGGCATACGGGACATACACCGCGCTCGTCGAGAAGGGCGTCGCCAGGGAGTTGGCGCGGTCCGTCCTGCCGGTCGGCGCGTACACCGAGTTCTACTGGACCGTGAACGCGCGATCGCTCATGAACTTCGTCTCGCTGCGGGCAGCGGAGACGGCCCAGCGCGAGATCCGGCGCTATGCGCTCGCGGTCGAGGCGTTCCTCGCCCGCGAGATGCCCGTGACCTACGCCGCGTTCATCGCGAACGAACGCACCGGGCCCTAGCGCGCAACCGCTCCGCGGCGCGCCGCCGCCATCGGCGAATCAGTCCAGGTGGGCCTGGGCCAGCGTCGCGAGCTCATCGACCGTTATCCCGAGCGCATACGCGACAGTCTGGTCGAGGCTCATCGCCGCCCCTTCCGCGGCCCAGCGCTCGAGGTCCGCTGGATCGACCTCCGTGCGGACGTTCGGGCGGAGCGAGACCTCGAACCACGTGTCGGTGAAGGAGGCGAGCGTCGCGCCGCTGGCCTTGGTCAGCGCCCGGCCCGCGCCCCAGAGGCGTGTGGCACGCTCGGGCTCATCGTCCGCGAGCGCCTGCGCGGAGAGGTCGTCGATGAGCAGCGTCATGCCCGCGGTGTCACGCGCGACGTAGAAGTGCCGCAGCGCCTCGTGCAGGTAGGGCCGTGACTCGTCGTTCCTGCGCCGCCGCAGGAGCGCGCTGCCGACCATGTGGAGCGACCACGCCTCCATCGTCCGGTCGCCGACACGCCGGAACTTCTCCAGCGCCGCCAGGAACTCCTGGACCCCGGCGTCGACATCCTCGCTGAAGTACTTGTCGTTGCCCATCCCCCACAGCACGTTGCCCTCACCGCGCTCGTCGCCGATTTCGCGGTACAGCGCGAGGGCTTCCGCCCTTGCGATCCCGCCGCGGTCCTCCGGGTCGAGGTCATCCGGTGGGTTGGCCGGGTCCTCCGGGACGCTGAAGACGAACGCGTAGTTGTAGAGGGCATTGGCGAGCTCGTGCTTGTCGCCGAGGCGTCGCCAGATCTCGACAGCCTCCTCATAGGCGGGGCGCATCGTCCGGATGTCGGCCTGCCACCAGCAGACGCCGCCGAGCGCCTCCAGCAGACGGGCGCGCAGCGCCGGGTCGTCGCGCGACCAGGGCGCGGCGGCCATCGCGTCCAGGCGGCGCCGGGCCTCGTACAGGTGACCGCGCTTCTGCCAGAACCGCCACACCGCGTGTGCCAGGCCGATCGCCGTGGCGGCGTCGCCGGCCGCCGTCGCCCGATCGAGCACCGCGCGGATGTTGTCGTGCTCGAGCTCGAGCTGATCGAGCTTCGCTCGCTGGTCCTCGCCGGCGAGGTCCGGCGCGATCCGCTGCGCCAGCTCCAGGAACCACGTGCCATGGCGCGCCGCGAGGGTCTCGCGCTCGCCCCGCTCAACGAGCATCTCCGCGGCATAGGCCCGGATCGTGTCGAGCATGTGGAAGCGTGGATCGCCGCCCGATTCGACCGTTCGGAGGAGACTCTGGTCGGCGAGGTCGACGAGGCCCTCGACCACGTCGAGCCCCAGCTCGCTCCCCGGCCCGCAGACGGCCTCCGCCGCGGCGAGGTCGATGCCGCCCTCGAAGACCGAGAGCCGGTCGAGCAGCCGGCGGTGACCTTCGTCGAGCAGGTCGTAGCTCCAGGCGATCGCCCCACGGAGCGTCTGCTGGCGTTCGGGGAGGTCGCGAGCGCCCGCCGAGAGGAGCGTCAGCTGGTCCTCCAGCCGCGCACGCAGCGCCTCGGGCGAGAAGAGCTTCACGCGCGCCGCCGCAAGCTCGATGGCCAGGGGCATGCCGTGCAGCCGCGCGGCGATTGCCGCGATCGCGGGCGCGTTCTCGTTGGTGACCCGGAAGTCGGGCCGGACCGACGACGCGCGGGCGATGAAGAGCCGCACCGATTCGTACGCGGACAGCGCATCGACGTCGATCGTCCGCGCTTCCGCCGGGAGGCTCGCCAGCTCGAGGGCGGTCAGCTGGGAGAGGTCCGGCGGCGTTGGCAGGCCCGGGACGGGATACTCCTGCTCGCCGGAGATCCGGAGTGCGGCCCGCGAGGTGACGAGCGCCGAGAGGCCCGGCACGTCCCGCAGGAGCTCGGCAATCACGGGACCGGCGTCGACGACCTGCTCGAAGTTGTCCAGGACCAGCAGAACCTTCTTGTCGTCCAGCCATTCCCGCAGGATCGCGTCGGCGCTGCGCGCACCCGTCTCGGCCAGGCCGATCGCGGTGGCGATCCGCCCGGCGACCAGCGCCGGCTCGCGGACGGTCTCCAGGGCCACGAAGAACACGCCGTCCGGGTAGCGCTCAGCCGCGTTGGCCGCGACCTGCAGCGAGAGGCGGGTCTTGCCCGTCCCACCAGGCCCGGTCATCGTCACGAGGCGGTTCCGCTCCAGCAGCTCGCCCGCCTCGCCGAGCTGCTTCTCCCGACCGACGAACGACGTCAGCTGCGTCGGCAGGTTGTTGGGGCGGGCGTCGAGGGAGCGGAGCGGCGGGAACTCCAGCCGCAGCCCCTCCGCCACGACCTGGCACAGCGGCTGCGGCTCTCGCAGATCCTTGAGCCGGTGGTTGCCCAGGCCGCGAAGCGAGATGCCCTCGCCGAGGTTCGGGGTCACGAGCGTCCGGACCGCGTCGGAGACCACCACCTGGCCGCCGTGCGCCGCGGCCGCGATCCTGGCGGCGCGGTTGACGTCGAGGCCCACCAGCCCGGCCGCCGAGGACGACGCCTCGCCCGCGTGGAGCCCCATTCGGACCGTGACCTCCACGTCGGGCGGCCACGGCTCCGTGGCCAGCGCGCGCTGCGCCTCGACCGCGGCCTGGACGGCGTCGAGGGCGTTGTCGAAGACGACGAAGAACGAATCGCCCTCCGTGCCTTCCTCGCGCCCGCCGTGGGCCGCGATCGCCGCGCGCATGATCGCGGCCTGGCGCTCGAGGATCGTCGTGTACGCCTCGCTCCCGAGGCTGTCGAGCAGGCGCGTCGAGCCCTCGATGTCGGAGAAGAGGAAGGTCAGGGTCGCCGCGGGCGCCCGTACGGCCATCGGGCTCGCTGGACCGTTAGTGGCGGGTCGGGTCGGTTGCGGCGCGCAGCCGTGCGGCGACGCCCCGGAGGATGGTGAGGGTGAGGGCCGGCTGCTCCAGCAGGATCCGGTCGAAATCCCACGAGGCGAGCGCGAGGCAGGTCGTCGCGGCCTCCGCGGAGACCGTGGCGTTGCGGGGCATGCGATCCAGCACGGACAGCTCGCCGAAGAACTCGCCGGGGCCCAGGCGCGCGACCACCTCGCCGTCGCGGACGACCCTGACGAGCCCGTCGACGACCACGAAGAAGCCCGTGCCGATCTCGCCCTGCCGGGCGATCACGTGGCCGGGTGGAAAGTCGACCGGCGTCGCGACGCTCGCGAGCTGTGCAACGCCCTCGGCGTCGATGCCACGGAACAGCGGGCAGGCAGCCAGCAGCTCCGCGCGACGGTCCTGGGTCAGGGTCATGAAGGCTCGAATCCTCCCAGAGTCGAGGTTGCTCCGATGGTGATTGTGCGCCCGCGCCCGCGTCAACGCGCACCTTGCGTCGTGGTAGCGCAGAATCAGCCGGCTCCACCGTGATCCCCAGGAGGCGCCCTGCATGGCTTCCCGAGACGAGATCGCCGACGCGATCGCCGGGATGGCGATCTTCGTCGACCTTGCCCGCCCGCAGCTGATCGGCGTGGCGAGCCGGTTCGAGGAGGCGTTCTTCCCGAAGGACGCGCGGATCCTGCGACAGGGCCTCACGGGCTCCGGGTTCTACGTGATCCTCGACGGCGAGGCGGACGTCATCGCGGACGGCCAGAAGCTCGCGACCCTCGCGCGCGGGGACTTCTTCGGCGAGGTCAGCGTCCTGCTCGGTGAGCCACCGACGGCGGACATCGTGGCGACGCGGCCGATGCGCTGCATCGTGCTCGGCGGGCCGGGCGTCGAGGGCTTCCTCGTGGACCACCCGAGGGTGATGTACCGAATGCTCCAGGCGTCCGCACGGCGCCTTCGCAGCGCGAACCAGCGTCTGACGGCCAACCAATGACGACCCGCGCGCCGGACGACGCGCGCCCGTTCCCGCCGGGCGAGTACCCGATCGTCATCGTGGGGTCGGGCCCGGGCGCGCTGCAGGTCTCGTACTTCCTCGGGCGCCTCGGGATCGATCACGCGGTGATCTCATCCGACCCAGGGCCTGGTGGGATGTTCCGCAAGTGGCCGTTCTTCCAGCGGCTGCTGTCGTGGACCAAGCCGTATGCGCCGCCGGAGCGGACCAGCCGCGAGTTCGAGCGCTGGGACTGGAACAGCCTCCTCGCTCGCGAGCCGGAGCTGCGCGGGATCTCGCCGGATCACATGGACGGCACGTCCGACTTCCCGTCCCGGCCGGAGATGGAGGCAAACCTCACCGCGTTCGCGGATCGCGCGGGCCTCGTGGTCCGGTACGGCTGTGAATGGCAGTCGACGCGCCACGAGGAGACCGCGGACGGAAATCGATTCACCCTCGTCACCTCGGACGGTGAGTACCGCTGCCGCTTCCCGATCTTCGCGGTCGGGGTCGCGGAGCCGTACGCGCCGAAGACGCCCGGGATCGACCTCGCGGTCCACTACGCGGACACGCGCGACGCCGAGTCGTATGCCGGCAAGCGGCTGTTCATCATCGGCAAGCAGAACTCGGGCTTCGAGCTCGCAACCGGGCTCCTGCAGTGGGCGAGCCGGATCACACTCTCGTCGCCCTCGCCGGCGAAGACGTCGATCGAGACCCGGTCGCTGGTCGGCGTCCGGGCGCGCTACGTCCAGCCGTTCGAGGACTCGATCCTCGGCGGCGGAGTCGACATCCTGTCCGCGTCGACCAAGGGGATCAGCCGTTCGGCGTCGGGCCGCCTGATGGTCCAGCTGGAGCGCAGCGACAACGCCATGCCGATGACGGTCGAGGCCGACGAGGTCATCGCCGCGACCGGCTTCACCTGTCCGCTGCGCGACCTGCCGTCCCTGGGCGTGGCGACGTTCGGGCAGTCGAAGCTGCCGGCCCAGACCGAATTCTGGGAGAGCGTCACGGTCCCCGGCATCTACTTCGCCGGGACGATCACCCAGGGCGCCGCCGGCCTCAAGAAGCACGGCATCCCCGCGAACTCCGGCGCCCTGCACGGGTACCGCTACAACGCCCGGGTGCTGGTGCGCCACCTCGCCCAGGAGCACTTCGCCATGGAGCTCGAGCGGACGCCGATCGACGTCGGGGACCTGCGGGACCACCTCCTCCACGAGGCCACCGAGGCGCCCGAGCTGTGGCACCAGAAGGCCTACCTCGCGAGCATCGTGACGCTGGATCCCCACGAGGGCGCGCGCGACGTCGGCGTGCTGCCGCTCACCCACTTCCTCGACCATGACGGGCCGGATGCGGTGGCGATGACGGTCGAGAGCGACGGCGGCTCGATCTACCCCGTCGTGTACGTGCGGCGGGACGGCAAGACGGAGGAGCACCCCCTGGAGCCCGACCCACTCCACGACTACGAGAGCCTCGCCTACCGCCGCGCGCTCGACAAGATCCTCGATCGCCTGACGGCCGGCGCGTCCGCCGCCTAGCCGCCCTCGGCAGGCGGCAGTCGGGCGTGACGGGCGCCCGGTGGCCCTGCCTCGGGCCCGCTACCGCTTTCGGGCGGGTCGCTCCTCGGGGGCATCGGGCTCGTCGGCCTCTTCGTCGAGGTCACCATCGAGGAGGTCGTCGAGCTCGTCGTCGTCCAGCTCTTCCTCGATCTCGACGGAGATCACCGTCTCCTCCGGTGTCAGATAGCGGTAGGCACCCCAGCCCAGCACGGCGCCGACGAACGGTCCGGTGAGGTAGACCCACAGCGACGCGTAGTTGCCCGAGACCACCGCGGGCGCGAGCGAGCGCACCGGGTTGACCGAGGCGCCGCTGATCGCGATGGCGGCGTAGTGGATCGCGGCGAGGGTGAGCGGGATGACGATGACGGCCTTGTCGGGTTGTTTCGTGGTCACGGTGAGGATGACCGCCACGAACACGGCCGTGAGGATCGCCTCGACCGAGAAGGCGTGCAGCTCCTGGGCGAAGAGCGTTTCGCCCGTCCCGCCGGGGGCGTTCGCGGCGTTTGCGATGACCGCCTGCGAGGTCACGAGCATGACGCCGAGGGTGGCGACGAGACCGCCCAGGATCTGGGCCACGACGTAGCCGATCGCAGTCTGCCACGTGACGCGGCCGTCCAAGGCCGCCGCGAGCGTCACCGCAGGGTTGAAATGGCCGCCGGAGACGTGCCCGCAGATCGCGAGCGCGGCCAGCAGCCCGAGCCCGAACGCCAGGGGCACGACGAGGATGGAGGCGAGGAAGCCGCCGGCCCCCTCCGTCACGACCGTGACCGTGGCCACGGCAAGGAAGCCGAACGTCAGCAGGATGAAGGTGCCGATGGCCTCCGCAGCCAGGGCGCGGATATTGATGTTCACCTGGTCCTCCCTCGCACCGGCCGTCCAGGGTTGCGGCCCGGCGGGTCGAAGGATAGGCGGCTACGGCTCCCGCGACGACGCCGAACCCGCGAGCCCGTCCCGGCGGGCCGCCGCGCGAGCCGCGCGGAGCAGGACCGCGTCGCGCCACGTTCGGCAGAGCACCTCGACGAGCTCCAGCCGGTCCACGGCGGAGGTGACCGCGGCGACTCCGTCGCCGCACCCGATTGCCACCGCTCCGTGCCGCTCCAGCAGCACGGCGACCGGCCGCGGTCCCACTTCCTCGGCGAGGACCGCCCCCACGCGGCTCGCGAGCTCCTCGCTCCCCGGCTCGCCGAACGGCAGGAACGGCAGCCGCCCCAGGAACAGTGCCGTCTCCGGTAGCGCCGAGGGATCCGGAATCTCGCCCGCGACCGTCAGTGCCATGGACGCCGGCAGGTGCGCATGCACGACAGCGGTCACGTCCGGCCGCGCCGCGTACGCCGCGCGGTGGATCGCCACGTCGGAGCTGGGACCGTGGCCACCGGGCGGCCGTTCTCCAGCCGTGGCAGCCTCCCCCACCAGCGGCGCCACCACGAGGTCCCCGACCGCGAGCTCGTCCTTCCGGCGACCCGCCGGCGTGATGAGCAGCGATCCCTCGCCGAGCCGCACGCTGAGGTTGCCCTCCGTGGCGGCGACGAGCCCGGCCGCGCGAAGCCGCCGCCCCGCCGCGACGATCGCGGCGCGAAGGGCAGCCTCGTCCGATCCCGTCTCCGCCCCATCGAGTGCCATCGCCGGTCATGCTACCGGCCGTCTCCGGCCCGGCGTGACCGTCGCGCGCTCAGGCAGCGACTGGGAGCGCCTCTGCGTACGTGTCAGCCAGCTCCAGGACGACGTTGCACGTCTCGCAGCCGACCTCGTCGGTCAGCTCCTCGACTCGCGTCGTGGTCCCGCAACAGGGCATCTCGATCTCAACCATGGCCCGAAAGTTGCCCTGACGGCGTGCCAGCTTGTCTGTCACGATGATTCGCATGCCGCGCCTCTCGCTGGAAATTCCGGCGATCGAGACCACAGAGCTCCGCAAGCGCTACGGCCCGGTCGAGGCGCTCGCCGGCCTGTCCATGGCCGTGGGCCGTGGCGAGGTCTTCGGATTCCTGGGCCCGAACGGCGCCGGCAAGACGACGACGGTCAAGCTCCTCCTCGGCCTGGCGAGGCCGACCTCCGGCAGCGCGAAGGTCCTCGGCGCGCCGATGGGCGATCTCGCGACGCGTCGCAAGATCGGCTACCTGCCTGAGCTGTTCCGATACCAGCCGTGGCTCAGGGCTCGCGAGGTCCTGGCGCTCCACGCCGAGCTGATCGGGCTTCCGCGCGCTCGCCGAAGGCCTGCCGCGGAGGAGGCCCTCGGGATCGTGGGGCTGGGCGATCGCGCGGGCGACGTCGTCGGGAAGTTTTCGAAGGGCATGCAGCAGCGCCTCGGGCTGGCCACGGCGCTGCTCGGCGAGCCGGCGCTCATCGTCCTCGATGAGCCGACCTCCGCCCTCGATCCGGTCGGGCGGGTGGACGTGCGAGCGATCGTCCGCGCCGCCGCCGACCGCGGCGCCGCCGTCTTCCTGAACTCGCACCTCCTGTCCGAGGTCGAGCAGGTCTGTGACCGCGTCGCGATCATCGACCACGGCCGCGTCGTGGCCCTTGGCGACCTCGACGACGTGCTCGGCGTCGCCGAGACCCAGGTCCGCGTCACGGGCGTGAGCGCCGACGACCTGCCGGCATTCGAGCGCTTCGGCCCGCCGGTCCTCGAGGGCGACTTCCTCCGCATTCGCCCGATGGACGCCGGCGAGGTCCCGGATCTCGTCGCCACCCTCGTCGGCATGGGCGCGAAGGTCCACGAGGTCCGGTCGGGTCGAACGTCACTCGAGCAGCGCTTCCTCGCCCTCGTCGCGCAGGACCGGCCCCCGCCCGGGACCCCCAGCGCCCAGCGTCTTCGATGACGATGGACGTGACGATCGACGCAACCCTGGTCGCCAGATGCTGACGATCGCCAAGCTGACGATCGGCGAGGCCGCGCGCCGGCGCGTCCTGTGGGTCCTCGGGGCCCTCGCCGTCCTGGCCGTCGGCCTGACCGCGTGGGGCGTCTCGGCGCTCGTGAACGCCGCCCGTGACGACGGGATCGGTGAGCTCCGGATCAAGTTCGTGGTGTCCCAGATCCTGATCTTCATCGCCTTCATGTTCGGGTTCGTGCTGGTCATGACGGCGGCGTTCTTCGGCTCGCCGGCGATCGCCACGGACCTCGAATCCGGCGTCGCCCAGGCGATGCTCGCGCGGCCGCTGCGGCGCTCTTCCTACCTCCTCGGGCGGTGGCTCGGGCTGGCTGCGGTGATCGTCGCCTATGCCGTGCTCTCCGGATCCCTGGCCATCGGCGCCGTGGGGCTGGTGTCCGGCTACCTGCCGCCGGATCCCGTGCTCCCGATCCTGTACCTCGCCGGCCAGGCGCTGGTCCTCCTGTCCCTGACGGTCCTGCTGTCGACCCGGCTGCCGCCGATCGCCGGGGGCGCCATCGCCGTCGTGGCGTACGGCCTCGCGTGGATGGCCGGCGTGCTCGGCAAGATCGGGTTGGAGCTCGGGACCACGACCCTCGTCACCATCGGCGACGCACTGCGCTTCGTGCTGCCGACCGACGCCCTGTGGCAGGGCGTCGTCTACGGTCTCGAGCCGTCCTTCGTGATCAACACCGTCGGCGACGAGTTCCTCGCCCGCAGCTCACCGTTCTTCGCGGCCGCGCCGCCGTCCATCGCGATCGTCGCCTGGAGCGCGATCTGGGTCGTCCTCGTGCTGGTCCTCGCGGTCAACCAGCTGCGCCGTCGTGAGCTCTGATGGCCCGGCGACAGCCGGCCGTGTCGAGCGTTGCACGGTCGATCGCCCTGGGCCACGGCGCGAGCGGCAACGCCGCGAGCATGGCGCCCTTCGTCGAAGGGCTGCGCAAGCGGGGCCTGACCGCGGCGGCGGTCGACCTGCCGAAGCGGAAGGCAGAGGACGCGGTCCCGGTCTGGCGCTCGCTCGTGCCCGATGGCGCGAGCACCGTCGCCGGCGGTCACTCCTATGGCGGGCGGGTCGCCAGCCTCGCCGCCGCGGCGGGCGCTGGCTACGGCGGCCTCGTCCTGTTCAGCTATCCCATGCATCCCCCGGGCGCGCCGGAGCGCGGCGAGGCCCGCGTCGCCCACTGGCCGTCGATCGACTGTCCGGTCCTGCTGCTCTCCGGCGAGGCCGATCCGTTCGCGCGGATCGAGTTCCTGCGCGTCGCCGTCGGGCTGCTGCCGCGGGCCGAGCTGGTGACGTACCCGCGACTGGGCCACACGCTCAAGCCTGTCCTCGAGGACGTCCTCGACCGGGTGGCGGCCTTCGTGGCCGGCCTCGATCACTCGACCGAGAGCACCCGGTAGCGAACCGCGCCGCGCGGCGTCTGGACGTCGACGTCCTGGCCCGCGGTCGCGCCGAGCAGCGCCGCGCCGACCGGTGACGCGCTGCTGAGCCGGCCGGCGGCGAGATTCGCCTCTGCCGTCCCGACGATCGTGTAGGAGAGCTCGTCGCCACCGCTCTCGACCCGCACCTTCGAGCCGAGCATCACCCTGCCGGTCGCGGCCTCCTGCGCCACGACGACCGCCCGCCGGAGCCGGTCCTCGAGCGCCTGCACCCGGCCCTCGAGGAACGACTGCTCCTCGCGCGCCGCCTGGTACTCGGCGTTCTCCTTGAGGTCGCCGTGCTCGCGCGCAGACTTGATGCGGGCGACCACCTCGGGCCGTTTCACGCGCGTCAGCTCGTCCAGCTCCTCGCGCAGCCGATCGAGCGCCGCCTGCGACAGCTCGACGGGCGTCGGCGGCGCGTTCCGGCCCTTCGTCGGCGTGGGCCGCGGGGCGGCGGGCATCCGGGCGCCCCTGAGGGGCGTTCGTGGCGTGGTCACGATCGGCGTCCGCGTGGCGCCGGCTCCCGGCGCGCGGCGTGTCGTGCCCGTGTTGCGATCCTCCAGACGGGCGCCCTCGGCATCGCCGGGCGGCAGCTCGACGATCCGTCGTGCCGGCTCGGGGGTGCGTGGCGGCTCGGGGAGAACGGAGCCCGTGATCCCGTGGGCCTGCCGCTCGCCGGTCGGGCGGCGCGTGTTCGCCCACGGCAGCGCGAGCGCGTCCGACGGCCGCTCGGCGAGCGTCGGGCCGTGTGCCCCGCCGAAGGCATCGAGCACGGCGTCGAGGTACTCCTCGGCGGCCTCGGTCTCGGCCCACCACAGGCGAGCCTCCAGGCCCTCGATGCTCCGGAGCAGGTGGAGCCACTGGCCGTCGGGATGCGGTTGTCGATCTCCGGGGACGTGCGCATACAGCGCCGCCGCGCGTCCCCCGATGGAGCGCTCCGCCGCGCCGGCGAACAGGACCGTCGCGGCCGGCCACCACAGCGCGGCGATCCGCGCCGAGAGCGCCCTCGAGGTCGGGTGCTCGCCGTCGAGGCGCAGCGCGGGCAGGCGCTCCAGCCACTTGCCGACCTTCGTGAGCTCCAGCGGCGCGGTCGGCCGGGGTGCGCCCATCTCGACGAGGTAGATGCCGGCCTTCCGCGACGGCAGGGGAGCACCCCAACGAACGGGCCCGTCGACCATGAGACCGGTCGATCGAATGAGATCCGCCGCGCCCAGTGGGGCGGTGTCGGATGGCACGTCGGTAGGGGATGCGCTCACCGCGGGACGGTAGCACCGTGCCCCGGCATCGGGCTGCACCGGGCCATTGGACTGCTGGGACGTGTGCCGGCTCGTGCCAGCCGGGCCCTCGGCGTCATCAGAGATCAAGATACGAATTACGCAATCCGACATTGACAAAGTGAAAGCGATCATGCCATAGTCCGAAGGACGGTCAAGCCACCAAGGAGTCAACCAGCCACATGCCCCACGACGTCATCTCCACCTGTCCTGTCTGCGCCGGCGAGCTTGCCGTTACGCGCCTCCACTGCCGCTCCTGCGGCACGACGCTGGAAGGCGAGTTCAGCGTCGGGCGGTTCGGCCGGCTGACGAGGGAGCAGCTGACTTTGCTCGAGAGCTTCCTGCGCTCCCGCGGGAACCTCCGCGACATGGAGCGGGAGCTGGGCATCTCCTACCCGACCGTCCGTGGTCGTGTCGAGGCGCTCGTGCGGGCGCTGGGCTTCGGCCCGCGTGACGGCGCCGACGACTCCGAGGACGAGGCGGCAGCAGCCGCCAGCGCGGACGTCGCGGCCGCGCGCCAGCAGATCCTCGAACGCCTCGCGAAGGGCGACATCGGCGCCGAGGAGGCCGCGACGGCGATCCGGAGCCTTGGAAGGACCGAACGATGACGCTGATCGACGACCCCACCGTGGAGCAGCAGGTTGGCGCACGAGGCCGGTTCAGCCTCCGCCAGCCGTCTGGCGAGGTCACGATCCGTGGCGTCGAGGGCGACCGGATCCGTGTCCAGGCTGACGACGCGAAGGCCTTCCTTGATCGCTTCTCGGTGGAGACCGGCAAGGACTCGGTGAGCATCCGCCAGAACGAGAAGCTCGGCTTCGGCATCTTCGGCCGCGGCGAGAGCGTCGATCTCGTCGTCGAGGTACCGCACGGCGCAACCGTCTCGATCGAGACGCAGAGCGGCGACATCGAGGCCAGCGACCTGAGCGGCTCGAAGATCTTCCGCACGGCCTCGGGCGAGATCGTCCTCCAGCGCCTGTCCGGCGCGGTCGAGGTCGAGACGGTCTCGGGCGACGTCGAGATCGATGGTCCCGCGCCGCTGGACCTGAAGCTGCGGACGGTCTCCGGCGACGTGGAGGTCCGGGTTCCGCAGCTGAAGCGCCTGGACATGGGCACGACGTCCGGCGACATGCAGCTCGACGCCGAGCTCCGCGGCGACGGCCCGTTCGCGATCCGGACGATCAGCGGCGACGTCGAGATCGTGGGCCGGTCCGGGTTCCGGATCGAGGCCGAGTCCATCACCGGCGACCTGTCCAGCGACCTGCCCAGCAAGCGCGAGTCGCACCCGGGCAGGCGCGTGATCACCGTCGGGCGCCCCGGCCCGACCCTGTCCTTCCGCTCGGTCTCCGGCGACCTGCACGTCGCCGAGCCGCGCGACGCCGCACCCATCCTCGAGGAGGCACCGATGACCGACGACCAGGGCGCCGCGACCGCACCTGCCGCACCCGCTGACGACCAGGCCGGCGATGCCGACGCGAAGCGGCTGGAGATCCTCCGCCGCCTGGAGCGCGGCGAGATCAGCGTCGCCGAGGCGGGCGATCGACTCGGCGAGCTGGACGAGGTGCTCCGATGAGCGAAGCCTTCGATCGGGTCCTCCAGCTCGTGGCGCAGGGCAAGCTGTCCGCCGAGGAGGCGGCGCCGATCCTGGAGGCGCTCGAGCGCAAGCCGAAGAGCGGTCCCGGAGCGCCGATGCCGCCGATGCCGCCGCAGCCGCCACAGTTCGGGGCCGACCTCGGGCCGACTGGCGGCACGCCCGGCTCGGGCCCGCGGTTCGCGCGGGTCGAGGTGCGCGAGCACGGACGTCGGGTGGTGGACCTGCGGATCCCGATCTCGCTCGGGCGCTTCGCGCTCTCCCGCGTGCCCGGCCTCTCGACCGAGCAGATCGCCGAGGTCGAGGAAGCCGTCACCTCGGGCGCGCACGGCCCGATCCTCGACGTCCAGGACCCCGACGGCGACGGCGTCAGGATCGTCCTGGAGTAGCCCGCGGAGTCAAGGACACAACCGCGGCGCGGACCGCCGATCGGTCCCGACGCCGCACAGAACAAGACCCGCGCTCATCGCGAGCGCGGGTCTTCGTTTGCATTCCCGGTTCGGAAGGTGACCCGGGCCGGCCATCGCCGCACCCCGGATCACCGGGCTCTGCCGGCGCGGGTATCGGAGCTGATGTTGCCCGCTCGGGGCACGGTGGCGAGGTTGCTCGCACCACTGGACGCGTCCGCGCTCTTCGCCAGGTCGTCGACCGGCTTGGTCGAGAACCTGCGTCCGGACTCTGGAGCCGGGGAGCGGCGTCGATCCGTCATTCGAGCAGACCTCCGTTGCCTCGAATCCTACGCCCGAGGGCAACCCCGCGACCTTTCACGGGCCTTGCAACGGGCTCGCATTACGGGGTCCTGCGGGCCCCGAGCGGGCATCGCGGTACGCTGCCCGCCCCGACCCCTGGAGGCCCCTCGACGATGACCGCCCCACGATGACCGCCCGACTTCCCTTCACCGGCAACGCCGAGGCCGACGAGCTGGTCTCGAGCGACGCCCTCGCGTTGCTCATCGGGTTCGCGCTCGACCAGCAGGTCACCGTCCAGAAGGCGTTCTCGGGCCCGCTGGACATCCGGGCGAGGCTGGGGCACCTCGATGCGAAGAAGCTCGCCGCCACCGACCCCGCCGAGCTCGACCGCGTCTTCCGCGAGCGGCCCGCGATCCACCGCTTCCCGGGTTCGATGGCGGGCAAGGTGCTGGCGCTCGCCGCCGCGATCGCAGAGCGGTACGACGGCGACGCGTCGCGGATCTGGCGCGAGGCGAGCGACGGGAAGGATCTCGAGCGAAGGCTCCTGGAGCTTCCGGGAATCGGGGAGATGAAGGCCCGCACGATCCTGGCCGTGCTCGCAAAGCGGCTCGGCGTCTCGCTGCCGGGGCTTGCCGAGGTCCTGCCGAAGCACCCGACCCTCGGGGACGTCGATTCGCCGGAGGCCCTCGCGGAATACCAGGCGGGGAAGCGCGCGTACAAGGCGTCGATGCGCGAGCAGGGCACGCGCGTCTGACCATGGCAGCCCCACTCGCCCTCGATCCCGCCGTCTGGCAAGCCCTCGGGCACGGCCATACGATCGACATCACCACCACCGGGCGGCGCTCCGGCGAGCCGCGACGGATCGAGATCGTGTTCTTCAACTTCGGCGGCCGGCTCTACATCTCCGGGATGCCGAACCCGGACCGTGAGCGCGCCTGGCTGCTGAATCTCCGGGCCGATCCGAACCTGACGTTCCACCTCAAGCAGCTGGTCGCAGCGGACCTGCCCGCGACGGCGCGCGAGATCACGGACGAGGCCGAGCGCCGGGCGGTGCTGCCTGGGATCGCGCGCGCCTGGCGGCGCGAGCTGGAGCCGATGGTCGAGTCCAGCCCGCTGATCGAGGTCACGATCCCGGGCTACGGCGTCGCGGATCCCGAGTACCGGGCCGCCGCGAAGACCTGACGGCGGCGTCGCCGTTCGTTGCCGTCGGTTGACGGCGCTGCGTCCGCGCCCGATCATTCGGGCGATGCACATCTGTTCTGAACAAACGTGCAAGACGGCCCGGTCATGACCGACCTTGCGACCCTCGTGCGCGTGAGCCGGCTCTACTACGAGCTCGGCGAGACCCAGGAGGCGATCGCTTCGCTCGTCGGCGTGACGCGGCCGCAGGTTTCGCGGCTTCTCAAGGAGGCCCGCGCGCAGGGTGTCGTGGAGATCCGGATCGTCGATCGTGACGAGGCCGAATCGCCCGCGGCGCAGGAGGTGAAGCGCCGGTTCGGGCTTCGCGCCGTCCACCTCGCGCCGAGCCTCGATGGGCCTCCCGAGGTCGCCCGGCGGCGGGTCGGGCGGCTCGCGGGCCAGGTGCTCGGCAGCGCGATTCGAGACGGCCAGGTCGTCGGGATCGGCGACGGCGCCACGCTTTCGGCGGTGGCCGACGAGCTCCCCGCGAGCGAGACCCAGGTCGATGCCACGATCGTGCCGCTGTGTGGCGGGTTCTGGCGCCCCGGCGCCGGCGCGGAGCCCTTCCGCCGCATCGGCGACGCGCTCGGCGCCACGGTCCTCGCGCTGCATTCGCCCGGCCTCCTCGACGAGGCCACCGTTCGGGACGCGCTGTGCGCGCATCCGGGGGTACGGAGCGTGATCGACCGCTGGGACCGCCTCGACGTCGCCCTCCTGGGGATCGGCGGGCCGGCGTGGAGCGAGGCGACGGTGGGCGCGGCGGCGATGCGCGAGATTCGCGCCGGGGCGGCCGTCGGCGAGGTGCTGATCGCGCCGTTCGACGCGGCCGGGCGCTTCGTCGCGCCATCGCTCCGCGCCCGGACCGTCGCGTTCGATGCGCGGGACCTTGCGCGAGTCCCGGTCGTGATCGGCGTCGCGGAGGGGCCGGGCAAGGTCGCGCCGATCCTCGGCGCAGTCCGCGGTGGCCTGGTGAACACCCTCGTCACGGACGTCCGCACGGCCGAGGCGGTCCTCGACGCCGCGGGGGCGGCTGCCGCGTGAGCGCGCGCCAATCCTTCCTCGGCATCGACCTCGGGACGACCCGGGTCAAGGCCGGGCTGATCGCCGCCGACGGAACGCCCCTCGGCTTCGGACGAGCCGAGGTCGGGATGCGCGTCGAGCCGGCCGTGGGCATTGCGGAGCAGGACCAGGAGGTCTGGTGGACGGGTCTCGGGAGCGCGGTTCGAGAGGCGTTCGCGGCCGGCCGGGCGATGCTCGGAGAAGCAGTCCTGCCCGCTGCGATCTGCGTCGCCGGGCACGGGCCGTCGCTCGCGCCCGTGGATGCCGCCGGCGCCCCGACGTCGCCGACGATCATGTGGCTGGATACGCGCTCGGCCGTCGAGCAGGAGCTGCTGACCACGGCGACCGGGCTCCGCGGCTGGTCGCTCGGCGTCCTGCCCGCCGCCCTGTGGCTGCAGCGCCACGACCCCGCGGGGGCGCCGCAGACGCGCTGGTACCTGAACTCGTGGGAGGCGCTCGCGCTCCGCCTCTGCGGCACCGCGGCCACGTCGCTCGTACCTGGCGCGACGGCGATCCCGCACGATGCGCTCCGGTCCACCGAGCTCGACCTGGCGAAGCTCGCGCCGCCGGTCGAGGCCGGCAGCGTCCTCGGCGGGCTCACCGCAGGCGCCGCCCGCCACCTTGGCATGCCGGCCGGCACACCCGTCGTGGCCGGGCTGGTCGACGCGTTCGCGAGCTTCCACGGCGCCGGGCTGGTCGCTCCGGGCGATGCCATCGACGTCGGGGGAGCGGCCGGCGGATTCGGCGTCTATGCGGACCGGCCGGTCCAGGTCGCCGGCGGCTTCACGACCCCGGCGCCGCTCCCCGGCCTGTACTCGGTCGGCGGCGCGATGGCGGCGACCGGGGCCGCGCTCGACTGGTTCGCCGCGGAGGTCCTCGGGGGCGCCGTGCCGGTTCCGGAGCTCCTCGCGGAGGCGTCTCGCGTCGACCCCGGCGCGGACGGCCTCGTGTTCCTCCCGTACCTCGCCGGCGAGCGATCGCCGCTGTGGGACCCGCGAGCCCGCGGCGCGTTCGTCGGTTTGACGCTGCGCCACGGCCGTGCGCACATGACCCGCTCGATCCTCGAGGCGGCGGCCCTGTCCATCCGCCACGTCTCCCAACCGATGCTCGACGCCGGGCTGGCAGTCACGTCGATGCGGGCCTGCGGTGGGCCCGCCGCCGACGACGCCTGGAACCAGATCAAGGCCGACGTCACCGGCTTCACGGTCGAGGTGCCCAGGGTCCGCGAGACAGCCGCCGTCGGGGTTGCCATCGTCGCGGCCGTGGGCGTCGGCGCCCATCCGGATCTCCCCGCAGCGATCCGGGCCATGACGTCGATCGACCGTCGGTTCCAGCCGGACAGGGCCGCCCAGGCGATCTATGACGATGTGTTCGAGGCATACGTCGGCCTGTACCCGGCGATCGCCCCGGTGCTGCGCCGGGCCAAGTCCACGGCGGCGGTCGCGGTATGAGCGCCCGAATCGAGCTGCACGACGTTGCCGTGACCTTCCCCTCGGCGGGCAGCGACCGCCTCGAGGCGCTGCGCGGCGTGGACTTCACGATCGAGCCGGGACAGGTCGTCGCGCTCATCGGCCCGAACGGCAGCGGCAAGTCGACGCTCCTGCGGGTCATCGCCGGGCTGCTCGGGCCGGACCGCGGAGGTGCGTCGATCGACGGTGAGCTCGTTCGCGGCGCGAGCCCGCGCGTGGGCCTCGTCTTCCAGGAGCCTCGCCTGCTCCCGTGGCGGACGACTGCGGAGAACGTGGCCTACCCGCTGGAGCTCGCCGGCATGGCGCCCGGGGAGCGTGCCGCGCGCGTGGCGCGCCTTCTCGACACCGTCGGTCTCGCGGGGGTCGACGCCGTTATCCCGAGCCGGCTCTCGGGCGGGATGCGGCAGCGCGCCGCGCTCGCGCGGACGCTCGCGACGGAGCCGGCCGTGCTGCTGCTGGACGAGCCGTTCAGCGCTCTCGACGAGCTCACGCGGGAACGGCTGAACCTGGAGCTGCTGGCGATCGCCGCGCGCGAGGGCTCAACCGTGGTCATCGTCACGCACTCCGTCCAGGAGGCGATCTTCCTCGCGGACCGCGTCGTCGTGCTGTCCGAGCGGCCGGGCCGCGTCGTTGCTGAGATCGCGGTTGACCTGCCGCGGCCGCGCTCGCTCGGCGACCTCGACGCCGCGGTCGTCTCCGCAGCGGCGCGCGAGATCCGGGCGCACCTTGGCGCGCTGCCCGCCGCGGACGCAGCCGCCGGGACCGTGGCCAATCGCGGCACCTCGGGAGTCGCGGCGTGACGGCAGCTCCGGCCACGACCCGGCCCGTCACGCCGACGAGGCCATCCGCGACCGGCCGCATCTCTGGCCCCGTCGCCGCAGCCCTCGCGTTCGCCGCGTTCGCGCTGGCCTGGAAGGCGCTCGTCGTGATCGGCGGCTACCCGCCGTTCATCCTGCCGGCGCCGGAGGTGGTGGGCGAGCGATTCGTGTCCGCGTGGCTCGATGGAACGATCGCGCCGCACGCGATCCGGACGCTCGGCGAGGTGCTCGCCGGGTTCGGCGTCGGGGCATGGTCCGCGATCGTCGTCGGCTACCTGCTCGCGCGCCAGCCGCTGGTCGAGCGCCTGCTCTCGCCATACCTCGTCGCCGCGCAGGCGACGCCCATCCTGGCCATCGCGCCGCTCCTGGCGCTGTGGTTCGGGCCGGGCATCACGTCGAAGGTGGTGATCTGCGCGCTGATCGTCTTCTTTCCCGTCGCCATCGCCACGATGGTGGGGATCCGCGCCGTCGACGCGCGCCTCCTGGAGCTCGCTCGCAGCCTGCGGGCCACGCGCCTGCAGGTCGTGCGGACCCTGGAGATCCCGGCCGCGCTCCCCTCGATCTTCGGCGGCCTGCGCGTCGGCGTGACCCTCGCGGTCGTCGGCGCGATCGTGGGGGAGTGGGCCGGCGCCGATCGGGGGCTCGGGCTGCTCGTGAACATCGCGCGCGGCAGCCTGTTCGACATTCCCCTGCTCTTTGCGACGCTGCTCACGATCGCCCTCCTCGGCATCGTCCTGTACGCCCTCGTCGTCCTCGCCGAGCGCCTCCTCGTCCGTCCCCGATGACTCGACCTTCGAAGCTGGAGATTCGCATGCCCCGACGCCCGCTCGCTCTCATCGCCGTCCTCGTGCTCGCCGCGGCCGGCTGCGGGTCCGGTCCGTCCGCGTCCGGATGCAACGCGAGCGGGGCGCAGGGAGGGTGCGGCCCGTCGCCGGCGCCAGTGGCCCTGAAGGTCGGGCTCGGGTACATCCCGAGCGTCCAGTTCGCGCCGTTCTACCTCGCGGAGCAGCGTGGCTTCTACACGCAGGCCGGCCTCGCGGTCACCTTCGAGAACAAGATCGACCCGGACCTCGTGACCCTCGTCGGCTCCGGCGCGATCGACGTCGGCGTCGCCGACGGCACGAGCGTGATCCCGGCGGTCAGCCAGGGCATCCCGATCCGCTACGTCGCGACGATCTACGGCACCTACCCGTCGATCGTGTTCGCCAAGGCGACCTCGGGCATCACGGAGGCGGCGGATCTCGCCGGCAAGAAGGTCGGCATCCCCGGCAAGTACGGCTCATCGTGGGTGATGCTGCAGGCGCTCCTCGGCTCGGCGGGGCTGAAGCCGGACGACGTCACGGTCGTCGAGTACCCGGACTTCGGGCAGGGGGTGGCGGTCCAGCAGGGCGCAGTCGACGCCGCGACCGGATTTGCCAACAACGAGCCCGTCCAGCTGGAGCGCAACGGCGAGCAGACGGTGGTGTTGCACGTCGACCGCTTCGTCCCGCTGCCGGGGCCCGGACTGATCGCGGGCGCAACGACGCTGGCGGCAAAGGAGGCGGCCGTCCGCGCCTTCATCGCGCAGACGCTCCGGGCCATGGAGCTGATCGCCGCCGAGCCCAGGGCGGGCCTCGACGCGGCCCTCGTCGCGGTGCCGGAGCTCGCGGGCGACCGCGACAACCAGGCTGCGATCCTCGACGCGACCATCGCGACCTGGCGCGACCCGACGGGCTCGAAGCCGTTCGGCTCGATCGACCGGGCGGCGTGGGATGCCTCGATCACCTACCTCGCGACGCTCGACATGGTCCCGAACCCCGTGAAGCTGGAGGACGTCGTCCGCGACGACCTGCTCCAGGCTCGCTAGCGGCATACTCGGACCCATGACGCTGCGAAGATTTCTTCCAGGCTCGGGCTCGGGTGCGGACAGCGATCGACCGTTCCCGACCGACCCGCGGGACACCGAGACGGTCAGGCGGATCGCCGGCCAGCTGGACGCGCTGCCGGTCGATCGCGCGCGCTACCTCGCGGCCTTCGCCTACATCCTCACGCGCGCGGCCGCGGCCGACCTGGACATCAGCCATGCGGAGTCCCGGACGATCGAGCAGCTGGTCGGCGCGCACGGCGGCCTGCCCGAGGCGCAGGCGGTCCTCGTCGCGCAGATCGCGCGAAACCAGTCGCTGCTCTACAGCGGCACGGAGGATTACCTCGTGACCCGGCAGTTCCGCGAGCTCGCCTCCACGGAGGATCGGCTCGCGCTGCTGCGCTGCTGCTATCTCGTCGGGGCGGCCGACGACACGATCACGGCCGAGGAGTCGGACACGCTCCAGCAGATCGCGAAGGAGCTGGACCTCGATCGGGACGCGGTCAACGTCATCCGCAACGAGTTCGCCCCGAAGCTCGCCGCGATCCAGGCGATGCTCCGGCTCCAGCGCGACTGACTGCTCGGAGCACGCGCGGCGCCGCTGCCGCCGCTGCCTTGGGGCGGGCCGTGCACGTCTCATGGTCAATTCCTGGGTTACGAACGCCCGAACGACCGCGGATCCCGTACGCGCGAGGTTGGTCATACAAACCCCCGATCGGCTGTGCATACGAGGACGCCGGAGCAGGTCGCGAAGGGCGGTTCGAGGGCGGGACCACGCCGTACGGGGCTTGGTCGGTTCGGAAATGACCTGAGATGGTCATCGATCGGCGTATCCGCGCCGCCGCGCGGCCTTGCCGCGCCCCGCTGGGCCTGTCGCTACCGCTGGGGACGGATCGCGGCCTCGAGGTCCGCGTCCGAGGGCTCTACCAGCACGTGCGTAGGTGCGTCCGGGTCGCCGACGAGGATGACCGGCGTCACCCGATCCCCGGCGTTGTACGACCGATTCCGGGCGTCTGCCTCGGCATCCAGCTCGACGTTGCGGTAGATGTAGGGGATGCCCTGGAGGTGGAGATAACCGCGCGAGCGGATCGTGTCCTCGCAGGTGTCGCGGCCGAGGACGAGGACCGGCGGCAGGCCGGCATCGAACTCGCCCGGTGCATGCTCCTGGGTCAATTGGGCCTCCCGCTTCCACCCTGCTGCCCGCCCTCGCGGAGGAATCGCTCGATCTCGCTGATGAGGTCGTCGCCCGAGGGCAGGCGCGCCTCGTCGACCAGCGTCTCGAGCCGCTCGACGTACGTCTTCGTCGTCTCCTCGCGCGCCGCGGCGGCATCGAGGCGGACGCGCATCAGGCGCGCCTCCTCCGGCAGCCGCCCGACGTCGAGCTCGAGGTCGAGGTGGCGCCCCAGCGCACGCAGCAGATCGATCGACGCCTGCGGGTAGTCGCCGGAGACGTAGTGCGGGATCTGCGCGAAGTAGCCGACCGACGGGATCCCCGCCTTCGAGAGCGTGATGTCGAGGACCGAGATGAACGCCGCGGGGACGCGGAGGATGCCCTCGGGTCCGGGAAGCACGCCGCCCTTCAGCATCCCGGCCCGCGACTCCGTGCCGAGGATCGGCACGGGGCGGGTGTGGGGTACGGCGGCGGGAATCGCGCCGAGGCTGATCCACTGCGAGGCGTTCAGCTTCAGCGCCAGCGCGGAAAGGTCGGCGGACAGCTCGTGCCAGCGGTAGTCGGGCTCCGCGCCGGTCAGGACGAGCAGATCACGCTCCCCGACGCGAGCCGTGCGCAGGGTGAGCTCCGGCCACTGCAGCGTCCGCGGCTTGCCGTTGTGGATCTCGAGGGTCGGGCGGCGAGCCCGGTAGTCGAAGATCGCATCCGCGTCAAAGGACGCCACCACGCGTCCACCCTGGGCGACGGTCTTCGCGGCCTCCGTCGCCGCGCTTCCCGCGTCGACCCAGCCATCGAGCGCGACGATGACCGCGGGCTCGTCCAGCGACGGAACGTTGCGGCGAAGGCGATACAGCGTCACGCGGCGACTCTCGCTCCGGCGTCAGCCGTTCGGCCAGATCGGCGAGGCGCCATCAATGACTTCGCGGTCGTCCCAGTCGTCGCGAACCGGCGTGAAGACGTCGATCACGACGGCGCCCTCCGGCCCGGCGACGACGTCGTGCGGGCGGTTTCCGAGGATGCGCCACGTCCCTCCCGGGCCGAGGTCGCGGGTATCGCCGTCGACGGTGAAGTGCATCTGGCCCTGGATGACCATGCCCAGCTGCTCCGCGGCGTGGCGATGCTCGGGGACGACCGCGTTCGGGGCGAGCTCCACGACGGCGAGCGTGATCCGCTCGCCCTGGACGCGGCGCGCGCGGACGGTCTCGCCCCAGATCGCGAGGAGCGGGAAGTCGGCGAGATCCCTGAGGTTCTGCATCTGGCCTCCGGATGCGGACGCTTTGGTTCAGGCGGACGCTTTTGGTTCAAACGGTCGTCTTGGCTTCAGGCGGTCAGCCGGCGTCCAGCCGCCGCAACGCAGAGTGTGCCGCGTGCCAGCCGCACATGCCGTGGACCCCGCCGCCGGGCGGCGTCGACGACGAGCACAGGAACAGGCGTGGATCGGGCGTCGAGTAGGGATCCAGCCGAACGACGGGTCGCGTGAAGAGCTGTCGGAGGTCCATGCGACCGCCGGACATGTCGCCGCCGACGTTGTTCGGGTTGTAGCCCTCGAGATCGGCGGCGTTGGTCGCCTTGACCGCGAGGATCCGCTCGCGGAAGCCGGGTGCGAACCGCTCGATCTGCCCGACGATCGCACCCGTCCTGTCCGCGGTCGAGCCGTGGGGCACGTGGCAGTACGCCCAGATCGCGTGCTTGCCCGCGGGCGCGCGCGTCGTGTCGAACAGGCTCTGCTGCGCCAGCAGCACGAACGGCCGGGGGTTGAGCCGGCCTGCGTTGGCGTCCGCCTCGGAGGCCGCGATCTCCTCGAACGTGCCGCCGAGGTGGACGGTTCCGGCCAGGGGGACCGTCTCGTTCTGCCACGGGATCGGCCCGTCGACCGCGATGTCGAGCTTGAAGACCGCGGTCCCGTAGCGAAAGCCGCGCAGCCGGCGGCGGTAGCCGCGCGGGAGGCGGTTGCCGGCGACGTCCGCGAGGGCTCGGGGACCGGTGTCGAAGAGCGCGACGCGGCTCTCCGGGAGGTCCGCCAGCCCATCGACGGACACGCCCGTCTCGATCTTGACCCCCTGCGACCGCGCCTCGGCGCCGAGCGCGTCGGTGATGCGGCCGGCGCCACCCTCGGGGAACGGCCAGCCATCCTGGTGCGCTGCGCCGAGGAGGAGCATCGCGCCGCCGCCGCTGACCGGCTCGTCGAGCCGCAGCAGGGAGTGGGCCGCCACGCCCGCGAGGAGCGCTCGCGCCGGCGGCTCGCGGAAGCGCCGGGCCAGGAGCGTGGCCGGCTGGAGGGCGTGGAAACCGAACCACGCGAGCCCCAGCGCGCGGCGTGGACGGCGCGGGATGTGGAACGGCGCGAGGAGGTCCGGGACCAGCTCGGGGAAGTGCCGTGCCAGCGGCCCGAACAGCCGGCGGTAGGCATCGCGATCGCGGCCCAGCGGCCGGGCCGTCGTCTCGACATCCCGGGTCACCAGGACGGCCCGGCCGCCGTCAAGCGGGTGGGCGATCGCGGCCGGCGGCTCGATCCAGCGCAGGCCGTGGCGTTCCAGGCCGGCGCCGGCGAAGAACGGCGAGATCCGCCCGAACGGATGCACGGCGCTGCAGGTGTCGTGGACGAACCCCGGGAGCGTTGCCTCGGAGGAGCGCGCGCCACCGCCGGGTTCGTGTGCGCGCTCGAGGATCCGCACGCGGCGCCCCTCGCGCGCGAGCGTGATCGCGGCCGCGAGCCCGTTCGGGCCGGCGCCCACGACGACCGCATCGAGCGTCCCATCCGCCATCACCGGCATGGTGCGCTGAACGGTCTCGCACCGCCACGGACCGCACCGCACCGCCACGAACCGCACCGGACCGCACTGCACCCGAAGTTCCCATACGCGACCGTGACCTTGGTACCTTCCACTGCAACGGTTCTGCAAGGCATAGTGAGGGCCTTGAGCGCTCCAGCCCCCCGGCCGCACGCGTCCGCCCGGCGCTTCGCCGCGGCAGGCTTCCTGGGACTCCTCCTCCCCGGCGCCGGCCATGCCCTCCTGGGCCGTCGACGCGCCGCGACGATCTTTCTCGTCCCGTGGCTCTTCATCGTGGTCGCGCTGCTCGGGATGTACGCCGGCGGCGGGTTGACCTCGATTCTCGCCTTCGTGGTCACGCCGGGGGTCCTCCCGGCGCTGGCGATCGTGAACATCCTCCTGGCCGCGTTGCGAATCGCCGCCGCCGTGGACACCTCGCGCTTCTCGCCGCATCGCGGCATGGCCGCGGCGGTGCTCGGCCCGTCGATCCTGCTGCTGGTCCTCGTGCCGCAGCTCTGGGTTGGCACCACCATCGCCGCGACGGACGACTTCCTCAACTCGACCTTCGCCACGGAGCCGGAGGCAGCCGAGGAGCCCGAGACGGCTGTCGAGACGTCGCACCCGGACTGGACGCTCCCGCCGGAGGACGATCTCGAGTCCCCGGAGCCGAGCACCTCCCCGGATCCCGCAGCGACCCCTGGTCCCACCCGCACGCCGGGGCCCACGCGGCCGCCCGGCACGTCCGGCACCGGCAACCTGCCCGGCCTGAACGTCGCGGTGCCGTGGGACCGCCCGGGCGCCGTGCCGTGGGGCAATGACGGCCGCTTCGACCTGCTGCTCCTGGGCTCCGACGCCGGGCCCTACCGCTGGAGCCGGCGGATGGACGTGATGCTCCTCGTCGAGATCGACGTCAACACCGGCAAGACCGCGATGATCGGCCTGCCGCGGAATCTCATCAACGCGCCGTTCCCAGCGGGCAAGGCCCGCGACGCCGAGTCCTGCGGCTGCTTCCGGGACCTCCTCAACGCGCTCTACGTGGAGGCCACCATCCGGCATCCCGAACGCTGGCCCGGCACGGGCGCGGTCGAGGGCATCGGCGCCGTGCGGTCGGTCGTCTCGGAGCTGACCGGTCGACCGGTCGACGCCGTGCTCGTGGCGGACCTGTGGGGCGTGATCAAGGTCGTCGACGCGATGGGTGGCATCGACATCAACGTCCCGACGAGCCTCTACGACCCGCGCTACCCGGACCCGGTCAAGGGCCGCATCGAGCTCTCGATCCCGGCGGGCAGGCAGCACTTCGACGGCCGGACCGCGCTGGCGTATGCCCGGAGCCGCCACTCCAGCTCCGACTACGCGCGCATGTCGCGACAGCAGACGCTGCTGCTGGCGATCCGCGAGGACATCGGCGCGAGCACGATCCTGAACGCCCCGGATCTGTTCCGGGCCGCGAAAGGCTTCACCTGGACGGACCTGCCGCGCAGCTCGCTGCCGAGCCTCGTCACGCTTTTCGGCAAGGCCGCCGACGCGTCCGTGAAGCACCTCCGCATCGTCCCGCCCACGTACCCCGAGTGGCTCACGCCCTCGATCATCCAGAAGATTCGCACCGACATCGCGAAGCTCCTCGGCGTGCCGGTGCCACCGACCCCATCGCCGACCGCGGGGCCCACGCACGCACCGACAGCGGCTCCGACGGCGAGCCCCGCGCCCACGGCGACGCCGGAACCGACCGCGCCGCCCGAGCCGCCCACGGACCCGCCCCCCACCGAGAGCCCGCCCGCGCCCTGATCCGTCGGGGGCCGGCGGTGCGACCGCGCGCCACGCCGACCACGTCGCCCCCTCCTTCGGTGCAAGCCGTCACCGGGAGTCACCGCGGTTGTCGTCGCGTTGGCGCGACCCGCGATACAGTCGCGCGCACCGGGGCCGGGGCCTGCCCCGATCTGGAGGATGTCGATGAGCTCCCTGCGTCGTGCCCGGACGCTTGCGTCCGCTGTCGTGCTCAGTCTTGCCCAGGTCACTCCCGCAGCCGCCCTTGCGGCGCCGGGTCTCACCGGAGCGTCAGGCAGCCCTTCGTGGGCCTGCACGCCGGATTCCCCGGCCATCACGGCTCGTGGCGGGATCGCGGACAGCCGCGGCAACGTCCGCGAGAAGGACACGGGCCAGGTCGTCTCGGACATGCCGAAGTCCGCGAAGGGACGGGCGCCGGCGTCGCTGACGGTCAGCGTGCCGATCTACTTCCACGTCATCACCAGCGGTTCGACCGGCGACGTGACCAACGCCAGGCTGGCGGCCCAGGTCACGCAGATGAACCGCGCCTACAGCGGCGGCTTCGGCGGCCCGGACACGGGCTTCTCGTTCACCCTTGCGGGCGTCGATCGAACCGACAACGCGACGTGGTACGCCTCGAAGTCAGGCGGCGCGGAGCACGCCATGAAGCAGGCGCTCAAGGTGGGTGGCGACGACGTCCTCAACGTGTACACGACGAGCGGCGGCGCGTACCTCGGCTGGGCGTACCTGCCGGAGATCACGGACACCGCCCAGGCGTACCTGGACGGCATCGTCATCGACTGGCGGACCGTGCCGGGCGCCTCCGACGACTACGAAGGCCTGTATGACGAGGGCGACACGCTCGTCCACGAGGCCGGCCACTGGCTGAACCTCGAGCACACGTTCTTCGGGCAGTGCAACAAGACCGGCGATTTCGTGGCCGACACGCCGGCGGAGAAGTCGGCGGCCTTCGGCTGCCAGGTCGGGCGCGACACCTGCCCCGCGGAGGGTCTCGATCCCGTCCACAACTACATGGACTATTCGGACGACCCGTGCCTCACGGAGTTCACCGAGGGCCAGGCCCAGCGCATGCGCGACGCCTGGCTGCTGTGGCGCGCGTCCTGAAGACGACCTCGGGAACGCCCGAAACGGGGACCATGCGGGCGGTCAAGGAATCCGACCCGCCAGGAAGGAGATGCGCGAGATGAGA
>DASTIE010000125.1:0-2053 GCA_035717865.1 Candidatus Limnocylindrales bacterium
ACCAACGGCGACGTGCCGGAGCTGCTCAAGAACAAGCAGATCTACACGCTCGACCTCGCCGCGCTGGTCGCGGGCTCGAAGTACCGCGGCGAGTTCGAGGAGCGCCTGAAGAAGGTGATGAAGGAGATCACCCAGCGCGGCGACATCATCCTGTTCATCGACGAGCTCCACAACCTCGTCGGTGCGGGCGCCGCGGAGGGCGCGATCGACGCCGCCTCGATCCTCAAGCCGGCCCTCGCGCGCGGGGAGCTGCAGACGATCGGCGCGACGACGCTCGACGAGTACCGCAAGTACCTCGAGCGCGACGCCGCGCTGGAGCGCCGCTTCCAGCAGATCCGGGTCGACCCGCCGTCGACCGAGGAGACCGTGCAGATCCTCAAGGGCCTGCGCGACCGCTACGAGGCGCACCACAAGGTCAACATCACCGACGAGTCGCTGGAGGCCGCGGCGGAGCTGAGCGACCGCTACATCTCCGACCGCTTCCTGCCCGACAAGGCGATCGACCTCATCGACGAGGCCGCCGCCCGCATGCGCATCAAGTCGATGACCTCCCCGCCCGTGTACCGGGACCTCGAGGAGGAGATCGAGACGACGCGCCGCGAGAAGGAGTCGGCGATCGAGGCGCAGGAGTTCGAGAAGGCCGCCAACCTCCGCGACAAGGAGCGGCGCCTGACGAACAAGAAGCGCGAGCTCGAGGAGCAGTGGGAGCAGGGCGAGTCCGGCGAGCGTCCGTCGATCGGCGAGGAGGAGATCGCCGACATCGTCTCGATGTGGACCGGCATCCCCGTGTTCAAGCTGACCGAGGCCGAGACGGCCAAGCTGATGCGCATGGAGGAAGAGCTCCACAAGCGCGTCATCGGCCAGCAGGCCGCCGTCGAGGTCATCTCGAAGGCGATCCGCCGCTCGCGCGCCGGCCTGAAGGACCCGAAGCGGCCGACCGGCTCGTTCATCTTCCTGGGGCCCTCGGGCGTCGGCAAGACCGAGCTGGCGCGCACGCTCGCCGAGTTCCTGTTCGGCGACGAGGACGCGATGGTGCGCATCGACATGTCGGAGTACATGGAGAAGCACGCCGTGTCGCGGCTCGTGGGCTCGCCTCCGGGCTACATCGGCTACGACGAGGGCGGCCAGCTCACCGAGGCCGTGCGCCGCAAGCCGTACTCGGTGCTCCTGCTCGACGAGATCGAGAAGGCCCATCCGGACGTGTTCAACATCCTCCTGCAGATCCTGGAGGACGGCCGGCTGACCGACGCCCAGGGGCGCACGGTCGACTTCCGGCACGCGATCGTGATCATGACCTCGAACATCGGGGCCAGCGAGATCGCGCGCAACACGCCGCTGGGCTTCGCCGTCTCCGACGACGAGACCGGGCTGACGTACGACGACATGAAGAACCGGATCATGGGCGAGCTCAAGAAGGTCTTCCGGCCTGAGTTCCTCAACCGGATCGACGACGTCATCGTCTTCCACAAGCTGCAGAAGGACGAGATCAAGCAGATCGTCGACCTCCTGCTGCTGCGGATCCGGGGCTCGCTGGCCGAGCGTGAGCTGCAGCTCGAGCTCACCGAGTACGCGCGGGACTTCCTGGTCGACAAGGGCTGGGACCCGGCGATGGGCGCCCGCCCGCTGCGCCGGGCGATCCAGCGCTACATCGAGGACCCGCTCGCGGACTTCGTCCTGCGATCGGAGCTCAAGGCGAACCAGATCGTGCTCGCCGACGTCCCGCAGGGGCCGGAGCACGACGGCGCGGAGATCGAGCTGACGCTGCTCGACGGCGTGCCGCCGAAGACGCCGGTCGGCGTGGGCGCCGAGGGCGGCGAGAGCGAGCCGCAGGACGGCGACGGCGACCACCCGGCGCCGCCGGCCGAGCCCGGCGAGTAGCGCTTCGCCACATGACGTGATGCAAGAGGGCGGCCTCCGGGCCGCCCTCTTCGCGTCCGGCCTCCGACAGGCGCCGGCTCGTTCTGCGCCCTTGCGGCGGCCCGCTGCCCCGCGCCCGCCGGCCCGCGTCCGCCGGCCCGCGTCCCGGCCGCGCCCTAAGCTGGCGGGGTGGCCG
>DASTIE010000126.1:0-6282 GCA_035717865.1 Candidatus Limnocylindrales bacterium
CGCGAAGGGCGTCGGCGAGCTGCCGATGGACGTCGGGGCGCCCGCGGTCGTCGCCGCGATCCACGACGCGACGGGCGTCTGGATCCACGACCTGCCCGCGACCCCGGAGAAGATCCTCGCGGCGCTGCACGGGAGCGAGCCGGGCGCGTCTGGCGTCGGACCCGGCAAGGCGGCGGCGTGAGCGCGTACCGGTTCCTGGTCAACGGCGCCCCGGCCGAGGTCGACGCGCCCGGGATGCGCCGGCTCCTCGACGTCCTCCGCGAGGACCTCGGGCTGACGGGCACCAAGGAGGGCTGTGGCGAGGGCGAGTGCGGGGCCTGCTCGGTGCTGCTCGACGGCCAGGTCGTCGATGCCTGCCTCGTGCCGATCTGCCAGGTCGAGGGGCGCATCGTTCGCACGGTCGAGGGCCTGTCACTGGCGGCACGCGAGCGAGGCTCGCTCGATGCCCTGCAGGAGGCGTTCCTCGACCACGGCGCGGCGCAGTGCGGGATCTGCACGCCGGGGATGCTGATGGCGGCGCGCGCCTACCTCGACGGCGGCGGCGGCCCGGACGACGGCGCGATTCGCGAGGCGATCGCGGGCAACCTCTGCCGCTGCACCGGCTACACGAAGATCGTCGACGCGATCGCCGCCGTCGCGACACCGCTCGAGTGAAGCCTGCACCGGAGCGACGACAGCCCTGATGCCGGCTGAGCCGCCCATCGACACGCCGCGCAACCTGTTCGAGGCCTACGAGCACCTTGCCGCCGGCGCGACACGGCCGATCGCGGGCGGCACCGACCTCATGGTCGCGATCACCGGCGAGCTGGGGCCCCTCCCGGAGCGGATGCTGGACCTGTCGCGGATCAAGGAGCTCCGCGGGATCGCCCTCGAGGCCGACGGCCTGGTCCTCGGCGCCCGCACGACCTACACGGAGATCCGGCGCTCGGCGCTGTGCCGCGAGCACCTGCCGGCGCTCGTCGAGGCCGCGGCGACGATCGGCGCCGCGCAGATCCAGAACCGCGGCACGCTCGGCGGCAACATCGCGAACGCCTCGCCGGCGGGGGACACGCTCCCGATCCTGCTCGCCGCCGACGCGGTGATCCTCGTCGGCGGGCAGCGGGGCGAGCGGGAGGTCTCCGCGCTGGACTTCTTCGTCGACTATCGCAAGACCGCGCTGGCGCCCGACGAGCTCATCCTCCAGGTGCGGTTCCCGCTGCCGCAGGGGCGCGAGCTCCGATTCCGGAAGGTCGGGACGCGGCGGGCGCAGGCCATCTCGAAGGTCGTCGTGGCGCTGGCCTGGCAGGACCGCGGCGCGCCGGGCTGGTCCGACGTCCGGGTCGCGCTCGGGTCCGTGGCGGCGACGCCGATCCGGGCCGTGGCCACCGAGGCAGTCCTCGAGGGCGCGAGGCCCACCCCGGAGGTCGCGGACCGCGCCGCCGAGGCGCTCGCCGGCGAGCTCCAGCCGATCGACGATGTCCGGTCGACCGCCGACTACCGCCGCGCCGTCGCCGCGCGCGTCCTCCACCGCCTGCTCAGGGACGCCGGCGGCTGGTGACGATCCAGCGATGACCGTCGAGCGGCAGGGGTCCGACCTCGCGCTGCTCGATGTCGCGAAGCTGGACGCTGCCCCGGCGCGGGAGTTCGTGGCCGCGATGGCGCCGCTGTTCGAGGGCGCGCCGGGATTCCTGTGGCGCCTCGCGGCGGCGCGCCCGTTCGGCACGGCCGACGGGCTGTTCCGTGGGGCCCGGCGTGTCGCGCGGCTGCTGCCGGAGCCGCTCCAGGTCGAGCTCATCGATGCCCATCCGAGGCTCGGCGCGCCGCCCGCATCCGTGTCCGCGACGTCGTTCCGGGAGCAGGGCTACGAGGCCGAGGCAGCGGCGAATCTCGCCTCCGAGGCGGCCCGGGAGCGAGACCGCGTCGCGGCCGAGCTGGACCGCCTCAACCGCGAGTACGAGGCCCGCTTCGGCTTCCACTACTGCGTCTTCGTGGCGGGTCGCTCGCGCGCGGCCCTGATCCCCGGGTTCGCGACGGCCCTGACGCAGGAGCGCGAGCACGAGCTCTTCCGCGCGCTCGATGCGGTCATCGACATCGCGCGTGACCGGTCCGGTACCGTGTCCACGTGACCGACGACGATCGCTACGAGCTCGGCGAGAACCGCTACGGCAAGTCGCGGATCCGGCTGGTCACGGTCCGCCGCGGCCCGGACCAGCACCACGTCCGCGACCTGACGGTCGCCGTCTCCCTCGAGGGCGAGTTCGACGCGGCCCACACCCACGGCGACAACGCCGGCGTGATCGCGACCGACACGATGAAGAACACGGTCTACGCCCTCGCGCGTGATCGCCTGACGGGCTCGCCGGAGGCGTTCGCGCTGGAGCTGGCGCGGCACTTCATCGGCTACGACGTCTGCGGACGTTCGATGATCGACATCGTCGAGCACCCGTGGGCCCGGGTCGCCACGAGGGACGGCGAGGCCCCGGACGCGTTCGTTCGATCGGGAGAGCTGGCGCGTCTCGCCTCCGTGTCGATCGATCGCGCCGGCAGCGTCGAGGTCATCGGCGGGATGGACGACCTCACGGTCCTCAAGACCACGAAGTCCGCGTTCGCGGGCTTCGACCGCGACCGCTTCACGACGCTCGCGGAGGTCGACGACCGGCTGATGGCCACGAAGGTCCGCGCGACGTGGGGCTACGACGCGGATGCCGCCGGCGACCCTGGATTCGACTTCGACGGAGCGTGGAATCGCGCCGCCGAATCGCTGCTGCACTCGTTCGCGGAGCACTTCAGCCGGTCCGTCCAGGAGTCGATCTGGGTGATGGGGCGCGAGATGATGGACGCCGAGCCATCGATCGACTGGGTCCGGATGATCCTCCCGAACCTGCATCACTGGAAGGTCGACCTCTTGCCCTTCGGGCTCGACAACCCGGACGAGGTGTTCGTGTCGACGACCGAGCCGCACGGCCTCATCGACGCGACCGTCCGCCGCCGCACGAAGGGCTGAGGGCTCGGCCGGGGATGTCGTGGCGCCACCAGCTCCCGCAGGGGGTCACGGTCGTGGGGGCCCGCGTCCCGGGCTCCGAGGAGATCCTCACGCCCGATGCGCTCGACTTCGTCGCCCAGCTCCATCGCGCCTTCAACCCGGTACGCACCGCGCTGCTGGAGCGCCGGGTCGAGCGCCAGGCGGAGATCGACGGCGGCAGGCGGCTCGGCCTGCTGCCGGAGACCGGCGCGATCCGCGCGGATCGGACGTGGCGTGTGGCCGAACCGCCGCCGGACCTGGCGGATCGTCGCGTGGAGATCACCGGCCCCGCCGAGCCCAAGATGATCATCAACGCGCTGAACTCGGGCGCCCGCGCGTTCATGGCCGACTTCGAGGACTCGCTCTCGCCCACGTGGGCGAACGTCCTGGGCGGGCAGCTCGCGCTCCGCGACGCCGTGCGCGGCACCCTCGCGTTTGACTCGCCCGAGGGCAAGGCCTACCGGCTCCGACCCGGGCACGCCCAGCTCCTGGTCAGGCCCCGGGGCTGGCACCTCACCGAGCAGCACGTTCGCGTGGACGACGAGCCTGTCTCGGCGAGCATCTTCGACGCCGCGATGTACCTCTTCTGGAACGCCAGGGCGCGGATCGAACGGGGAACGGCGCCGTACTTCTACCTGCCGAAGCTCCAGTCCCACCGCGAGGCCCGCCTCTGGAACGACCTGTTCGTGCAGGCGCAGGCAGTCCTCGGGATTCCGCGCGGGAGCATCCGGGCGACGGTCCTGATCGAGACGATTCACGCGGCCTTCGAGATGGAGGAGATCCTGTACGAGCTCCGGGAGCACTCCGCCGGGCTCAACGCGGGCCGCTGGGACTACCTGTTCTCGTGCATCAAGACGTTCCGGAGCCCGGAGGCTGCCGCGGCGCTGCCGGGGCCGGCGGTCCTCCCGGATCGCGCCTCCGTGACGATGACGGTCCAGTTCCTGCGGGCCTACACGGAGCGGCTCGTGCTGACCTGCCACCGGCGCGGCGCGCACGCGATGGGCGGCATGGCAGCGTTCATCCCCTCCCGTCGGGACGCGGCCGCGAATGACGTGGCCATGCGCAAGGTCCGCGAGGACAAGGAGCGCGAGTCGCGCGACGGGTTCGACGGGACCTGGGTCGCGCACCCCGATCTCGTGCCGCTCGCCACCGAGGTGTTCGACTCGGTACTGGGCTCACGGGCGAACCAGATCGGCGCGCGGGTGGGCGAAGCGCCGCTGGGCGCGGAGGTGCCGGGGGACCCAGCCTCGCTCCTGGACTTCGCGGTCGACGACGGGGCGGTCACCGAAGCGGGGGCCCGCCTGAACGTGTCGGTCGCGATCCAGTACCTCGAAGCCTGGCTCGGCGGCAACGGCGCCGCGGCGATCAACAACCTGATGGAGGACGCGGCCACGGCCGAGATCTCGCGCTCCCAGCTCTGGCAGTGGCGAACCGCGGCGGTCCCGCTCGATGACGGCCGCCCGCTCACCGCCGAGCGCTACGGCGTGATCCGCGAAGACGAGCTGCGCGCGCTCGACGCAGCAGGGCCCGGCGTCGGCCACCGCATCGCTGCCGCGGAGCTCCTCGACCAGCTCGTGCTCGACGACGACTTCACGGAGTTCCTGACGCTTCCGGCGTACGAGCGCCTCAGGAGCGCGCCGTGACGAGCGGACGCTTCAAATGACCGTCGAGACGCTGGGCCGCGCCATCCAGCTCTATCGCCGAACCGCGACCACCCGGTCCGCCGCGTTCCTCCTCATCGCCAACACGATCCCGCTGATCGGGGTCCTGTTCTTCGGCTGGAGCCTGATCACGATCCTCGTCCTGTATTGGCTGGAGAACGGCATCGTCGGGTTCTGGAACATCTTCAAGATCAACCTCGCGCAGGGCTCGTTCGTGCCGACCTTGCCGGAGATCCCCGAGTCGGCGGCGCTCTCCGCGACGCGGAACCCGGCGCAGGCCGCCGCGCTGCGGCAGGCATGGGAGCAGGCGCGCGTCGCGCGGGCGGCGATCACGGCAGCCCCGGGCAGCGCGGGGGCGCGGGTCGGCAGGCTCGGATTGTCGATCTTCTTCACGATCCACTACGGCCTGTTCTGGCTCGTGCACGGGATCTTCGTGTTCGCGCTCCCGATGTTCGCCGGCGGCTCCGGCGGCGGGCTCTTCGGCAATGGCGTATTCCCCGACGCCGGCATGCCGCGCCTCTGCTTCGACACGAGCGGCTTCGCGATCGACTGCCCGGCCGCGTCGGGCGCCTTCGGCGACGTGGTGTGGTCGTCCGTTCTCATCGGCGCGGTCGCGCTCTTCCTGAGCCACGGCGCATCGTTCCTGTTCAACTACGTCGGCCGCGGCGAGTACCTGACGGCGTCCCCGAGCCGCCAGATGGCCGGCGTCTACGGCCGCGTCGTCGTGCTCCACCTGACGATCATCTTCGGCGCATTCCTCGTCGCGGCCCTCGGCGCGCCCATCGGCGCCCTCGTCGTGTTCGTCGTCCTCAAGACCGCGTTCGACCTCGGGCTGCACCTTCGCGAACGCCGCAAGGCCGACAACCGTGTCCCCGCGAACACCGCCTTCGGCCGGCTCGTCCGCGACGAGCCGTCACCCGCGCCGCCAACGGCCTAGCGCGGCCCACCGCTTCTTCCACCGCGGCATGGTGCGCGGGGCCGCCTACCTGGTTTTCAGCCCTCGCCGGCGGTCGCGCGTCCGACGAAGCGGCCGTCGCCGCGGGTGCCGACGTAGGCGCCGTCACGGATGACCGGGCGGCCGCGCTGGAAGACCGACCGGACGGCGCCCGCGAGCTCGAACCCTTCGTACGGCGTGTAGTCGGACGTGTGGTGCAGCGATCCAGCCGTCAGCGTCCGTCGAGCCGACGGATCGAACAGGACGACGTCGGCGTCGCGGCCGGCCTCGATCGCACCCTTGCGGTCGAGTCCGAACAGCCGTGCCGGGGTGGTCGAGAGCAGGTCGACCAGCCGCTCGAGCGTGAGCCGGCCCCTGGCGACGCCCTCCGAGTACGCGATCGAGAGGAGCGTCTCGATGCCGGGGGCGCCGTTCGAGATCCGGTCGAACGGCACGCCGCGCGAGGCCTCCGCCTTCTCGACGCCGAGTCGATCCGGGACGTGGTCCGTCGCGACGAGATCGAGCGAGCCGTCCGCCACCCCGGACCACATCGCTTCCTGGTCGTCGGCCGATCGCAGCGGCGGCGAGATCACGTACCTCGCGGCCTCGTCGATCCGGGGCGTTTCGTACCGCGCATCCGTCAGCGCGAGGTAGTGGGGGCACGTCTCGGCGTGCGCGCGCACGCC
>DASTIE010000127.1:0-4074 GCA_035717865.1 Candidatus Limnocylindrales bacterium
TGGATCATCGAAAAGCACGGCGAGGCGGGAGAGCGGGCCGAGCAACTGTCGGAGTAGCTGGGTCACCTCAGCGGCCTGGGTCAAGAACCCGATCCTTCTGCCCGCGCCCGGCGAGCCACCGCAACGGATCGGGGTTGTGCCCCACCCCTGGTGCGAAATACTCAGCAGTGGATGTCCGATGCGGACATGGAGGCCGCTGGCGGGCCGTTGATGCCTTCAATCGGCGCGACGCCGAGGCGTTCGCGGCACTTCTGACCCCTGATGTCGAGGTAGTGCCGATGCGAGCTGCAGTAGAGGGGACCTCGTATCGAGGACGCGACGGCGTTGCCAAGTTCTTTGCCGAAACCGACGAGATTTGGGACGCCATCTCGGTCGAAATGGATAATGACCCCACGCAGGTCGATGACGAGATCATCTTTACCTCTGGCCGGCTTAGAGGACGCGGGCACGACAGCGGCGCGGATGTCGAGATGGAGCTTGCGTGGGTGCTGCGTTTCCGCGACGGGTTGATATCCAGCTTTCGCACCTACACCGATGCTGCACGAGCCCGCAAGGACGCCGGGCTGTCTGAGTAGAGCGGTCATTTCAGCGGCCCAGGCCAGGAATCCGATCCCCTAGCACCTCACACCGTCGTCCACCGCGCTGGGGGTTGGCCTCGCTTGAGATGGCCGAGATGTCTTGACGCCGCCTCGCGGAGGCCGAGACGGTCGATCACCGCCCACTTGGCCTCGAGCCCAGTGGCCGATCGAACGGCGGTCCAGACGGTATGAGCCTCCGAGCCGGGTTCGGACGCGCCGAGAAACGACCCGAGCAGCGGTCGAGCTGCTCGTCACACGGCCCAGGCTGGGCCGTGTCCGGCTGCTCGATGCGCCTACCCACGGCTGCGAGCCCTCTTTTCGTGGCTGGCCCCCATCGGACTTGGGCGGTACGTCGGGCCCCCGCATAGGCAAGGGGTGCCAGGGGATGTACTTATCTGACGCTTCCCGCTCCGGGGGTCCGGCGGGGTGCCAGTCTCCTGACAATACCGTCCCGAAAAAGGTTGCCGCCCACCCCGTCCCGGATGTAGGTTCGTCCTGAAAGAGACAGGAGGGCTCCATGCACGCAGTAGTAGTCAGCGTCACCATCAACGACCGGGAAGCGGCCACGGACCATCTCCGAAACAACGTCGTGCCGGGTGTGAAGCAGGCGCCCGGCCTGGTAGCCGCGTACTGGGTCAGAATCGACGGCAAGGGCCGGAGCATGGGCATCTTCGAGTCCGAGGATGCGGCTCGGTCCGTCGCAGACCGCGTTCCCGAGATGCTCACCGATGCGGTCACGCTCGAGAGCGTCGACGTTGGCGAGGTCGTCGAGAGCATCTGACGAAACCAGGAGTGGCGCTCACTTCCGTCGCCGGCGCAGTGAGCGCCATCTCCATTCGTCCCATCGCCCCCTGCGGGTCGACTCGTCGGCTAACCCCAGCCGGGCGCGAGCCAGACGTCGATCTTCGTCATCTGCATAGCGCCGTCCTTGCGTTCGATGGTCAGGGTCACCGGGAACCTGCTCGGGGCGCTGTCCAGCCAACGGTCGCGGCCAGGTCGACGGTGCCCCAGCACGTGAAGGGGACCCGGCTCGCGAAGACCGGCGGGATGCAGGTACCCGGCGAACCGGGAGGACTCGCCATTCCGCAACCTGCCGCTGTAGGCGGGATCATCGAGCGCGAACCGCCTGCCGCCGAGGGTCGCGGTCACCCGATGGGCTGGCTCGGTGAGCCTCACGGACAGGCCGACCCGATCACACGCCAAGGCGTCAGGGGCAGGGTAGGGGCAAGCGATGCCCATGTAGGGGTGCCCGCGGATCACCTCACCAGCCGGCACGGCAACCGCCGAGCCGGTCGAGGTCGTCGCTTCGTCGTCACCTCCGCAGCCGACGATGATCGCCAAGCCGAGAACGGCCACCAAGGTCAGGGCGGGACGGCTCACGGTCTACCTACGGTGGAGGTCGGTCATGAGGTCCCGCGGCCGGAGATTGTCCCAGCCCTCGGCGTTCGTGTCTGGCCGAGGGTCGGCTACGGTGGCCGCCGTGGCTCCCGCCGGTGAGCGAATTGACGGACCTGACGGTGTCGGGATCGCATTCGAGCGATACGAGGGCGCCGGCCCGAAGGTCGTCCTACTCCACGCCGGCGTCGCCGACCGCCGCGCGTGGCTGGAGGCGGGCAAGCTCCTGAACGAACGCGGCGCCGACGTCGTCGCCTACGACCGCCGCGGATTCGGTGAGACGGCGCCGGCCAAGGCGACCTTCGACCCCGCGGAGGACCTGATCTCCGTCCTCGAAGCGATCGCAGCGGGCGAGCCCGTCTGGCTCGTCGGCAACTCGCAGGGCGGGCTGATCTCGCTCGACCTCGCATTGACGGTCCCCGAACGAGTGGCCGGGCTCGTCCTGATCGCGCCGGCGGTCAGCGGCGCCCCGGAGATCAGCGACGACGATCTTGACCCCGTGACCCGCGAGATCTCCGACGCGATCGACGCGGCCGCGGACGACGGCGACATCGATCGCATCAACGAGCTCGAGGTACGCCTCTGGCTCGATGGCCCATCAGCACCGCCGGGCCGGGTCACGGGACCGATCCGCGACCTGGCGCTGGAGATGAACGCGATCGCGCTCGCCTCCGACGAGTCCGAGCAAGAGCAGAACGGCGGCCGGGACGCCTGGTCCGTCCTCGAGCGGATTGACGCTCCGACCACGGTCATCTGGGGCGAGCACGACATCCCGGCCGTCGTCGACACCTGCCGCGAGCTCGCCCGCCGCCTACCGAACTGCGGCGAGCCCGTCGTCCTAGCCGACGCCGCCCACCTCACCGGCCTCGAGCATCCCCGCCGAACCACAGAGGCGATCGCCGAAGCGATCGGCATCTGACGGGGCGCGACGGGCTAGCGAACAGTGCGGTAGCGCTCGAAGATCACCCGATCGCCGGACGTCCTGGTCTCGATCAGATCCAGCGGGATGTTCTCGGTCACCGCCGGCAGGAACGGGGTGCCACCGCCGACCACGATCGGATGGCGGAACATGCGCAGCTCGTCGACGAGGCCGAGCTCGATCGCCGAAGCGGCCAGTCCGGCCCCGCCGATCGCGACGTCCTTGTCGGTCGCGGTCGAGCATCGCGGCGGCCTCCTCGGCCACCGACGCCTCGGCGAGCCGGGCGTTGCCCTCAACGCTGTCGAGCGTGCGGCTGAAGACGACCTTCGGGATCGCTCCCCAGATGTCGGCGAATGCGGCCTCGGCCTCGGTGTCGCGCATCGACGGATCGGTCTCCCACACCAACATCGTCTCGTAGAGCCTGCGGCCGCAGAGAAAGCCGCCGAGCTCACGGACCTCCTCGGTGTGGAAGAGAAACAGCTCCTCGCTCGGGACCGACCACTCGAACTCGCCGTTGCGGTCCTTGATGAAGCCGTCCACCGAGACGCTCATCGAGAAGATCAGCATGGCTTCAAGCTACCGAGGGACGGCGCCACGGGGACACGCCATGGGCCGGGGAGGATTCGAACCTCCGTCCAACGGATTATGAGTCCGCTGCTCTGACCAACTGAGCTACCGGCCCGGAGAATTCGGTTACCGCTTCGCTATGCGGTTTCCTGCCGGCTCGGACTCGCGGGTGGGCTCGAAGCTCCTGGCGTCATCCGTTGCCTCGGTGCCCTTTGCGCCCATTCCAAGTACCCGCCTCAAGTCTCCGTTTGCTTGAGGAGGAAATGCCTGACCCAGAGCCGATTTCGAACGGTTGAGGTTGCCATGACTGGGCGCTCGAGGAGATAGAAGCTCGCAGCCGCAATCGCGACCGAAGCGAGCGCTGCCGCCCCTAACCACACCACATTCGGCATCTCCGCGAGCCGCCCCGAGGCGACGTCGATCATCTTCTGATGCCAGAGGAAAACTCCGTAGGAGATCAGGCCCAGCGCTGCGATTGGTGGCCACTCCAACGCGCGGTTCCCGGAAGGGCGGACCGCCGCAGCCACGATGCATGCACCAAAAAGAGCCGCCCCGATATAGATCGCGATGTTTGTTCCCAGCGATACGGGCGGAGGTGCGAGCGGGTCAAACGGA
>DASTIE010000128.1:0-23462 GCA_035717865.1 Candidatus Limnocylindrales bacterium
CGCCGGAGCAGGTCGTGGAGGTGCTCCGACGAGTTCGCCTGGCGCTCCTCGGTCAGCGCCTGGAGCGACAGCTCGAGGTCCGCGAGCGCCTCTGGGTCCAGCAGCTCGCGGAGCTCCTCCTGGCCCAGCAGCTCGCGGAGCAGGTCCCGGTCCAGCGCCAGCGCGCCGGCGCGCCGCTCCGCGAGGGGCGCGTCGCCCTCGTACATATACGCGGCCACGTAGTCGAACAGCAGCGACGACGCGAACGGCGACGCCTTGGCGGTCTCGACCGAATGGACGCCGATCTCGCGCCGCTCGATGCCGCCGAGCACCTCGCGCAGCGCGTCGAGGTCGAAGACGTCGGACAGGACCTCGCGATACGTCTCGACCAGGATCGGGAAGGAGCCGTAGCGAGACGCCACCTGGAGCAGGTCTGCGGCGCGCTGGCGTTGCTGCCACAGGGGTGTCCGTGCGCCGGGGCGGCGTCGAGGCAGGAGCAGCGCGCGCCCAGCGTTCTCGCGGAAGCGCGACGCGAACAGCGCGGAGCCGCCGACCGCCTCCACGACGAGGTCCTCGACCTCGTCCGCCGCGGGGAACAGCAGCGCCTCGATCTCCGCCAGGCGCCGGGTATCGCCGTCGCCCTCGCCCTCCGGGAGCCGCACGGCGATGCCGTCGTCGGACCAGATCGTCTGCGCCTCGATGCCCAGGCGCTCCCGTAAGCGTGACTCGATCGCGAGGGTCAGCGGCGCATGCACGCGGCCGCCGTAGGGCGAGAGGATCACCAGCCGCCAGTCGCCGAGCTCGTCGCGGAAGCGCTGGACGATGAGCCGCCGGTCCGTGGGCAGCGCGCCCGCGACGTCCCGCTCCTCGTCGAGGTACGCAAGGAGGTTCGCAGCGGCGAGCTCGTCGAGGTCATGCTGCTCGCGGAGCCGCGCCGTGAGCGAGCGCGAGCCACGCTCCCCGCGCGCCAGCTCAGCCTCCGCCTCCCGCAGGAACTCGCCGATCGCCCGCCCCAGCTCAACCGGCCGCCCGATCGAGTCGCCCTTCCAGAACGGCAGCTTCCCGGGCACGCCAGGCGACGGCTCCACGATCACCCGGTCCGGCGTGATGTCCAGCACGCGCCAGGAGGAGGCGCCGAGGACGATCACGTCGCCATGCATCCCGGCGCGGAGCTCGTAGACCATCTCCTCGTCGAGCTCGCCGACGCGCCGGCCGGGCGTGCCTGCCTCGCCCGCGAGAAAGACGCCGAACAGCCCGCGATCCGGGATCGTCCCGCCGCTCGTGACCGCGACCACGCGGGCGTCGCGCCGCCCCTCGACGACGTCGGTCACGCGATCCCAGGTCAGCCGGGCCTTCAGCTCGGCGAACTCGTCCGAGGGATACGCGCCCGCAAGCATCCCGAGCACGGCCTCCAGCGCCTCGCGCGACAGCGTCTCGAATGGTGCCGCCTTCGTCACGAGCTCCAGGAGCTCCGCGACGGTCCAGCGGTCCATCACCGCCATGGCGACCAGCTGCTGGGCCAGGACGTCCAGCGGGTTTCGGGGCATGACGGTCGTCTCGATGGACCCGTCGTGCATCCGCTTGACGACCACCGCGGACTCCAGGAGGTCGCCACGGAACTTCGGGAAGACGATGCCCTTCGATGGCTCGCCGACCTGGTGCCCGGCGCGACCCACTCGCTGCAGCCCGGACGCGACGCTCGTCGGCGATTCGACGAGGACGACCAGGTCGACCGCGCCCATGTCGATGCCCAGCTCCAGCGAGGACGTCGCGACCAGGGCGGGGATCCGCCCCGCCTTCAGGTCCTCCTCGATCCGGAGCCGCTGCTCGCGGGCGATGGAGCCGTGGTGCGCCAGGACCAGCTCCTCCCCGGCGAGCTCGTTCAGGCGCTGCGCGAGGCGCTCTGCGAGGCGGCGCGAGTTCGTGAAGACGATGGTGGAGCGGTGAGCCTTGATCAGCTCGAGCAGCCGCGGGTGGATCGCGGGCCAGATGCTCGATCGCATGTCGCCGAACGCCACGGGCCCGCCGGGCTGCTGATCCGGCGGGAGCACCGCGCCGAGCTTGGCCATGTCCTCGACCGGGACCACGACCTCGAGCTCGAGCGCCTTGCGGCTCCCGGCATCGACGATCTCCACCGTTCGCCCGGGCCCGACGCCGCCGAGGAACCGCGCGATCGTGTCCAGCGGGCGCTGCGTGGCCGACAGCCCGATCCGCTGGAGGGGCTTCGCGTCCTCCGCGCGCAGGCGCTCGAGGCGCTCCAGCGAGATGGCCAGGTGTGCGCCGCGCTTCGTGCCCGCGATCGCGTGGACTTCGTCGAGGATGACCGTCTCGACCCCGCGAAGCGCCTCGCGGGCCGCCGAGGTGAGCATCAGGTACAGGCTCTCGGGGGTCGTCACGAGGATGTCCGGCGGGTGCTTCGCGAGCTCGCGCCGCTGCTCCTGGGGCGTGTCGCCGGTCCGTCCGGCCACCGTGATCCGGGGCTCCGGCTCGCCCAGCCGCTGGGCCGCGAGCGCGATTCCATGCAGCGGCGCCCGGAGGTTCCGCTCCACGTCGTAGGTCAGCGCCTTGAGCGGTGAGACGTAGAGCACGCGGACGCTCCCCGGCTGCTCGCGGGAGGGCGGTGGCGAGGGTTCCCTCGACAGCCGGTCCAGGCACCACAGGAACGCGGCGAGGGTCTTGCCGCTCCCGGTGGGCGCGTGGATGAGCGTGTGCCGGCCGGTCGAGATGGACGCCCAGCCGCCCGTCTGGGCCGCCGTCGGCGCCTCGAAGGCCGACTCGAACCAGGCCCGGACGGCAGGCGAGAACGGCGCGAGCGGGTCGGCGGCGATGGTCGGGCTCACGGGACCCGAAATTCTACTCTGCACGCACGGTTTCGCACGGATGTTCGATGCCGGGCCTGGGCGGCCCGCGGCAGGGCTGGACGTCCCGGCGGCAAGGCTGGACGTCCCGACCCGGACGGGCCGTTTGACCCTCGGAGCCATTCCGCAGCGGCGAGACAATGGCGTCGGACATTGAGCCGTCCATGGAGAAGGGAGTGCAAAGGATGTCGGCATTGCGTCGATACGTGGTCTGGCTGGGACTGATCGCTGCGGCGATCGTCCTGTATCTCACCGCCCCGCTCGAATCATTCGGGCTGAGCGCCTTCGAGCCCAGCGAGGACGCCTTCACGATCCTGTCGGTCGTGTTCTGGGTCCTCGCAATCGTGATCTTCGTGGTCCTGCTCGCCGACCGAAACGCGCCGGGCGCGACGACGGTCGAGGTGGAGGGTCCCGGCTTCGCGCGGTTCCTGTTCGCCAACAGCCGCGCCGGCCTGCTGTGGCTGCCGGTGCGCCTCTTCGTCGGGTTCTCGTTCCTCGAGGCCGGCCTGCACAAGCTGTTCCCGGCCGGCAAGGACGTCGGAGCCGGCTGGCTCGACGGCGGCGGGGCGCTGCTCGGCTACTGGACCAACGCGGTTGCGATCCCTGAGGCCCCGGGCCGCGCGGCCATCTCCTTCGAGTGGTACCGCGACTTCCTGAACTTCCTCATCGCGAACAACGCCCAGACCTGGTTCGGCTACCTGATCGTGTTCGGCGAGATCGCGGTCGGCGTCGGCCTGATCTTCGGGATCATGACCGGCTTCGCGGCGTTCTTCGGGGCCTTCATGAACATGTCGTTCCTGCTCGCGGGCTCGGCGTCGACGAACCCGGTCCTGTTCACGCTCGCCATCGGCCTCATGCTGGCCTGGCGAGTCGCCGGCTGGTACGGCGTCGACCGCTGGCTCCTCCCGCGCCTCGGCGTCCCATGGCACGCTCGCGTCACGACGACGCCGGTCGCGTCGACGCCCGCGCCCATCACGAGCTGAAGCGCAACGGAGCCCAGCGGGAAGCCGACCTGCACCGACATCGGCCTCCCTTGCTCCACCGACCGCCCGGTCCGAAGGGATTGGGCGGTCGGCGTCTTTTCGGGCGGTTGGTGACCTTCTCAGCCGAGCGCGCCGCGCAGTCGGAGCGCGCCCAGGGCAAGCTCTGCAGACCGGCGCGCGATGTCGGCGGCCCGGGCGTCGGCATGCTCCTGCGGGGGCCGGTAGGGCAGGCCCGCGTTCTCGAGATCGTCCAGGGTCGCGGGCGGCGGCGCTTGGCCGTAGCGCTCCGCGTCGTCCGCCCAGCGTGCCGTCCACGCCGGCGACAGGTCCCCGTTGGCCGCGGAATGCGACTGCGCGAGCCAGACGTGGGCCCACGCACGAGGCACCACGCGGTAGACGTCGTAGCCGCCCCCGCCCGTCGCCAGCCAGCGACCTCCTGCGTGCTGGTGCGCCAGCGAGTCGACCAGGCGCGCGGCGCGGCCCATCGCCGTCGTCGTGACCATGAGGTGGGCCAGCGGGTCGAAGGCGTGCGAGTCCGCGCCGTGCTGGGAGACGAGGATCTCCGGGCGGAACGCGGAGGCCAGCTCCGGGAGCGCCATCTGGAGCGCCTCCAGCCAGCCGATCTCGCCGGTCCCGGGATCCAGCGGGATGTTCACCGCCGTGCCTTCCGCGCCGGTCCCGCCGAGCTCATTGGCGAAGCCCGTCCCGGGGAACAGCGCGTGGCCGGACTCGTGGATCGAGACGGTCATCACCTCGGGATCGTCCCAATGGATCATCTGGACCCCGTCGCCGTGGTGGACGTCCAGGTCGATGTACAGCACGCGCAGCCCGTCGCGCCGGGCCCGCGCGATCGCGAGCGCCGGGTCGTCGTACACGCAGAAGCCGCCCGCGCGGCGGCGCATCGCGTGATGCAGCCCGCCCCCGGGATGGAAGGCGTGCAGGACGTCGCCGCGCAGGATCGCCTCCATCGCGCGAAGCGAGCCGCCCGCGACCGCCGCGGAGGCCTCGTGCATGCCGGCGAACGCCGGCGTGTCGCCGGGCCCGATGCCCGCGCGCGCCGTCCCGTCCGGGAACATCGAGAAGGCCTTGACCGCGTCGATGTAGGCCGCGTCGTGGATCCAGCCCAGCTCCTCGTCGGAGGCGGGCTCCGGAGCGAGACCCGGCACGGCCCCGAGGCTCTCCAGCAGCGAGATTCCGGGTCCGAAGCGTCGCGGCGTCAGCGGATGCGCAGGCCCGAAGTCATAGGAGACCGAGCGCGGGCCGTAGACGAGCAGCGGATCCGGCAGGGCCACGAGCGAACGATAGCCCGCGGAATCGGATGCGCCCGCCGGCGATGCCGGCGGGCGCGAATGATTGGCGCGGGTGACCCAGGAGCTACGCGCTCGGCTGCTCGAGCACTTCGCGCAGCTTCGCGGCGAACTCCACGGGCTTGCCGGGCGGCTGGCCGTACTCGCCGCCCATGAACCCGCCGTGGTCGCCCGGGAAGCGGACGACCTCGCTCCCGAGTCGTTCCGCCGCGGCCTCGCCGCCGCGCTGGGCGAGGTTGCCGTTTGAGTCCTCACCGATGGCCATGACGATCCGTGTGGGCGCTCGCTTGAGCGCCTCGAAGTCCGGCTCGTAGGTGACCAGGTACCGCATCTGGTGCGCCAGCATCAGGTCGTTGCGCTCGCCATCGTCCTCGGTCGGCATGCCGAACATCGCCGGATCCAAGCCCGGCGCCGCCACGACCTCCGGGGTGAACGGGCCGCCATGCATGACGACCTGCATGAACTTGCCCATCCCCGCCCCTGCGCCATTTGCCTGGTAGGCGTCGTAGATCGCCCGGGTAGCCGCGAGGGCATGTTCGCGATCCGGCACGAGGGATGCCAACGGCGGCTCGTGAGCCACGAGCGTTCTGACTTCTCCGGGATGCTGTGCGACGAGGGCGAGGGCCACGATCGACCCACCGCTGCTCGCAAACATGTCGACCGGGCCGCCGCCGATCGCCTCGATGACGCGGTGGGCGTCGTCCGCCTGGACATCAGGTGTGATCGGCGTGCTCGGATCGTCGGCGGGGCTCCGCTCGCCATTGTTCCTCGGGTCGAACGTCACGATCGTGCGATCCGGAAAGTGCGACGCGAGCGAGGCGAAGCCACCCGCGCCCGCGGGCGAGCCGATCAGGATGAGCGGCGGCTCCGTGGTCCTGTCGCTCGTTCGGACGTCGTAGGTCAGCGTGGCGCCGGGAACGTCAAGCGTCTTCGTGACGGGCTCGGCGGTGGAGGTCGTCATGTGCGGTGCTCCTCGGTTGGGGGTTCGTTCGCTGGTGGATCACGTCGGGCCACGTCGGGTCGCGTCGGGTCACGTCGGGTCGCGTCGGGTCACGTCGGGCCACGTCGGGCTGGATGGTCGCTCAGCGAGCGGAGGCGGGCGTTGCGTCCTCGGCGAGGATCGCATCGATCTGCCCGACCGCCTGGGTCATCCCCTCCTCCTGGCCCATCGCCAGCAGCTGCTCCATCGCGGCCTGGTCCGGGAAGATGCTCTCGATCGACATGCGCGTGCGGCCGTCGCCGATCGGCTCGATCGTCACGTTCATGCCGCCGGGGCCCGGCATGTCCGGGTCAGGGGTGCCGTCAGCGTTCGCGAACCCGTCGAGCATCTCGATGCGCCGCGGCGGGTCGACGCTGACGATCTCCCAGTACCCCTGCGGCGTGACGACCCCTTCCGGCCCGGTCATGAAGTACGAGGCACGGCCGCCGGGGCGCAGGTCCAGCGCGGTGAAGGTCGCTGGGTAGGCCGGCGGCCCCCACCAGCGCTCGAGCTGGCGCGGGTCGGCCCAGAGCTGCCAGACGCGCTCGGGCGTCGCCTCGAACTCGGCGTCGAGGGTCATCGTCAGCTTGTCGGCGTCCTTGCGGACGGCGGTCACGGTCATCGATCGATCTCCTTCTGCGCCGGCGGCGCATCATCGGCGAGCAGGTCGGCCATCCGGCCGATCCGGCTGCGCCACAGCTCCTCGTAGCGGTCGAGCAGGCGCCGAACCATCAGCACGCCCTCGAGGTTCGCGCGGACGACCTTGCGGCGCCCGATGCGCTCCTTCGTGACGAGGCCCGCCCGCTCGAGAATCGCGACGTGCTTCTGGACCGCCGCGAAGCTCATCGGGTAGTGACCCGCCAGCTCGAGGATCCCCTGCTCGCCGTCGATCGCCCGGCGGACGATGTCGCGCCGGGTGGCGTCCGCGAGGGCGCCGAACATGCGGTCGAAGTCGGGTGGGGCTACCTGCAATTATACAACCATACGGTTGTATCTAGCCGGTGTCAAGCGGGCGTCAGATGTGGCGGGCACGCCACGGCGTACCATCCCGAGCGTGAACGACCTGTTGCTCGTGCTGATCGTCGTGCTGATCATCGTGGTGATCCTGCGCGGCCCGAAGACGCTCCCCCAGATCGGGCGGATGTTCGGGCAGGGCGTGCGCGAGGCCCGCGAGGAGATCAACAAGGTTCGGGCCGACGACGATCCCGCGGAACCCGCGAGGGACGAGACGAAGTCGGCCTGAGATCCACCAGTCCGCGGCTGGGCCCAAGCCACCGGCCCGCCTGGGCGTCGATCTATTCCTGACAGAGAACAAATCGGCGGGTTTGTCCCGGATCCGTGCGCCGAGTGCGTCTTGGGGCCGACGTTCATTCCTGACAGAGAACAAATCGGCCGCCTGCCAGACGAATCGAGCGCTGAGGCCCGCCTTGGGGCCGGCATTCATTCCGGACAGAGAACAATCGGCCGCCTGCCAGACGAATCGAGCGCTGCGGCCCGCCTTGGGGCCGGCATTCATTTCTGGCAGGGAACAAATCGGCCCGGGGGCCGACCCAGCCAGCGCTACGCGGCGAGGCCGGCCAGGCGGACGCCGGCGAGGAACGCCTTGTACGCGACGATCGGGTCGTCGGTCGTGACGCGGACGCCGCGGTCGCCGTACCGCTCCGTGCCGGGCACGAGGGCCGCGTAGTCCGCTTCCAGCGCGTGCCGGTACTCGGCCTCGAGGACGATCGGGCGCCCCGGATCGAACAGCTCCAGCTCCCCCGCGGCCGCCCGGCGAACCGCCCGCTCCGCGCCGGCGCGAACTCGCTCGCGGGCCACGCTGGGGTGGACGGAAAGGGCCGCGCGCCGGCTGACTGCCGTCTTGACGACGACGCTCTCCGCCCACGGGAACCACGCTTCCGTCTCGATCGCGAGCTGGTCGTCGCCACAGACCAGCCCGACGGGGACGCCCCAGGCCCCGAGCGGCAGGGCGTTGATCCCCGCCTCGTTGACCGGCGTGCCGTTCAGCGACGTCAGCGTCGGCGCGCTGCTGTACGTGTGGGCGATGGTGCCGGTGGGATGGCCGGCACGGGTGTGATACCCCACGAACAGCGCGACCCCGAAGCCCGCGTCGGGTCCCGCTCCCGCGACCATCGACCAGGGCTTCTGGCCCTGGAGGAGCGTCGCCCGCGGGTCCAGGTCCTCCGGCGTCAGGTTGAACATCTGGCCGTGGCTGTCGTTGACGAGGACCTCGGTGGCTCCGCCCGCGAAGGCGCCCTCGATCGCGGCGTTGGCCTCGCCGACCATCAGCGCCACGGCAGCCGGGTAGCCGGCATCCCCGCGCTCCGTCGGGGCGCTGTGGCTGATGCCGCCGATGCCCTCCATGTCGACCGAGATGTAGACCTTCATCGGCGCGACTCTAGACGGCCGCCGTGACCTCCGCGAGCTGCTCCCGCAGCGCCTCCGGATCGGTCACCGGCAGGCGGCACGCGAACCCGCGGCAGACGTACGCGGCCGGCTTCCCGCGGACGAGCGTCCGGTCGCGCAGGAGCGGGATGGCGCTCGCGGCAGCGGCGGCGTCGGTCGGCGCCTGCGCGACGACGCGGTTCGGGACGTAGCCGGACTGCGCCTCGCGGAGCAACGCTTGCGTGGCCTCGTCCTTCGGATCGCCGACGATCGCCACCTCGGCCACGGGGGCGAGGGCGAGGTCGATGGCCTGGAGCCACATCGCGAACGCGGTCGGGTAGCGCGCCGTGTACGGCGTGATCGTCGTGAGGGCTCGCTCGGCCGTCTCGCGGTAGCGCGCGTCGCCCGTGAGCGCGGCCAGGCGCAGGAGCAGCAGGGTCGCCGCTGCGCTGCCGGACGGCGTCGCGTTGTCCTGCGTGTCCTTGGGGCGAGTGACGAGCCGCTCGTGGTCGCTGGCGGTGTCGAAGAACCCACCATCGGGATCCACGAACCGCTCCAGGATTGCGTCCGCGAGCGCGCGCGCCGTCGTGAACCAGCGTTCGTCGAACGTCGCCTCGTAGAGCGCGAGCAGCCCGTCGGCGAGATTCGCGTAGTCCTCGAGGACGCCCTGCCCCGTTGCACGGCCGTCCTTCCACGAGCGTCCGAGCCGCCCGTCCCCGCCGAGCAGCCCGCCGAGGACCGCGTCCGCCGCGCGGGTCGCGGCACTCCGGTACCGGCCGGCGAGGCCGTCGAAGCCGGCGAGGTCCAGGAGTCGCGCACCGTCCGCGAGCGCGGCGATGGCGAGCCCGTTCCACGAGGCAAGCGCCTTGTCGTCCCTCGCGGGCTGGGGCCGCCGGTCTCGGTGGAGGAGGAGGCTGGTCCGAGCCCGCTCCAGGCGCTGCTCCACCTCCGCGGCCGTGATCCCGTGGAGCCTGGCGAGGTCCGGCGCCTGGCGGACGCGCGACAGGATCGTGACGCCCTCCCAGTTGCCCGCATCCGTCACGCCGTAGGCGCTCGAGAACAGGGCCGCGTCGTCACCGAGCACGTCCCGGATCTCCTCGGCGCGCCACGTGAACGTCGCGCCCTCCTCGCCGTTCGTGTCGGCATCCTCGCTCGAGGCGAACGCACCCCCGTCCGTGGTCAGGCGACGGAGGATGTACGTGAGGGTGCCGGTGGCCACGGTGGCGTAGCGCTCCTCGCCGGTGAGCGCCCAGGTGTGGAGGTAGACGCGCGCCAGCTGGGCGTTGTCGTAGAGCATCTGCTCGAAGTGCGGCACGAGCCAGACGGGGTCGGTCGCGTAGCGGTGGAAGCCGCCGCCGAGCTGGTCCCGGATGCCGCCGTCGGCCATCCTGTCGAGCGTCCTGCGCGCCATCGGCAGCGCGCGTCGGTCGCCGGCTGCCGCACGACGGAGCAGGAACTCGATCGTCATCGGCTGCGGGAACTTGGGCGCCCCGCCCCAGCCACCGTTCCGGGCGTCGAATGACTGCTCGATCAGGGCCACCGCGATATCGAGGAGGTCCGGCTGCGGCGCCGGCCCCGCCGCGTTCCTGGCCTGTGCCGCCAGCTGCCCGACAAGCCGCGCGCCCGCCTCCTCGAGCTCGCCCCGCTGGGTCCGCCAGGCGTGGTCGATGCCCTCGAGAACCTGGCGGAAGCTCGGCAGGCCATGGCCGGTCGCCTTCGGGAAGTACGTCCCGCCGTAGAAGGGCCGGCCGTCCGGCGTGAGGAACACGGACATCGGCCAGCCCCCGCCGCCGGTCATCGCCTGCACGGCGCCCATGTAGATCTGGTCGAGGTCGGGTCGCTCCTCGCGATCGACCTTGATCGCGATGAACCGGCTGTTCAGGTACGCGGCGGTCGTCTCGTCCTCGAACGACTCGCGCTCCATGACGTGGCACCAATGGCACGCCGCGTAGCCGATGGACAGGAAGATCGGGCGGTCGAGCAGCTTCGCGCGCGCCAGGGCGTCCGGTCCCCACGGGAACCAGTCGACCGGGTTGTGGGCGTGCTGCAGCAGGTAGGGACTGGTCTCGCCCGCGAGCCGATTCGTGTACCTGTTCGTGTGGCTGGTCGCCTCGACCGGCGCCTTCGGGGACGTCATCTCGAGGCTGGCGGGTGGAGTGCCGACATCGCGACCAAGCCTAGCCCCGATCCCGTCAGGCTCCGGAATCGTCCGACTGGTCTGCACCGGGCGCACGCACCTGCCACGACGGACCGTGCTGTATGTTCCGTTCGTGGAAGACCCCGGGACCGTCGAGCGTCTGGTGCGGCTCGGCCTGACGACGTACGAGGCGCGCGCCTACGTCACCCTCGTCCGGCGCGACTCGTTCACGGCGGCACAGATCGCCCGCACCGCCGGCCTGCCCCGGCAGCGCATCTACGACGTCCTGGCGAGCCTGGTCGAGAAGGGCCTCGCCTCCGCGCGACCGGGGACGGTCGTGAAGTACGCGGCCCTCGCGCCGGACCTCGCCGTCGAGCGGCTGGTGACCGGACGGCGCCAGGCGATGACCGCGCTCGAGCGCGATGCGAACGACGTGATCGGCCGGCTCGGCCCGGAGTTCCAGGCCGGCCAGGCCCACAGCGACCCGCTCGAGTACATCGAGGTCCTCCGCGACCGCGGCGCGATCAACGAGCGCTTCGTCGAGCTCCAGGGCAGCGTGAAGCGGGAGATCCTGGTCTTCACCAAGCCGCCCTACGCGACGCCGCCGCAGGAGAACGTCGAAGGCATCAAGGTGGCGCGGAGCCACGTCGCTCGCAGCGTCTACGAGCTCGACGTCCTCGACGACGACGCCATGGCGCGCGGCATCAAGCGCTTCATCGATGCTGGCGAGGAGGCGCGATTCGTCGAGCACGTGCCCCTCAAGCTCGTGATCATCGACGAGGCCACCGTGCTCTTCGGGATGCAGGATCCGATGGCGGGCAGCGAGGACCTGACGATCATGGTCGTCGAGCATCCGGCGCTGGCCCAGACCCTCAAGCTGGCCTTCAACCGGGTCTGGGACCGGGGCCTCGAGTTCGACGCCGCGATGGAGCTGCGCCGCGGCGTCCTCGGCCGCTCGGCCTGATTCGGCGGCCGCACATGGCGACAAACCAGGTCCCGGGATTTCTCCCTTCGACCCACGGTTTCGCGTTCTCGAACTCGTGGCCCCGGACGGCTGCCCGGCATTGGAGCCTCGGCCTGGTCGAGATCGGGATCGGCAACGCGGCACTGGGGCTGTGCGGCGGGATGGTCTTCGCGGTGCGCGATCGATTCGAGCGTGGTGACGCGCGTCCGGCGTCGCTCGCGACAGCGTCTGCGCCCGCGCCGTTCACGCCGCTGTTCGAGGAGATCGTCGATCGGCAGTTCGCGTCGTTCGGGACGCTCTGGTCCGTGCCCCTGCGCTTCTGGATCGCCTCGGCGCTGCTGAGCCCGGAACGGCTGCTTCGCGACTCGATTCGCCGTGCCTTGCCGGCGATCCGCAGCGAGATCGATGGCGGCCGGCTGGCAATGGTCGGCCTGGTGCGACGGCACGGCTGGAACCCGCTCGCGGTCGGGATGGGCCACCAGGTCCTCGCCTACCGATATGCGACGACCTCGGACCGCGTGACGCTCGGCATCTACGACCCCAACCATCCTGGGGACGACAGCGTCGAGATCGTCCTGGAGCGCTCGCCGGACGGCCGGCTCAGCCTGGCCCAGTCGACCGGGGAGCCGCTGCTGGGGCTGCTCGCGCTGCCGTGGGCGCCGGCGAAGGGCCCGATGTCGGAATCGCCGGCGTCGTAGGGACACGCGCCGCGGTGCCGTGATGGAGCTTGGGCAGCGGGCGCTTGCGAAGCCAGGTGATGCCGAGGACGCCCGTCCCGAGGCTCAGCACCGCCCCGAGCCCGATGGCGAAGGGCACGCCGGCAGCCGAGGCGATGGCGCCGGTCGCGAGCCCGCCGATCGGGGTCGAGCCGGCGAAGACCGTCGTGTAGACGCTCATGACCCGCCCGCGCAGCCGGTCGGGCACCGCCAGCTGAACGACCGTGTTCGCCGTGGCCGCCATGGAGATGCCGCCGACGCCGACGAAGAACATCGCGACGAGGCTCATGGCGAAGGAGCTCGAAGCGGCGAGGACGATCTCTCCAAGGGCGAGCGTCACGGCACCGACCCCGATGACGATCGGCGTCGTCCTGCCGGTGAAGGCGATCGCCAGGGCCGAGAGGACTGACCCGATGCCGACCATCGACATCAGGAAGCCGTAGCCCGCCGCGTCGGTGTGGAGCACGTCCTGCGCGTACGGCGGGATCACGACCGTGAAGTTCATACCGAAGGTCGACACGAGGGCCACGACGGAGATCGCCGCGAGGACGATCGGTGTCCGTCGCACGTAGCTGAGCCCCTCGGCAAGGTTGGTGAAGACGGCGCCGACGGACGCCGGTCGGTCGATCATCGGCCGGGTGTGGAGCTCGTCGTCCCGCATCATCAGGTAGGCCGCGACGACCGCGACGTAGCTGAGCGCGTCGGCCAGGAAGGCCGGCCCGACGCCGAGGGCGCCGATCGTCAGGCCGCCCACCGCGGGCCCGATGACGCGCGCCGCGTTGAACATGGCCGAGTTGTAGGCGACGGCGTTGCCGACATCCTCCCTGCCGACCATCTCGACGACGAAGGCCTGGCGCGTGGGCATGTCGACCGCGTTCCGGCAACCCAGCAGGAACGCGATCACCAGGACGTGCCAGACCTCCACCGTGTGCGTGAAGACGAGCGCCGACATGACGAGGCCGAGCACGAGCGGCCAGACCTGGGTGGCAATCAGGGTTCGGCGCTTCGGCAGCGCGTCGGCGATCAGGCCACCGAACAGGCCGAGCACGAGCACCGGCCCGAACTGCGCGGCTGCGACGGCGCCCAGGAGCAGCGGGTCGCCGGTCAGCTCCAGGATCAGCCAGCTCTGGGCGACGGTCATCATCCACGTGCCGACCAGCGAGATCAGCTGGCCGGTGAAGAACAACCGGTAGTTGCGATGGCGGAAGGCGCGAGCGCCGCCGAGCTGGGTGCCGAAGGCGCCGCCGGGACCGCCGGCGACGCTCCCGCCGGCCGGCTGTGGGGTGACGGCGGTCACCCGGCGCGCTCAGGGTGGGCCCGGACGGTGGCATTGGGCTCGAGCTCGGCCAGATGGGCCTCGAGGTGGGCGCGCCGTCCTTCCGCCGCGACGATCATCTCGTCGATCCGCGCGATCTTGGCGCGCAGCGTCCTGACCTGGCCGTCGATGCGCGCAATCCCCTCGTTGAGGAGCGCGCGGCGCTCGGTCGTGTCAGAGCTGGCACGGAAGCGCGCTGCGATGCTGACCCGGGCGGTCTCGTCCTCGAGCAGGTTGCCGATCTCCGCGAGGCTGAAGCCCGTCTCGTCACGAAGGGCCTTGATGAAACGCAGGCGGGCCACGTCGTCCGCGTCGTACAGCCGGTAGGCCCCATCCGAGCGCGCCGCGGGCTCGATGAGCCCGATCTCCTCGTAGTAGCGAATCGAGCGCGGCGTCAGCCCGACCTGGTCCGCAACGGCCTGGATCCGGAGCAGCGCCTCTTCCGGAGCGTGGCGGGTGGGTGTCTCGACGGTCACCTGCGTATCCTACCGCAACCTTGCCGTTTACGGAAAGGTTAGGGTTGCGAAACGAAGGATGCGCGGCTGCGCACGGTCGACCGCGTGCCCTACGCTGCCGCACGATGGACTACGGACTCGTTCTCCCCTCCCTCGGCGACGATGCGAGCCTCGCCGGCATGGAAGCGGCCATCGACCTCGCCGCGAAGCACGGCTTCACCGACGTGTGGACGACCGATCACATCCTCGTCGGCCACGACGCGGCGGATGACTACGGCCGGATCTACGAGGCGGTCACCACGCTGGCGTGGGCCGCCGCGCGCAACGACACCGTGCGCCTCGGGGCGAGCGTGATCGTCGTGCCGATGCGCGAGTCGGTCCTCCTCGCGAAGCAGCTCGCGACCGTGGACGTGCTCTCCCGCGGGCGGCTCATCGCGGGCTTCGGCGTGGGCTGGAACCGGCACGAGTTCGCGAGCGTGGGCGCGGACGCGAGGTTCGAGGTCCGCGGCGCGTACCTGGAGGAGACGATCAACCTCTGCCGCCACCTGTGGTCGGGGAACACCACGCCGTTCGAGGGCCGCTTCTTCCAGTTCGCCGACTTCGTCTTCGGACCGCTGCCGGACCAGGGCGGCGACCTTCCGATCTGGATCGGCGCCCGCGACGAGCGCGCCCTTCGGCGCGTGGGCCGGCTCGCCGACGGGTATCACTCGTCCGCGACGAGCCCGTCCAGCTACGCGCCGCGCATCCCCGTGATCCGGGCCGCGGCCGAAGCCGCCGGCCGGCCGATGCCGCGGCTCTCCGCACGCGTGCGCGTGGAGCTCGGGGCCGGCGCGGAGTCCTTCTACACGCTCCACGGCTCGGCGGAGGAGGTGGCGGCAGGGATCCGCGAGTACGCCGCCCTCGGCGTGGACCACCTCGCGCTGGCCTTCCCGCCACGTGACGGCCCTGCCCTCGCGGAGGCCATGGAGCGCTTCGTCGCCGAGGTCCGCCCGCTCGTCTAGCCGAGCACGCGGCGCACGGAGCTCGCCTAGAGCGCCGGCAGCTCCTGCGCGTCGGTCTGCGCGCCCGCGAAGAGGTCGCCCTTCTCCGCGACCCGATCGACGATCGTCCGGATGGTCCATCGATCGCTGCGCAGCTCGGGGTCGTCGAGCTCGGCCCAGAAGATCGGCGCGGACACCGGCGCACCGTCCGCGGGCCGGACGGAGTACGGCGCGACGAGGGTCTTGATGTACGTGTTCTGGGTGTAGTCGAGCCGGGCCTTGCCGCCGCGGCTGGCCTTGGCCCACTCCCAGGACACGAGCTCCGGCACCGTGCCGCCGATCGCGCGCGACAGCCTCTCCACCCAGTCGCTCGTCTCGCGGAACGAGTACTTCGAGACGATCGGGATCCAGACCTGGATGCCGCGCTTGCCGGTCGTCTTCGGGTAGCCGCGAACGCCCAGGTGCTCCAGCGCGGTCCGGTAGAGCCTCGCGAGCTGGAGGGTCTCGTCCCACGTCGTCTTCGTCCCGGGGTCGATGTCGATGAGCGCGAAGGTCGGCGTCATCGGGTCCTCGATGCGCGACGTCCAGGCGTGGATCTCGAACGACGTCTGGTTGCCGAGCCAGCACAGCGCCCCGACTCGATCCGCGATCAGGTGCTCGTTGGCCTCCCGCTCCTCGACCCCGACCTCCCTCCAGCGCCGCAGCCACGAGGGCGCGGTCCCGGGGATGTCCTTTTGCCAGAAGCCGGGCGCGTTCGGCCCGTTGGGGAAGCGCTGCATGTTGAGCGGCCGGTCCTGGAGGTGGGGCAGCATCGTCGGCGCGATGCGCGCGAAGTAGCGGATCAGGTCGCGCTTCGTGACCGGCTCTGGATCGTCCGCCCGCGGCGGGAAGATCACCTTGTCCAGGTTCGTGAGCTTCAGCTCGAAGCCACCGACCTCCCAGGTCCCGTCCTTGGTCATCGCGTCCAGCGCGGCGAGCTCCTGCGGCGTCGCCTCCCGGGCGAATTCATGCTTCGAACCGCGCTGCGCCGGCTGTGGCGCGCCTCGTGCGGGCTTCGCCGCAGGCTTGGCGGCCTTCGCGGCAGGCTTGGCGGCCTTCGCCGCAGGCTTGGCGCGCGTCGCCGGCCCCTTCTTCGTCGTTCCAGCCTTCGCGGGCACGGCGGTATCTTCGGCGGGATCGGGAATCGCCGCCTCGACGGCATCGACGGTCGCCGTCGTCGAGACTGCCCTCTCGCGGACGACCTCGGTCGGCGGCTTGCCGCCCTCGTCGAGGCCCTTGAACGCCGCCTGCCGCACGATCCCTTCGCGGGTCCAGCCACCCAGCTCGGCACGGATCACGAGCTCGGGCCGCGTCCAGACGACGTGCCGCAGCTCGCCGCCCCAGCGGCCCTTGTAGTCCTTCGGCGGTGGCGGATCGAACGGTGACTCGTCGGTCGCGAGGTCGGCGAGCAGCCCGCGGAGCTTCCTGCGCGTCGCAGTGTTGAACCCGGACCCGACCTTCCCGGCGAAGTGCAGCTTCCGGTCGTTGCCCGTTCCCTCGTAGTAGCCGACGACCAGCGCTCCGAGGTCCTTCGCCGCGCCCTCGCCGGGCGTCCAGCCGCCGACGACCAGCTCCTGCTCCGGTCGCACCTTGATCTTCAGCCAGGTGCGCGAACGTTTCCCGGGCTCATAGCTCGAGCGGCGGTGCTTGGCGACGATGCCCTCCAGGCCCTGCGCGCGCGCCGCATCGAGAAACGCCAGCCCTTCGCCCACGACGTGGTCGGCGAAGCGCACGCGTCGATCGGCCGGACGGAGGATCGACTTGAGGAGCGCCTTGCGGCTCTCGAGCGGGACGCCGAGCAGCGAGCGCCCGTCGAGGTGGAGCAGGTCGAACGCCTGGTAGACGAGCTGCCCCGACTGCGCGGTCGTGAGCTCCTGGAGAAGGCTGAAGTCCGGCATCCCGTCGGCGCCGATCGCGACCACCTCGCCATCGACGATGGCCTCGTCGGCCTCGATCCAGCTCGCCATGGTCAGGAGCTTCGGGAAGTAGGTCTCGCCGTCGTTGCCGTTCCGGGTGTAGATGCGGGCCTTGCCGTCCTTGACGACGGCCTCGATGCGGTAGCCGTCCCACTTGATCTCGAAGAGCCACTCCTCGTCGCGAAAGCCCTTGTCGGTCAGGGTCGCGGCCATCGGCGGGATGAACGCCGGCAGCCTGGCGGCCTTCGCGCCCGAGAGGTCGATCTCCGCGACCGCCGCCGGTGCCTGGCTGATCCAGATCGCGTCGCGGGCCTCCTTGACCTCGTCGTTCGTTCGCCCGGTCTTCACCGACTTGGGGTGGTCCTCGGCGTCCCAGCCGTCGACGGACGCGTCGTCCCGCTTGTGGATCAGCAGCCACTGCTCGCCGCCCGATTCCTCGAACGGCATCCGGCTGCTCGCCCGTCCACTGCCCCGCGCGCTCCCCCGCCCGCTCGTGCGGACGATCGTGAACCGGCCGCGGAGCTTCTCGCCGGCAAGCGTGAACTTCAGCTCACCGTCCTCGACGGCCCGGCGCCCGTCGGGCGTCTCCGGCTCCGGCTGCCACGTGCCCCAGTCCCAGACGATCACGTCGCCGCCGCCGTACTCGCCCTTCGGGATCACGCCCTCGAAGTCGAGGTATTCGATCGGGTGGTCCTCGACGTGGACGGCCATCCGGCGCTGGCTCGCGTCGAGCGTGGGTCCCTTGGGCACTGCCCAGGAGACCAGCACGCCGTCGATCTCGAGCCGGAAGTCGTAGTGCAGGCGAGTCGCGCGGTGGCGCTGCACGACGAACCGCCCGCCCTTGCCGACCCGCGCCGCCAGGTCGCCCGCCGCGCCGCCCACCGCGCCGCCCGCGGGCTCCGGCGTCTTCTTGAAGTCGCGCTTGCGCTTGTATTCCTCGAGGGGAATGGATTCCTTGCGTGGCACGAGTCCAGTTTGGCAAGCGCGCCGTAGCATGTCGCGACCCATGCGCGGCTTCCTTGGTTTCGTCTTCGTCCTGCTCGCCGCGCTCGTCGTGGCGGCGCTGGTGATCGTCCCGATCGTCGCGCGCCCCATCGTCGCGGACACCGTCCGCGAGGCGCTGCCGTTCCGGGATCAGCCGGTCAACGTGGAGGTGGAGCTCAATCCGGTGGGCCTGCTCGCCGGCACCATCGATCGCATCCATGTCAGCGGCACGGGCCTCCGGGCCGAGGGCGCCGTGATCGGCGAGCTCGACATGACGGTCACGAATGTCTCCACGACCGACCATCGGTTCCGCACGGCCTCCGGGCGGCTCCGCAACGTCGAGCTGCCGTTCGTGCAATCGTCGACGCTGACGATCACCTCGATCGAGCTGGATGGCCCGTATGGCGACGTGGCCGCGGTGGCCCTGCTCGACGTGCGCGCGAGCCTGGCCGTCATCGGAAATGCCTTCGCCGACGCGGGAATCGCGGTGGACGGCCTGGAGCTCGTCGACGGCGGGATCGCGTTCTCCATCCTCGATCAACGCGTCGAGGTGGCGGTGGCGGTCGATGCTGGCGCCCTCGTGATCCCCGATGTGCTCGGCGGCCCGCTCGTCATCGTCGAGCCCGGGCCGGACGATCCGTGGCGCCTGACGGCCGTGCGGGCGACGACGTCTGGGTTCGAGATCGACGTGGCGCTGGAGCCGGAAGGGATGCTCGATACGCCCTAGCGCAGGTCGGGCTCGTTGACGACCTCCTCGCCGATCCAATGGATCCGCGGCGCCACCTTCACCTGAGATCAGGCGGTCTTTCGGCGACGCGCCGGGCGCTCCTCCTCCGCCTCGTCCTTGGCCTTGGACGTCTTCCCCTTCGCCCCGGACGCCGCCTTGGCAGCGCGCTTCTCCTTGGCCTCGCTCACCGAGACCGGCTTGCCTCGCTTCTCGTCTCGCGCGGAGGTCGCGGCGTTGACGCTGGCCTGGAGGGCGGCCATGAGGTCGACGAGCTTCGTTGGCTCCTCGTCCGCCTCGACCTCGACGATCTCGCGGCCCTCGATCTTCGATTCGATGACCTGCATCAGGGCTTCGCGGTACTCGTCGCGGTAGTTCGACGGGTCGAACGTGCCGGTCATGGCCTCGATGAGCTGGGAAGCCATCTTCTTTTCTGCCGGCTTGATCTCCGGCTCCTCGTCCGGGAGGTCCAGCTCGTCGAGGGCGCGGATCTCGTCCGGCCAGTAGATGGTCGAGAGAAGCATGGTGTTCTCGAACGGGTCCATCGCCGCGAGGACTTCGCGGTCGCGGATCACGAACTTGCAGATCGCGGTCAGGCCCTTGTCCTGGAGGACCTCCTTGAGCAGCTGGAACGCCTTGCGGCCCACCCGGTCCGGCTCGATGTAGTAGGCCTGCTTGACGAACTTCGTCTGGGCCTCGGCCTCCTCGCGCTCGACGAACTGCTCGATCTCGATCGAGCGAACGGTCTTGAGGGGCAGCTTCTCGAGGTCCTCGTCGGTGATGACGACGTACTTGTCCGGCGCGTACTCGTAGCCCTTCACGGTCTCCGAGCGCTGGATGATCTCCTCATCCTCGGGGCACCAGATCTTCATCTGGATCCGGCTCTTGTCGGTCTCGTGCAGCATGTTGAAGCTCACACCGGCTCGTGACTCGGTCGCGACGTAGAGCTTGACCGGGATGGTCACGAGGCCGAACTGGATGGCCCCTTTCCACATGGAGCGCGGCACGGACTCGACCTCTCGCTGACGCTCGCTGCTCGCGGCGAGCGGGTGCCGACTCTACCACCAGCCTGCAATCAGACCCGCGCCAAACACGGGCCTGGTATTGCGGTGGAACGACGATGGAGCGATGACGCCGACGGCGTCGCTCAGCCTGGGAAGCGCTCCCTGGCGGGCGTCGCGGCCGTGCCGGCCTGGGCGTCCAGCTCCGCGGCGACTTCCTCGATCGGCCGAACGCGACGCTGCGTGGTGCCCCACAACCGGCCCGACGGCTCCCATCGCACGAGCGCCGCAGCGGCGAGGCCGCCCAGCAGCGCAATGGATGTCGGGAGTGCCAGGAATCCGACGACGAGCCCGGCCCCCGACCAACCGGCCAGGAACCACAGGACCGTCGACACGTTTCGCACGTTCACAATCCGAACTGTCCGCCCGCGGCGCGTTCGCGGCCACGTGTCGTTCGTACCTCACCCGGTCCCCGGTGGTCCGGTGCACCCACGCGCCAGCTATGCGGCAAGGCCGCGGACGGCCCGCATCACGACGTCAGGCTCTTGGCGTCGTCAGGCCCGCATGACGACGTCAGGTTGCGAGCTCTCGCTCGGCGCGGGAGATCCAGGCAAGAACAGCTTCGCGGAGCTTGTCGAGCCCCGCCGAGACGCCGACCGACGTCGTGCTGATCTGCGTGAGCTGGACCTTGAGGCTGCGAATGGCTTCAAGCGCCTCCCGGATCGCCGTCAGCGACGCCTGGACCTCGGCGAGGTCAACATCGGCTTCGTTCTCCCGAAGCGACGTCAGCGCCAGGAGGCGGGCCAGTCGAACCGCAGCCTGGAGCGTGGCGGCATCCGGGTCCGCCGGATCGATGACCGCGTAGACGTCGCCGGCACGCACGTCGAACGGAGCGATGCCGGTCGGAGCGTGGCTCGGCGTGAAGATGACGAGCGCCGCCGCCGCGTCGCGGTTCGTCCTGGCGGCACGAAGCTCGTCCCGCATCTCGCGGCCGGAGATCTTGCGGTCCTTGGCCTCGATGACCACGCGCAGCTCCGAACCGCGACAGAGGTCCGGATCGAGCGTGAGCACGAAGTCGCCCTTCTTCGAGCGGCCGGCATCTCCGGCGTCATTGCCGCAACGCTCGAGGAGGTCTCCCTGGCCGCGGGCGATGTCGCCCAGCATGGCTTCGAGCGTCGCCTCGAAGTCGCCGCCTTTGGCCGCGGACTTCGCGCGCTCGCCGGCGCGTGCCTGCTGTGCGGCCTCGATGGCCACGAGCTTCTCCTGGAGGGCCCGGAAGCCGTCCGCGACCTCCGTCCGGAACTGGTGGAGCGGTGAGCCGAGACGGGTCGGGTCCAGCAGTACGGCGAGCCGCGATGCGTCGCCGTCGAAGTAGGTGCCGAGCATCGATGCGATCCGGCCCACGGCCGAGTCCTGTCGCTTCGGGTCGAAAAGCTCTTCGACCATGCCCCGGAGCTTGCCACGATCGCCGAGGAACGACTCCAGCGTTCGTGGCAGCCGGCCGTCGCCATCGGCGAAGTTCGCGCGCAGGACCGTCTCGAGCGCCTCCGCGGCCCGCTCGTTGGCCGCGCGGCTCTGGTCCGCGAACCGCTCGAACTCCGCGCGAACCGCGTCCACGTTGAGGGTCACGCCGACGCTCTGGAGCGCGGTGAGACCGATACGAATCGCGCGCTCGATCAGGATCGAGTGGTCGTCCGCCGGCTGCGCAGCGAGCCAGCTGGCCAGGGGGCCGTCGACGAAGGACAGCGCCTCGACCTCGACGCGATCACCAGCGACATGGACGGCGGCGTGGCGGGTTGGGAAGGTGACGATGCGGGCTTCCATGCCGCGGACTTTCGACCGAGGCTGTGACAGCTGGCTGTCACAACCGGGCACTCAGCTCCCCCGGTACGTCGTCATCGAGTACGGCGCCAGCAGCAACGGCACGTGATGGGAGCGGCCGACGTCATCGATCCGCAGGTCGACCGAGAGCCGCTGGAAGAAGCGATCACCGCCGCCATCGTCGGCCGCCGTCCGCCCGCCCAGCGCGAACTCGAGCCGGTAGTCGCCGGGCGACATCGGCCGCTCCAGGAGGTCGCGGATGCGACCGTCGGCGTCGGTCAGGGCCTGCGTCAGTCGAATCGGTCGACCGTCCTCGCCGAGCTTGTACAGCGAGACGTGCACGCCCGCGGCGGGCTTGCCGCTCTCGGTGTCGAGGACGTGGGTCGAGATCGTGGGCTGGGGTGAATCGGCCATCGCGGGCACTCTACCCCGCGCGGGTCGCGGGCCGTATGCTCCCCGCGATGGGCAACCTGCGGATCACCGTCGGCGACGACCTGCGGTTCGAGGCGCGCTGGGAGCCCGAGGCGCCCCAGACGATCGAGGCGATCCGGCGGATGCTGCCGATCACCTCGAAGCTCATCCACTGCCGCTGGTCGGGCGAGTCGACCTGGATCCCGTACGGCGATTTCCGCCCGGGCATCGACTACGAGAACCACACGTCGCACCCGGCGCCGGGCATGCTCGCCATGTACCCCGGCGGGATCAGCGAGTGCGAGATCTTCTTCCCGTACGGCGCCTGCACGACGTCGTCGAAGGTCGGGCAGCTTGCGGCCAATCACTTTGCGACGATCGAGCCCGACGAGGGCTGGCAGGATCGGCTCCGGGAGATCGGCCGCCGAGCGCTCTGGGACGGGGCGCAGCCGATCCACATCGAGGAGATCGACTGATGGAGCTCTGGCTGTTCCTCGGCTTCGGGTTCGTGGTCCTGATCCTGCTCGCGTGGCGGAACGGCGCCTTCCGAGGTCGCCAGTACGGCGAGCCCGATGGGAAAGGCGCGTTCTCGCAGGCCGCGTCGCGCAACGCGGCGCTCCAGGTCGACGATCCTCGAGCCCAGCTTCCCGCGGGCGACCTCCTGGGCGGCCGCGGTCCGGGCGACGGCAGAGGCGACTAAGGCGGCGATGGACGCGCCGACGCACACGGGCGCCGCTGAGGGTTGACCGACCTGCTGATTCGCGGCGGGACGGTCGTCACAGCCGCGGTGTCATCGAAGGCCGACGTCCTCGTTCGGGCCGGCACGATCGCCGCCGTCCAGTCCGACCTCGGCGCCTTGGCGTCACAGGACAACGTCGAGGTCATCGACGCGACCGGACTCCTCGTCCTCCCGGGCGCCGTGGACGTGCACACCCACACCCGGGTCGCCACGGACGCGGAGCCTGACCGGTTCTTCCACGACTCGGTCGCCGCCGCGTTCGGCGGGACGACGACGTTCCTCGCGTTCAACAACCCCGGCACGGGGTCCTCGCCTGCTGCCGAGCGATCACTGCTGGCGGGCCTGCGGGAGTGGCGCAAGGCCACGGAGCGAGATTCGGCGATCGATTACGCCGTGTCGCTCGCGATCTCCGGCCGCATGGACGATCCCGTCAGCGAGCTGCCGGCGATGGTCGACGAGGGTGTCGCCACGGCCAAGGCATTCATGGTCTTCGACTTCCGGCTCGATGAGCGTCGGCTCTTCGACGCGATGCGGACGCTCGGCGAACGCGGCGGCATGCTGCAGGTGCACTGCGAGGATCCCGTCCTGATCGATACGGCGGTTGCCGATGCCCTGGCTCGCGGGGACACCGCGCCACGGTTCCACGCCTCCTCGCGGTCCACCGAGGCGGAGGCGGTCGCAACGCACCGGGCGATGGCCTTCGCGCGGGCGGCCGATGTGCCTGTGCACGTCGTGCACCTCTCCTCCCGTGCCGCACTCGAGCAGGTTC
>DASTIE010000129.1:0-2831 GCA_035717865.1 Candidatus Limnocylindrales bacterium
GCACGTCGGTGCCTGACTGGGAGCCGTACGTGCAGCCGGTCGCGCCGGCCGGCGCGCCGAACGTTGTGTACATCGTGCTGGACGACGTGGGCTATTCGGCGATGGAGCCGTGGGGCGGGCTCATCGACACGCCCAACATCAACCGCCTGGCCGAGCGCGGCCTGACGTACACCAACTTCCACACCACCGCGCTGTGCTCGCCGACGCGGTCGTCGCTGCTCACCGGCCGCAACCACACGACCAACGGCATGGCGTGCATCGCGGAGGCCACCTCAGGCTTCCCGAACGCCAACGGCCACATCCCGTTCGAGTGCGCCACCATCGCCGAGGTGCTGGGCGAGCGGGGGTGGAACACGTACATGCTCGGGAAGTGGCACCTGGTCGCCGCGGACGAGATGAACCTCGCGTCCACCAAGCGCAACTGGCCGATCGGGCGCGGGTTCGAGCGGTACTACGGCTTCCTCGGCGGCGAGACCAACCAGTGGTATCCGGACCTCGTCTACGACAACCACCCCGTGGAGCAGCCGGCGGTGCCCGAGGACGGCTACCACCTGACGACGGACCTCGCCGACAAGGCCATCGAGTTCATCCGCGACGCCAAGGTGATCGCGCCGGACAAGCCGTTCTTCATGTACTTCGCCCCCGGCGCCTGCCACGCCCCCCACCACGCGCCGCCCGAGTGGATCGAGCGGTACCGCGGCCGGTTCGACATGGGCTACGAGGCCTATCGCGAGCTGGTGTTCGAGCGACAGAAGTCGCTCGGGATCTTCCCCGCCGACGCCGAGCTGTCGCCCCTCAACCCGTACGTCGGGGAGACAAGCCCCGACGGCCTGCCGTGGCCGGCACTCGACGTGGTGCGGCCGTGGGCGTCGCTGTCCGACGACGAGCGGCGGCTCTTCGCCCGCATGGCCGAGGTGTTCGCCGCGTTCCTGTCCCACACCGACCACGAGATCGGGCGGCTCCTCGACTTCCTGGAGGCATCCGGCGAGATGGAGAACACCATCGTCGTCCTCGTGTCCGACAACGGGGCCAGCGGCGAGGGCGGCCCCAACGGGTCGGTGAACGAGAACAAGTTCTTCAACGGCATCCCCGACACGCTCGAGGAGAACCTGCGCCAGATCGACGAGCTCGGCTCGCCGGCCACCTACAACCACTACCCCACCGGCTGGGCATGGGCGTTCAACACGCCCTTCAAGCTGTGGAAGCGGTACAACTTCGAGGGCGGCGTGGCCGACCCGCTGCTCATCTGCTGGCCTCGCGGGATCGCCGCCGGCGGCGAGCTGCGCCCGCAGTTCATGCACGCGACCGACGTCGTGCCGACGCTCTACCACCTCCTCGAGGTCGCCCTCCCCGACGTGGTGAAGGGGTACCCGCAGATCCCGCTCGAGGGCGTCAGCTTCCAATCCACCTTCGCGGCCGCCGACGTGCCGACGCCGAAGGAGGAGGCGTTCTTCTCGATGCTCGGATCGCGGGCGGTGTGGCACCGCGGATGGAAGGCGGTGAGCGTGCACCCGACGATCGCCGGGTGGGGGAACTTCGACCAGGACCGCTGGGAGCTGTTCCACGTCGATGAGGACCCCACCGAGACCCGCGACCTGGCGGCCGAGCACCCCGAGCGCCTGCGCGACATGGTGAACCGCTGGTTCCACCTGGCGGGCATGTACCGCGGCCTGCCGCTCGAGGACCGCACGGCCGTCGAGATCCTGGCCGATCCCACCCGCCCCCAGGTGGCGCCGCCGCGCGACCGCTACGTGTACTGGGCCGACACCGCCGAGGTCCCGGAGGCCGCCGCCGTCAACATCCGCAACCGCAGCTACGGGATCGCCGCGGAGGTGGACGTGGCGTCCGAGGACGCCGAGGGCGTCCTGTTCTCCCACGGCTCCGCGTTCGGCGGGCACGCGCTGTACGTGAAGGACCGCCGCCTCGTCTACGTCTACAACTTCGTCGGCAGCCGGGTGCAGACCGTGCGATCCGACCGCGAGATCCCCACGGGCAAGGTGGTCCTGGGCGCGTCGTTCGCGCGCGAGGGCGACGGGATGCCGCCGGCGGGCACGCTGACCCTCTTCATCGACGACGCCGCGGTGGGGAGCGGCTCCATCATCACCCAACCCGGCAACTTCTCGCTGGTGGGCGAGGGGCTGAACGTGGGCAAGGACCCGGCGTCGCCGGTGACCGACGACTACCCGGGCCCCTCGCCGCACGCGTTCGCCGGCGGCACGATCGCGCAGGTGGTGGTCGACGTCTCGGGCGAGCACTACGTCGACCTGGAGTCCGAGGCGCGCATGATGATGAAGCGCGAGTAGCCCGGGGGGCGGATGCCCCCCGGGCGAGGCGGCCGGCGGGGAGGGGGCCCCGCCGGCGGTCGTGTGGCGGTCAGGCCGCCCGCTCGAGCTCCCGCACCGGGCGCAGCCGGACGCGCAGGCCCACCGCCGCGGCGCCGAGCAGCGCCACCACCAGCGAGACCAGGATCGCCGGCTTGAAGCCGTCGAGCAGGCCCTCGGCACCTCCCGCCGGGTCGGTGTAGGCGGTGTTCACCGCCGTCACGACCGCCAGGGCCAGCGCGCCGCCGAACTGGAACGACGTGTTCAGCAGGCCGCCTGCCAGGCCCTGCTCATGCGGGGCGATGCCGTTCGTCGCCGCGATGTTGAGCGGGCCGTACGCCAGGGCGAAGCCGAGGCCGGTCAGCAGCATCGTCGGCAGCACCGCGATCCAGTAGGGCGAGTCGATCCCGATCGGCAGGAACAGCGCGTAGCCGGCCGCGGCCGAGCCGAGGCCCAGCGCGATCAGCCGCGTGGTCCCCACCCGGCTGATGACCGGGCCGAGCCGCGGGG
>DASTIE010000130.1:0-27077 GCA_035717865.1 Candidatus Limnocylindrales bacterium
CTCGACGGGGTGGACCTCGTCGTGCGGCCCGGCGAGGTCGTGGCGCTCCTCGGACCGAACGGCGCCGGCAAGACGACGACGGTCGAGATCATCGAGGGGTACCGCGACGCGGACGCGGGCACGGCCCGGGTGCTCGGGCAGGACCCGCGACGCGGCGGCCCGGCGCTGAAGGCCCGGGTCGGGCTGATGCTCCAGGGCGGCGCGGGGCTGGAGCCCCGGGCCACGCCGCGCGACCTGCTGCGCCTGTACGCGGCCTTCCACCTCGGCGCGCGAAGCCCCGACGAGCTCATCGAGCAGGTCGGGCTCGCCGATGTGGCGGGGACGCGGGTGCGACGGCTCTCCGGGGGCGAGCGCCAGCGGCTCTCGCTCGCGCTCGCCCTCGTGGGCAACCCGGAGGTGCTCCTCCTTGACGAGCCGACAGCCGGGCTGGATCCGGCGGCGCGGCGGGACACACGGGCCCTCATCGCGTCGCTCAAGGGCGAGGGGCGGACGATCCTGCTGACGACCCACGACCTCGGGGACGTGGAGGTGCTGGCGGACCGCGTGGCGATCCTCCATGACGGACGCATCGTGGCCGAGGACAGCCCGCAGGCCCTCGAGAGCGCCGGCGACGCGACCCTCCGCTTCCGATTGCACGCCACGCCGTCGGCCGCGGCGCTGGAGCGGCTCCGGGGCCGCCTCGCCGCGGCGCAGCCACCCGTGGGCGTCGTGCCGGTGGCGGCGTCGCGGTCCGCCGAGGCGCCGACGTTCGCGGTCGAGCCGGGGAGAGCGTCGGCGGACCTCGTCCTCGAGCTCGCACAGTGGGCCGCGCGGGAAGGCCTGCTCGTCGAGGAGCTCCGGGCCGGCGCGACCTCGCTCGAGGAGCGCTATCTGGAGCTCACCGGGGACCGCGCCATCGAGGCGTTCCAGTGACCGCCCGGCCCGCCCCCGTGGCGCGATCCATCACGGCGCTCACGGCGCTGGAGCTGCGACTCGCGGCACGCCGGGGCGAGAACATCCTCGTGACCCTCGTGATCCCGATCGCGGTCCTGCTGTTCTTCGGCGGCACCTCGATCATCGCCGTCGCCGCGGATCCCGTGCCGTCGCTCGTGCCCGGGACCATCGCCCTCGGGATCGTCGCGGCCGGGCTCGTCAACCTCGGGATCGCCACCGCATACGAGCGTCACTACGGCGTGCTGAAGCGCCTCGGCGCCGCGCCCATCCCGGGCTGGGCGTTCGTCGCTGCCAAGCTCGCTGCGGTGCTCGCGCTGGAGCTCGTCCAGCTCGTCGCCCTCATGGGAGCGGCGAATCTCGCCTTCGGCTGGACGCCCGGGCCGGCATGGCAGCCGCTCCTGCTCGTTGCCGCGGTCCTCCTCGGGACACTCACGTTCGTTGGACTGGGCCTGCTGCTGGCAGGGACGCTGCGGGCAGAAGCCGTGCTGGCCCTCGCGAACGGCCTGTTCCTCGGGCTGCTGATGGTCGGTGGCGTGATCCTGCCGATCGACCACCTGCCTGCCTTCCTGCAGCCCGTGGCGTCGCTGCTGCCGTCCTCGGCGCTCGCCGACCTCCTTCGGATCGCGCTCGATTCGGGCACGTCCGTGACGGCGATGGCCGCCGGCCCGGCCCTGGCAACGCTCGCGACGTGGGCCGTCGGCGCCGCCCTGCTCGCCTCGCGGCGGTTCCGCTGGGACTAGGCGGGCGGCGCGGCGGCGACCTTCGTCAACGTCATCCCCTCCGGCCCGAACGTCGGATCGCCCAGAACCTTCCCGTTGGCCGCGAGGCGGGCGTTGAGCTCATCCACGAACCGCTGGATCTCGTGCTTGATCGACGCCGGCGCCAGGAACGGCAGCTTCGACGTGTCGATCGCGAGCTTCCCGCCACGGACCATCGCCGGGAGCTTCGCGGAGACCCAGCCGGCCTTGACCGTGAGGAAGGCGGTGGCCGGCGCGGGGCCTGGCGTGATGGTCAGCTCCGGGCGCGATGCGCCACCCAGCATGCCGCGGACGTTCGGCGGGATCTCGATCCACTCTACGGGGCCGTTCGCGATGGTCGCGCGATCTGCACGGCAGTCCAGGAAGGCGCGCAGGTCCTCAGGCAGGCTCGCTGGCAGCTGGTCGAGCAGCGGACGGTCCGTCATGCGATCTCCTCGGTCACGGCATCTTCTCGGAAAAGAAAGAACCCCGGGTGGTCGGGACCCGGGGTTCAGGAAGGAGTCGAGTTGGTTGCGGGGGAAGGATTCGAACCTCCGACCTTCGGGTTATGAGCCCGACGAGCTGCCGCTGCTCCACCCCGCGAAGGCTTATTACTCTAGCCGAAATCGCCACTCTGGTCAAAGCCCGACCCTCTCACCGGTATCCTCGATCGGTGCGCGCGTACGCAGCCGACTGCCCGTGGGACCTGGACCCGTCGGTCCTGTACCTGACCCACGGCACGTACGGCGCATGCCCGAGACCGGTCCTCGCGGCGCAGCGCGCGATGCTCGAAGAGCTGGAATCGAACCCGATCCGGTTCCTGAGCCGCGACCTCGAGGAGCGTTGGGACGCGGCCCGCCGCACCGTGTCGGAATTCCTCAACGCTGACCCCCATGGGCTGGTCGTCGTCCCCAACGCGACGACCGGCGTCGCGACGGTCTTCGCCTCGCTGCATCTCCGCCCCGGGGACGAGTTGCTCACCGACGACCACGAGTACAACGCGACCCTGAACGCGCTCGCGACGACCGCCGAGGGCGCGCGGGCGCGCGTCGTGACGGTCCCGATCCCCCTGCCGATCCGCCACCCGGAGGAGGTCGTGGAGGCGTTCATCTCCGGCGTCACGCCGCGAACGCGGCTCGCGCTCGTGAGCCACGTCACGAGCCCGAGCGGGCTGGTCTTGCCGATCGAGACGATCGTGCGCGAGCTGGACCGACTGGGCGTCGACACGCTCGTCGACGCGGCGCATGCACCGGGCATGGTGCCCGTCGATGTCGGCGGGCTCGGGGCCGCCTATTGGACCGGGAACGGCCACAAGTGGCTCTGCGGCCCGAAGACCTCGGGGATGCTGGTCGTGCGCGAGGACCGCCGATCGGGCGTCCTGCCGCTCGTCACGAGCCACGGCCGGAACGATCCGCGCACGGATCGGCCGCCACTGTGGAAGGAGTTCGACTGGCAGGGCACGCTCAACCCGACCGCGTTCCTGGCGCTGCCCGAGGCGATCCGCGTGATCGGCAGCCTCGATGCGGACGGTGGTTGGGCCGAGCACATGGCCGCGAACCACGACCTCGCGCTGGCGGCGCGGGCGCTGCTGAACGACCGCCTCGGGCTCGCGCCGATCGCACCGGAATCGATGGTCGGCGCGATGGCCTCCATCCGCCTGCCGGTCGCCCTCGACGACGCCGCGGCGGAGTCGCTGACCCGCTCGATCGCGGTCGAGGACCGGATCGAGGTGCCCGTCGTGCCGTTCCCGGTTCGCGCGGCGCGGCTGAGCGGTGTGCCGCCGACGCGGACGCTGCTGCGCATCTCGGCGCAGCGCTACAACGAGCTCGGGGACTACGAGCGCCTGGCCCACGTCCTCGCCCACCGCGGCCTGGCAGGCGCGGCGGCACCCTCGGGTATGGTGGCGGGGTGAGGGAGACGGCAGAGGCCTCGAACGCCGGCGTGGCCACTGGCGGGCCCGCGAACGGCTCCACCGGGAATGGCGCCGCGGACGAGCAGCTCGAGCAGCTGAAGTTCCTGCATCGCGTGGCGCGGATGGCCACGACGGCGAGCACGTGGGAGGAGCTCCTCGAGACGGTCGTCGACGAGACGCGGGATGCCCTCCGGGCAAGCGTCTCCTCGCTGTACCTCCTGGATCGCGACGCGGAGAACCTGACACTCGCCGCGACGAACGGCCTCGACCGCTACCAGATCGGTCGCGCGAAGGTGCCCTTCGGTGGCGGCGTCACCGGGCGGGTCGCCGCGACGCGCGAGCCACTCGTCATCCCGGACATCAGCCGCGACGAGCGGTTCCTCTGGGTCCGCGGCATCGACCAGCGCCGGTTCATCGCCTCAATGCTGTCCGTGCCGCTCGTCTGGAACGATCGAACGGTCGGCGTGCTCAACGTCCAGACCGAGCAGCCGCGCGACTTCACGCCGTCCGACGTGGCGCACCTTCGCGCGATCGCCGACCTGCTCGGCGGCATCGTCGAGAAGGGCCGGATGCAGCAGGAGGCGGAGGATCGCGCCGACGAGCTCAAGCGCATCGACGAGGCGCGGGCGGAGCTGATCGCGCTCGTGACGCACGAGCTGCGAACGCCGCTCGCCGTCGTGCGCGCCTACACGGACCTCCTGGCGGAGGAGCCGGAGCTCGAGGGCCGGGAATCGCGCGACCAGGAGCGTCGCGATCGCCGGTCGGGCTGGTATCGCGCGACGATGGAGCAGGTGGCGCGGCTGGACCGGCTGGTCGATTCGATTCTCGCCTCCGTGCGGGTCGGGCCGGAGCCGCCGGCGGACCTCCAGCCGACGGACGTCGGCGAGATCGTTCGCGATGCGGCCTCGGAGCTCGCGCCCCTCCTGTCGCGCCACCGGCTGGCGCTGCGCGAGGGCATCCGGCTGTTCGCCCTCACGGACCCGAGCCGGCTTCGCCAGATCCTGGAGCACCTCGTGGAGAACGCGGTGAAGTACGCGCCGCCGGAGACGGCGATCACGCTCGACTGGCGGATGGCGGAGGGCGGCGTACGCATCGGCGTCGCGGACGAGGGGCCGGGCATCCCGGAGGAGTGGCGCGAGCGGATCTTCGAGCCGTACGCGCGGCGCGAGACGCGGACGGCGCGCGGATCCGGAATCGGACTGTATGCCGCGCGGCGGCTCGCCGAATCCGTGGGCGCCAGGCTGTGGTGCGAGCCCGCGGACGGCCACGGCGCGAGATTCGTGATCGCCCTGCCGGCCGCGGCGGCGGTGTGATGGACGGTCGCGTCCCTTCGCGGAATCTGCGCTGATGCCGCGCCCGCTGCGCATCCTCGTGGTCGACGACGACCCGGCCATGGTCGGCGCGATCACCGCCCTCGTCGGGACCGAGGGCCACCAGGTGATCACCGCGTACGACGGCCTGACGGCTGTCCGCCGCTACCGCGAGGAGCGTCCGGACATCGTCCTCCTGGACCTGGCCATGCCCGGTCCGGATGGCTTCACCGTCGCCGGCCGGATCCGGGCCGAGGGAGATGCGCCGATCGTCGTCGTCTCCGGCGAGAGCTCCGAGGAGGCCAAGGTTCGCGCGCTCGGGATCGGGGCGGACGACTACCTCGTGAAGCCATTCGGGCGCGCGGAGCTGCTGGCGCGGATCGCCGCGGTCATGCGGCGCGCGGAGCGCTCCGGCGGCCCGGGGGCGGGTGCGGTCGACGGCGACGGCGCCGCCACGTCCATCGACGCCGGCGGGCTGACGCTCGACCTCGGCCGCCACGAGGCGCGTGTTGGCGAGACCCGCCTCGACCTCACGCCCATCGAATACCGCGTCGCGGAGGCGCTGGTCCGCGCGAACGGCGACCTCGTCCCGCACCTCCGCCTGGTGCGCGCGGGCTGGCCTGCCGAAGCCGACCCGGACCTGCTGTGGCTGAAGCCGCACGTCGCGCGCCTCCGCCGCAAGATCGAGGCGGCCGGCGGTCCTCCGATCATCGCCCTCCGGGGCGTCGGCTACCGGCTGGGAGGATCGGACTAGGCCACCGCTGGATGGAGGTGTGACGGCCAGAGACGTCGTGGTCCCTCGCGGGCTGTGACCGCAGGCGTGCCCATCCCACGGTCAACATCGGCCTTTCGAGCGCCGTTAGCGGCCGCGGACCAGCCCGTGCCCGCGGCCCGCACCCCGAGGTCACGCTTGGCGACCGACGCGTCGACCACGCCGATCGCCTCCCGCCCGGGGTCCGGCTGCACCGGGTGCTTCTTCAGCCCATCAAAGCCCTGGGAATGACCATGAAACGAGCCTTGGGCTGCCGATCGGTCGCGAACCATCGGCCGCGCCCGGCAGGACCGCCGGCCGACGGCTCTCGTCAACAACGTCCGTGGGCAGTCACCGCTACGCCGCCTCTTCGGCGATCGGCTCGCTGAACTGGGATTCGTAGAGCTCGGCGTAGAAGCCGCGGCGCGCAAGGAGCGCCTCGTGCGTGCCCTGCTCCACGATCGCGCCCTTGTCCATGACGAGGATGGTGTGGGCGTCACGGATCGTGGACAGGCGATGGGCGATCACGAACGTCGTGCGTCCCTGCATCAGCCGGGCCATGGCCTTCTGGATCAGCACCTCGGTTCGCGTGTCGACCGATGACGTCGCCTCGTCCAGGATGAGGATCCGCGGGTCGGCCAGGAACGCACGCGCGATCGTGAGGAGCTGCTTCTCGCCGGCCGAGACATTCGCCGCGTCATCGTCGATGACGGTGTCGTAGCCGTCCGGCAGCGTCCGGACGAAGTGGTCCACATGGGCCGCCTCCGCCGCGGCATGGAGCGCCTCGTCGGTCGCGTCAAGGCGACCGTAGGCGATGTTCTCGCGGATGGTGCCGTGGAACAGCCAGGTGTCCTGCAGGACCATCCCGAACGCCCCGCGGAGGTTCCCGCGCGTGAGCTGGCGCGTGTCGATGCCATCGAGCGTGATCCGCCCGCCGTCCAGCTCGTAGAACCGCATCAGGAGGTTGACGAGGGTCGTCTTGCCGGCGCCGGTGGGCCCCACGATGGCGATGGTCGAGCCCGCCGCGACGTCGAGCGACAAGCCATCGATCAGCGGTCGTTCCGCCAGGTACCGGAACGAGACGTCCTCGAAGGCGACGGCTCCGCTCGGCGCAGCCAGCGGCACCGCCGGCACCGTGTCCGGGACCTCCTCAGGCTCGTCGAGGAGCTCGAAGACGCGCTCGGCCGACGCGACCGCGGACTGCAGGACGTTGACGATGCTCGCGGTCTGGATGATCGGGAACGTGAACTGGCGGGAGTACTGGATGAACGCCGACACATCGCCGAGCGTCATCTGGCCGGACGCGACCCGCAGGCCGCCGATCACCGCGATCGCCACGTACGCGAGATTCGAGATGAACGTCATCGCCGGCTGGATGATCCCGGAGATGAACTGGGCCCGGCGGCTGGCGTCGTAGAGCTTCTCGTTCTCGCGGTCGAAGACCTCGATCGCCTCGCGCTGGCGCCCGAAGGCCTTGACGATCGCGTGGCCCGTGTGCATCTCCTCGACGTGCCCGTTGAGGGCGCCCGTGGAGGCCCACTGCGCGACGAACTGCTGCTGCGACCGCTTCACGATCAGGACGGTCACGACCAGCGACGCGGGCACGGCGAGCAGCGCGATGACCGCCAGGATCGGGCTGATCAGCAGCATCATGATCAGCACGCCGACGATCGTCAGCAGGGACGTCATCAGCTGGGTCAGGCTCTGCTGGAGCGACTGCCCGATGTTGTCGATGTCGTTCGTGACTCGACTGAGCAGGTCGCCGCGGGGATGGCTGTCGAAGTAGCGCAACGGCAGCCGGCCGAGCTTCGAATCGACCTCCATGCGCAGCCGCAGGACGGTCCGCTGCGTCACCCCGGCCATGATCCAGCCCTGGATCCAGCCGAACGCCGAGCTGAGCAGGTAGACGCCAACGAGGAACGCGAGCACCCCGCCGAGCGACCCGAAGTCGATGCCGGGCGTCAGGTGGAGCGACGAGAGGAGGCCGGCCAGCTGCTCGTTGCCGGACTGCCGGGCCAGGGCGATGGCCTGGTCCTGGGTCACGCCGGCATCGCTGAGCTGCTTGCCGACCGCGCCCTCAAAGATCGTGTTGATCGCGTCGCCCATGATCTTGGGCCCGATCACGTTGAAGGCCACGCTGCCCACCGCGAGCACGACCACGCCCAGGATCAGCGACCGCTCGGGACGAAGCGTCCCGAAGAGCCGCCGAGCGGAGGCTCCGAAGTCCCTCGCCTTGGCCGGCGGCAGCCCCATGCCCATCATGCCGGGACCGCGTCCGCCCCCCGGTCCACCTGGGCGCCCAGCGGCACCGCCCGCGCCACCGGGGGCGGCACCGGCTCCCGGCCGGAAGACCGGGGCGCCTGGGCCGCTCGGGCCGCCAGCGGCAGAGGCGCCGCCAGCGGCGGAGGCGCCGCTCGTCGCGGAAGGCCCGCTCGTTGGGGGCGGGCCGCTCATGCGGCCGCCTCCGACTCGGACAGCTGCGAGTACACGATCTCGCGGTACGTCTCGTTCGACTCGAGCAGCTCACGGTGCCTTCCGCTCCCGACGATCCGTCCGCCGTCGAGGACGATGATCTGGTCCGCGTTGAGGATGGTTCCGACACGCTGGGCCACGATGATCACCGTCGCCCCGCTCAGCTCCCGATCGAGGGCCGCGCGGAGCCGTGCATCGGTCGCGAAGTCCAGCGCCGAGAAGCTGTCGTCGAAGACGTAGATCGCCGCGTCCTTGGCGATCGCCCGCGCGATCGCGAGGCGCTGGCGCTGGCCGCCGGAGACGTTCGAGCCGCCCTGGTGGATCACGGCCTCGAGCTGGCCGTCCATCTCGCGAACGAAGTCCCGGCCCTGGGCGATCTCCAGGGCGTGCCAGAGCTCGTCGTCGGTCGCGGTGTCATGACCGAAGCGGAGGTTGCTCGCGACCGTCCCGCCGAACAGGAAGGCCTTCTGGGGGATCAGGCCGATCCGCGCCCACAGCACGTCGCGATCCATGTGCGTGACGTCGACGCCGTCGACCAGCACGCTCCCGCCGGTCGCGTCGTAGAAGCGCGGGATGAGGTTCACGAGCGTCGACTTGCCGCTCCCGGTGCTGCCGACGATGGCCGTGGTCTTCCCGGGCTCGGCCCGGAACGACAGGTCGTGCAGCACAGGCTCGTCGGCGCCCGGATACCCGAACTCGACGTGGCGGAACTCGACGACCCCGCGCTCCGGTCCGGCGGTGTCCGGAACGACGGGCTGCTCCGGGTCGTGGATCGAGGGCGTCGTCTCGAGGACCTCGCGAATGCGGTCCGAGGAGACGGCGGCCCGCGGAACGAGGATGAACATGAACACCGCGGTCAGCATCGCGAACAGGATCTGGGTGAGGTACTGCAGGAATGCCGTCAGCCCGCCGATCGACAGCCCGCCTTCCTGCACCCGCACCGCCCCGAACCACAGCGCGGCGACGGTCGAGAGGTTGAAGATCGCGAAGATCACCGGCTGCGTCATGGCGAACAGGCGACCCGCCGCGAGCTGGGTGTCGTAGAGGTCCTCGCTGGCGATCCGGAAGCGAGCCTCCTCGTGTCGAACCCGGACGAAGGCCCGGATCACCCGGACGCCGGCGAGGGTCTCGCGCATCACCTGGTTGATCCGATCGAGCTTGGTCTGGGTCGCGCGGAACAGCGGGATGCCCCTGGCCATCACGAGCCCGATGACGACCGCCATGAGCGGGACCACGACGAGCAGGAGGCCGGAGAGCGGCACGTCGGTCCGGAGCGCCATGAAGACACCGCCGACGATCAGGATCGGGGCGGAGACCATGATCGTCAGGCCCATGAAGACGACCTGCTGGACCTGCTGGACGTCGTTGGTGTTGCGGGTGATCAAGGAGGCAGGCCCGAAGTGGTTCACCTCCACCTGGCCGAAGGTCTCGACGGCGCTGAACACCGCCGTCCGCACGTCGCGAGCGAAGCCGTTCGCGATCGCCGCGCTCATGTAGACGCTGGCGATGGCCGCCGCACCGACGAACGCCGTGATCAGGAGCATGAGGCCGCCGATCCGGACGATGTAGTCGATGTCACCGGTGACGACGCCGTTGTTGATGATGTCGCCGTTGAGATCGGGCAGGTAGAGGTTGCCGATCGCCTGGACGAGGAGGAGGGCCAGGACGACGAGGATCTGCCCGCGATACGGCGCGAGGTAGGTCCGAAGCAGCCGGATCATCGCGTGGCGGCCTTTCGCAGGGCGCCCGTGGCGCCCGCGGCCCCCGTGGTGCCTGTGACTCCGGTGGCGCCCGCGGCCCGGGTGGCGAGGTTCGCACGCGCGGCGCGCAGCGCGCGATGGCCGACCAGCAGTCCGCGCAGCTCCTCCTCGGCGAGGTTCGCGAGAAGCCGGCGGAGGCCGTCGCGACGCCGGCGATCGATCTGGGCAAAGAGCTTCCTGCCGCCCGCGGCGGGCGCAACCTTCACCACCCGCCGATCCTCCGCGTCCCGCTTGCGCTTCACGAGGCTCCGCGCCTCCATCCGATCGACGATCCCGGTGAGGCTGGCGACGGAGATGTCGAGGGCCCCCGCGAGCCGGCTCATCGGCAGCGGCCCCGTCGCCTCGAGCAGGGTCAGGACGTTCAGCTGGATGAGGCTGATCTGGCCCTGGTGCCAGCGCTGGAATGCGGCGATGAACTCACGCGGGTTCCACGAGGTCAGCTCGCCGACGACCTCGTCCACCAGCGCGCCGTGCTCCGCGCCCGGCGTCACGGCACTCCTTGGCGTCCCATCGATATTCAATATCACATTGATAATCTACGTCACACTGATCGAATCACGCAAGCGCGGCTCGCTACGATCCGGGCATGGCACCGACCGCGACCTCCACGAACCCCGCGAGCCTCATCCGGGCCCAGGTCGTCCTCGACGAGCACGACATGTCGGCCGACGGGCGGTTCGCCGTCGTCGTCCGGCGATTCGTGGTCGCGGACCGGTACCGGTCGCACCTGTGGCTCGTGCCCCTGGTCGGCCGCGGCAAGCCGATCCAGCTCACGAGCGGGCCGGTCCGCGACAGCGGCCCGCGGCTCGCGCCGGACGGGTCTGCGGTCGCCTTCCGGCGCTCGCCGGCGCCCGTGCCGGGCCGGCGCCACCGCGGAACAGGCGAGAACCGTCGGGACGAGGTGACGCGTCTCCGGATCCTGCCGCTCGGCGCGAACGGGCAGCCTGCCAGCGCCGCATGGGCGATCCGGCCGCCGAAGGACCGCTCGATCGGCGAGGTCGCGTGGTCGCCCGACGGCACCAGGCTCGCGCTCACCATCGAGGTGGATCCGCCGCGGTTCATCGTCGGGCCTCCGGCGAAGGGCGAGGACGCGCCGACGGCCCGCCGGATCACCCGCATCGACTGGCAGTGGGACGAGGAGGGCACCGTCGATCGCTGGTCCCACCTGCATGTCGTCGACGCGACTCGCGGGGCCACGCCGCGGCAGGTCACGGACGGCGACTGGGGCGTCTCCAAGCTGGCCTGGTCGCCGGACGGCCGGACGGTCGCGTTCGCCGCTGACCGGCGTCCGAACGCCGACGTCCTCCCGCGGACCTCGATCTGGACGATCGACGTCGACCGAGCAGGGGCGAATCCCGACGAGGTCATCGCGCTCGGCGGGGCCGTGGACAGGCCCGCCTTCTCGCCGGACGGCCGATGGCTCGCCGCGATCGGCTACGTCCCCGACGACGCGCTCGACGACACCAGCCCGGAGCTCGTGGTCGCCCCGGCCGACGGCTCGGCGCCTCCATGGCCGCTCGCGCCTGCGCTCGATCGCCCGCTCGGGACGTGGAACGACACAGACATGCACGGCTGGATGGCGAGCTCGCGAGCGACCCCCGTCTGGGTCGACGATGCGACGATCGTCGCGGTCGTCACCGACCGCGGCCGCGCGACGCCCTGGCGCTTCTCGATCGATCCCTCGACCGGTCGGCCCGCTGGAGCTCCTCGGTCCCTGGCTCCGTCCGGCATCGACGTCTACAGCCTCGCCGGAACCTCCGACCCGGGCATTCCTCGCGATCGTCGCATCACCGCGCTCGCGTGCATCGAGAGCGGCCCGATGGACCTCGTTTCGGTGGCGCTCGACGGCGCCGGTGGGGCAGGGCGGCCCGCGGCCGGGGACCCCGCGGCCCGGCGCAGGACGACCTTGGGCGGGCGCTGGGCCGAGCGCTTCGATTGGCCGGAGATGCGGGAGCTGGAAGCACCCGGCAAGGGCGGCCCGATCCACACCTGGATCGCGTCCCCGCCGGGCGCCGGCGACGAGCCGCTGCCGACGATCGTGGACGTCCACGGCGGTCCGCTGGGCGCCTGGGCGCCCGCGCCGTCGGTCGAGGTCGTTCTGCTGTGCGCTCGCGGCTACCGCGTCGTGCTGCCGAACATCCGCGGCTCCACGAGCTACGGACGGGACTGGATCCGGCCGCAGCTCGGGAGCTGGGGTGGACCCGACGCCGATGACGTCCACGCCGCAATCGACCACGCCATCGCGCTTGAGCTCGCGGACCCGGAGCGGCTCGGCGCGCTCGGGCTGTCCTACGGCGGGTTCATGGTCAACTGGCTGGTCGGGACGACCGATCGCTTCAAGGGCGCCGTCAGCGTCGCCGGCGTCTCCAACCAGGTCTCGGCGTGGGCCGATGGCGACGCCGGCGTCGAGTTCAACCGGATGTCGCTGCTGGGCGATCCGCTCGATCGGGCCGGCATGGAGAAGCTGTGGCGGCAGAGCCCGCTGTCCAACGTCTCGAACGTCCGGACGCCGCTGCTGATGCTCCAGGGCGAGGAGGACCGGCGCTGCCGGCCGGGCGACAACGTCCAGCTGTTCACCGCGCTCCGGGTCCTCGGCCGGACCGTCGAGTTCGTCCTCTACCCGGAGGAGTCGCACGTGTACTTCACGGCCGGGCGGCCCGACCGGCGGATCGACCACATGACCCGGATGCTCGAGTGGTTCGATCGCCATGTGCGTGGCGTGGAGCCCAGGGCGGGCGGCGAGGAGCCCGGCGCGGAGGCCGGCTAGAGCAGGTCGCGGGCGATCCGCTCGCGCCAGTCGCGGTCGAAGAACGGCCTGCCGTCGAGCTCGACGGCAAGGTGGACCGACATGTCGAACGCCGATTCGGTGGCGATCGTCGTGCCGTCGGCGTGCACGACGACCCGGGTCCCGTCGCGGTCCAGCCGGTAGTCGCACTGGTTCTCGAACCGTCCGGTGCCCGGCGCGCCCTTCCAGGCCGCCATCTCGAGGGTCTCGCCGACGTAGAGGGTGCTGCGGCCGTCGGGGAGGACCGTCGTGCTGCCCTCGTGGGTGCTGACGCGCGCCTCGTCGTCGTTCTCCGTGATCTGCCAGCTCGCCGGCTCGCTGGTCTCGCTCCCGATTTCTCGCAGCGGCGCCGGGTCGCGGAAGGCGGGCGGCGCGACGACTGCACCGGCGCTGGGCGCGAGCGGCAGCTCCAGCGTCGACGGCGTCTCGCCGCCGGTGTGGATCGTGAGCTCGCCGGCGCGCGGCGAGGGCCAGATGACCGGCCAGTGGGCGCTCGCCAGGCCCAGGTGGATCCGATGGCCCGCCGGGAATCGATAGCCGGCCGCGCGGAGCGGGGCGCGGATCTCGTAGCGGCGCCCGGGCTCCAGCGGGCGGGGCTCGGCGTGGGACTCGCGATGGGTGAGGTTGAGGATGCCCTCGCTGACCTGCTCCACGGAGCCATCGGGGAGCACGCAGCCCAGCCGGGCCACGATCGTCGCGACCGGCTGGCTGGCGGTGAGGTGGAGCGTCGCGACCGGCACGCCCAGGATGTCCAGCGGCTCCGCGAGCGGCTCCGAGGTCCAGACGGGGCCGTTTCCGGCCTCGAGGCGCAGGTCGGCGGCGAGCCCGTTCGGCCGGTGGCCCGCGCCCCAGCACAGCGAGCCGCCGCGGATGCCCGCGGTGGGGCGGTGCTCGAAGGTCTCGAGCGCTTCTCTGGCGCCCGGCCGTTCCTCGAGGAGCCCCGCGCCGCCGGCCGCGCCGCCGGACCCGCCGCGTGCCAGCCAGAGCCGGCGGGTGCCCGGTTCGGCAGCCGGCCACGAGGACGTCGCGCGCCACTCCCCCTGGAGCCGTTCCGGAAACCGCTCCGGGGGGGTGGGGTCGCGGTGGAACCAGGTGAGCGGTGGCTCGGCGTCCGCGCCGTTCGCCTCGTCCTTGAGCCAGCGATCGAACCACCGGACCATCTCGCGCAGCCAGTCGATGTTCGGCGCCGGATAGGCATGGTCCGGGAGCCCGTGGACCCACGGCCCGACGATCGTGCGCCGGCCGGCGGCGTTCACGCACCTCGCCTGCATGCGGATCGCGGCGTCGACGTACTCGTCCATCCAGCCGGTGACGTGGAGGATCGCGGCCTCGATCCGTCCGTAGTCGGGCGCCAGCGAACCCTGCCGCCAGTACGGGCCGTCGCGCTGCTGCCTGGCCCAGTCGAACAGCCAGACGGGCGTCGCGTCCAGCCGTTCCCGCCAGCGTTCCTCGAAGCGCTCGCCCCAGGCGGACGGCAGCGCCGGCAGCGCGTTCATCGCGACCTGGCTGACCGCGTACTGGGCGAGCTCGCTCACCGTCATCGCGCCGCCGACGTAGTGGACGTCGTCCGTGTAGCGGTCGTCGGTCGCCTGGACCGGCACGATCGCGCGGAGGTGCGGCGGGCGTGTCGCCGCGACCTGGATCGAGGTGAAGCCGCCGTACGAGAGGCCCCACATCCCGACCGCGCCACTGGACCACGGCTGGGCCGCCAGCCACTCGACGACGTCGTGGCCGTCTTGCGTCTCCGCGGCCGTGTACTCGTCCAGCGCGATGCCGCCAGACGAGCCGGTCCCCCGCACGTCGAGGCGGCAATAGGCGTAGCCGTGCTCGGCGAGGTAGGACGCCAGGGAGAGGTCCCAACCGGCCGACCAGTCGTCCTTGCGGTACGGGTCCGTGTTCAGGATCGCCGGCACCTTCGAAGCGACGGCAACCGGCAGGAAGAGGTTCACCGACAGCTCGGTCCCGTCGCGCGTCGCCACGCGCACGTCAGAGCGCAGGTCGATGCCGAGGGCGGCGGGATCGACCGGGTCGATGGGGCCGGCGGGCGGGACGGGGCCGGTGGCGATGGTCGTCGGGGGCACGGCAATCGAGGATAGGGGCGTGGGCTATCGTCTCGGCGTGAACCCCACCTGGGACGCGGTCGTCGTCGGGCTCGGCGGGATCGGGAGCGCGGCTGCGTACCGGCTCGCGGCGCGGGGCGGGCAGAGGATCCTCGGGCTGGAGCAGTTCGAGCTCGGGCACGACCGCGGCGCGTCGCAGGACGTGTCGCGGATCACGCGGCTCTCCTACCACCGGCGCGAGTACGTCGAGCTGGCGATCGAGGCGCAGGGTGCGTGGCGTGAGGTCGAGGCGGCGTCCGGCGAGCGCATCGTGACCATCACCGGCGGCCTGGACCTCGCGCCGCCGGGCGCGGCCGAGTCGATCGACGACTACGCGGACGCGATGACCGCGGCCGGCGTGCCGTTCGACTGGCTGGACGAGGCCGAGGTCATGCGACGCTGGCCGCAATGGCGCCTGGACGCCGGGACGCGGGCCATCTTCCAGGCGGCGGGCGGGATCGCGGACCCGGAGCGCGGGAACGCCGCGCACCAGCGGCTGGCGCGCGAGGCGGGTGCGGAGCTGCGCGAGCGCGCACCCGTCGCGACCATCCGCGACCACGCGGGCGAGCTGGAGCTCGTCCTCGAGGACGGGCAGCGACTCACCACCGGCGCGGTCGTCCTCGCCGCCGACGCGTGGACGAACGAGCTCCTCGCGGGCCTCTGGCGGGAGCTGCCGCTGCGCGTGACGCGGGAGCAGGTCACCTGGTACGCGGCCATGGATCCCGAGCGATTCGTGCCGGAGCGCTTCCCCGTCTGGATCTGGCTGGACCAGCCCTCCTTCTACGGCTTCCCCACGTGGCGCGGCCCAGGTCCGAAGGTCGGCGAGGACATCGGCGGGCGCCCAACGACCGCCGCAACGCGCACATTCGACCCGGACCTCGATTGCCTGGACCGCACGGCGGCCTTCCTCGAGCGGCACCTGCCCGGGGCCGACGGCGGCGCCGTGAAGACGAAGACATGCCTCTATGCCGTCACGCCGGACCGGGACTTCGTGGTCGACCGCCTGCCCGGGTACCCGGGCGTCGTCGTGGCGCTCGGCGCGGCCCACGCCTACAAGTTCGCGGCGTTGTTCGGAAGCTGGCTCGCGGACATCGCCCTGGACCGCGAGCAACGGCGACCGGACTCGCGGCTCGGCCTGTTCTCCATCAATCGGCCCGCACTGAGCGCCCCAGCGGGCACGAATCTCGTCGGCAGCGCGTAGGACGTGCACGAAGCGCGTTGCGCGGAGACGCGTGGAGTGCGAACCTAGCGCCCTGCGCGCTCGTGGAGGAGGAGTCATGCGGTATCGCTTCGGGGTTCGTCTCGGCCGATTCATCGCGCTTGCGGCGCTTGTCGCGGCAGGCCTGTTCCCCGCGGGGGCCCAGGCTGGCACGGGCCAGCCACTCATCCTGACCGTCGGCACGGACCAGGACCTCGAGACGCTCAACCCCTGGCAGTCGATCACGGTCGCGGACTACGAGATCTTCCAGATCCAGTACGAGCTGCTCATGGGCTACGACATCAATCTCGAGACGGCGCCAGGCTTCGCCGAGTCGTTCGAAGCCTCGACCGACAAGATGACGTACACGTTCCACATCCGACCGGACATGAAGTGGTCCGACGGAGAGCCGGCGACGTGCGACGACGCCCTGTACACGTACCAGTTCGCCCTGGACGCGCTGGCGAACGAGGACTATGGCTACGTCGGCTCGGGCTACCTCGAACCGTCGCTCACGAACGCCGGCCTCGAATCGGTCGAATGCACCGATCCGCTGACGTTCGTGGCGAAGACGTCGCACCCCACGACGATCCTGCCGCAGGCGTACGTCCCCATCCTCCCGAAGCACATCTGGGAGAAGTACGACCTCGAGGAGATCAGCAACGCCGAGGCGGACGGCTTCTTCAAGAACGAGCCGCCCGTCGTCGGCTCCGGCCCCTACGTCGTGACGGCATGGAGCCCGGGCGACTCGATCACCTTCTCCCGCAACGACAACTACTGGGGCACGCCGGGCGTGCCGGACCAGATCGTGTTCCAGAAGTTCGAGGGCGCCGACACGATGGTCCAGGCGCTCCGCAACGGCGAGCTCGACTACGCCCGAGGCACGGGCGCAGACCAGTTCGACGCACTCTCCACGGAGCCCAACATCCGGGTCTCCGAGGGATTTTCGAACGGCTTCACCTACCTGTCGTTCAACACCCGCGCCACCCAGAAGGGCTACGGCGGGTCGACCTCGGCACTCGAGGACCAGAAGTTCCGCGACGCCCTCGGCTATGCGCTGGACCGCCAGACGCTCGTCGACCGCGTGCTGAACGGCCACGGCGTGCCGGGCACGACGCACATCCCGCCCTACCAGGTGAAGTGGCACGTCGAGCCCAAGACGCCTCGCACCTTCAGCATCGACGAAGCGAACTCGCGCCTCGATGCCGCGGGCTACACCCGCGGGGCGGACGGCATCCGGGTCGACAAGGAGGGCAAGCCGATCGAGCTTCGCCTCACCTGGCCGGACTCGGAGGACCACGCCACCGACGCCCAGTTCATCCAGGGCTGGTTCGAGGACATCGGGGTCGGGGTTGACGCCTTCGTCACCGAGGAAGGCAAGCTCCTCGAGGACCTGCTGGGCCCGGAGACGGATGGCGGTCCGGCAGACTGGGACTTCTACATGTGGGGCTGGGTCGGCGACCCGGACCCGACGTCGCTCCTGTCGATCTTCCAGACGAGCCAGATCGAGTCGGGCACGAACGACTGCTTCTACTCGGATCCGCGCTACGACGAGCTGTTCACGACCCAGCTGGAGGCGACGGACGAGGCGGCCCGCAAGGCCGCCATCGACGAGATGCAGCAGCTGTTCTACGACGCCGCCTGCTACCACGTCCTGTACTACGACAGCGTCCTCGACGCCCAGCGGACGGACAAGTTCACGAACTGGACCAACCAGCCGCCGGACACGGGCACGCCGATCTTCGGCTACGGCTACGTCGGCTACATGCAGCTCCAGGACGCGAGCGCCGTTCCCACGGCAGGTCCGACCACGGCCGCAACGACGGCGCCGGGCACCTCGGCGGCGCCGGGCGGCAGCGCCGTTCCGGTCAGCCCGGGCAACACCAGAAGCGACTCGACGCCGCTCCTCATCGGCGCCGTGCTCGTGATCCTGGCGCTTGCGGCCGGGTTCTACTTCATGCGCCGTCGCGGGCCCAAGGTCGAGGAGGAATGACGAACCGCAGACGGCCCGCCGCTCCAGCGGGCCGCTGCACCTCGCAGCCCTTCTGAGACTCGAGATCCGCGCGAGCGCATGGGCATCCGGTTCCTCACGCGGAGGCTGGGCGGCGCTGTCCTGACGATCGTGATGATCGTCCTGCTCAACTTCGTGCTGTTCCGGATGATGCCGGGCTCGCCCGAGCGCATCCTGCTGGGGCGGGTACCCGGCGTTCCCCCGGCCGTCGTCGAGGCCACGAAGATTCGCTGGGGCCTGGACAAGCCGCTGTTCCCGGACCAGTTCGTCGCATACCTGGCCGCCACGGCCAAGGGCGACCTGGGCTTCTCCTATGGCGAACGCGGCCGGCCCGTCGCGGACGTCCTCCTGCAGAAGCTCGGCCCGACCCTGCTGCTCTTCGGGCTCGGGGAGCTCATCGCGATCGTCATCGGGCTGGCGTTGGGCGCGTACTCGGGCTGGCGGCGCGGCGGAATCGTGGACCACGTCGGGAACGCCGTGTCGCTGGTGCTGTACGCGACTCCCTACTTCCTGCTCGGGATGGGATTGCTGCTGCTCTTCGCGACCGGGCTCGGCTGGTTCCCGACGTTCGGCATGACGGAGCTCGGGGTCACCCATGCCAGCTTCATCGATCTCCTGATCGACATCGGGCGGCACCTGTTCCTGCCGCTCGCGACCGTGTCCCTCGGCCTCGTCGGCCAGTACGCGATCCTCATGCGGTCCTCGGTCATCGAGACGATGACGGAGGACTACATCACCACCGCCAACGCCAAGGGCCTCACCGACGGCCGGATCCTCAGGGCCCACGCGCTCCCGAACGCGCTCCTGCCGACCGTGTCCCTCGTCGCGATCAACCTCGGCTACGTGGTCGCCGGGGCGATCACGGTCGAGGTCGTCTTCAACTGGCCCGGCCTCGGCACGCTGACCGTGGAAGCCCTGGAGGCACGCGACTACCCGGTGCTGCAGGGCGTGTTCCTGCTCCTGAGCATCACCATCGTCGTCGCGAACCTCATCGCGGACCTCGTCTACGGGATGCTCGATCCCAGGGTGCGGACGTGATCGCGCCGCCGCTGCCGATCGCAGAGGAAGTGCCGTTCCAGGCAGCACGGCCAGGCGCCGGTGCCGCCCACGTCTTCCGCCAGCTGCTCCGCCGCCCGAATGGTCTCGTGGGACTTGCGATCCTGGCGGTCTTCACGGTGCTCGCGATCGCGCCGGAGCTCTTCGTCGGGCCGCTGGAGACCGCGGTCACCGCGACGGGACCGCGGCTCGGACCGCCCTCGGCGGAGTTCCCGTTCGGGACGGATGAGGTCGGGCGGTCCGTGCTCAACCTGACGGTCCACGCCACGCGGATCTCGATGGTGATCGGCCTGCTGGCCACGATCATCACCGTGGGCGTGGGGGCAGTGCTCGGAATCCTGAGCGGCTACGTCGGCGGGCGCTTCGACTCGACGATGATGCGGATCGCGGATTTCTTCCTCGTGATGCCCACGTTCGTCCTCGCGATCATCCTGACCGCCATCATCCGCGACGTGCTGGGGACGGGCTCCAAGGAGATCCTGGGCATGCGGCTCAGCCTCCTGGTCATCGTGGTGGTGATCGGCCTCACCAGCTGGTCGTCCACCGCCAGGATCATCCGGTCCCAGGTGCTCTCGCTGCGGGAGCGCGCCTTCGTGGACCGGGCACGCGTCGTCGGCGCGTCCGCGGGCTACATCATGCGGCGGCACCTGCTGCCGAACGTGATGAACCTGATCGTCGCGAACGCGGTCCTGACGTTCGCCGGTGCGGTCCTGACGGAGACGACGCTCTCGTTCGTCGGTCTCGGTGACCCGTTCCAGCCGTCGTGGGGCCAGCTCCTCGACGCCGCCCGCAGCGTCGGCGCGCCGGGCCTCGGGAAGTGGTGGTACTTCGTGCCGGCCGGGACGGCGGTTGTGCTCGTGGTGTTCGCGTTCACGCTGCTCGGCAACGCCCTGGACGAGATCCTCAACCCACGCCGGCGGGGTCGGTCGTGAGCGGCGCCGCGGGACGGGTCGCCGGCCGCCGCCAGTGGCCGCTCCCGAGGGACGCAGACCCCGACGCGCCGCTCCTCGAGGTCGAGCACCTGACGACGCACTTCCGCCTGCCGAACGCCACGGTCCATGCCGTCGACGACGTGAGCTTCCGGCTGAACGACGGCGAGGCGCTCGGGATCGCCGGCGAGTCGGGCTGCGGCAAGACGACGACCGCGCTGTCGCTGGTGCGGATCCTGCCGTCGAACGCCCGAATCGTGAGCGGCACCGTGAAGCTCTTCGGGATCGACCTCGTGCAGAAATCGCCCGCAGCGCTCCGGCGCTACCGCTGGCGCGAGATCGCGATCGTCTTCCAGGGCGCGATGAACGCCCTCAACCCCGTGCGAAGGATCCGCGACCAGATCGCCGAGCCGCTGGAGGAACGGCTCCAGGTCCCGAGGCGCGACGCCCGCAAGCGAGCAGACGAGCTCCTGGAGCTGGTCGGGATCCCGCGGGGGCGCGGTTCCGCCTACCCGCACGAGCTGTCCGGGGGCATGCGGCAGCGCTCGATGATCGCGATGGCCCTCGCCTGCGACCCGGCCGTGATCGTCGGCGACGAGCCGACGACGGCCCTCGATGTCATGGTCCAGGCGCAGATCCTGGAGCTGTTCGAACGGCTGCGGCACGAGCTCGGGCTCTCGCTGATCCTCATCACCCACGACCTCTCGGTCATCGCCGAGACCTGCGACCGGGTGCTGGTGATGTACGCCGGCAAGGTCGCCGAGGAGGGCGCTGTTTCGACCGTCTTCCGGAACCCGCGCCACCCCTACACGGGGAAGCTGCTCGGCGCGTTTCCCAACATCCGGGCGGACCGCCGGACGCTCGACGTCATCCCCGGCTCGCCGCCGGACCTGCGCGAGCCGCCGAAGGCCTGCCCCTTCGCGCCGCGCTGCCCGATGGCACGCGATCTCTGTCGCGAGGTCATGCCGCCGGAGGTGACGCTGCCGGACGGCGTGCGGGTGGCCTGCCACCTCTGGCCCGCAGGATCCGATGGCGTAACGCCGGCATGGACCACGCCCTCGAAGCCGCAGCTCGAGATCGGCGCGGACGCCGGAGTGGCGGCCGGCGCGGACGCGGGCGCACCCGCGCGGGACGTCGCATGACCGTGCACCGGGACCCGGACCTCCTTCGGCTGGAGGGGCTGGAGGTTCACTTCCCGGTTCGCGCGGGTTTCGGCCGGCGCGGTGGGGGCGTCGTGCGTGCCGTCGATGGCATCGACCTTGCCATCCGGCGCGGTGAGGTCCTCGGCCTGGTGGGCGAATCCGGCTCCGGGAAGACGACGACGGCCCGCGTGATCGCCAAGCTGACGCGCCAGACCGGGGGACGGATCCTCTTCGAGGGCGATGACGTCTCGAAGACGTGGGGGCGCCGCCTCGCGGCGTACCGGCGGCGGGTCGGCATGATCTTCCAGGACCCCTACGAGACGCTCAACCCGAAGCAGTCGATCTTCGACTTCGTTGCCGAGCCGCTGGTCGTGAACCGGATCGGCAAGCCGGGGGCAGACCGCCAGCAGCGGGTCCACAGCGCGCTCGAGGCGGCGGGTCTCCGACCGGCGCGGGCCTTCGCCTCGCGCTTCCCGCACGAGCTCTCTGGCGGGCAGCGGCAGCGCGTCGTGATCGCGGGCGCGCTGGTCCTCGGGCCGGAGCTCGTGATCGCCGACGAGCCGGTCAGCATGCTGGACGTCTCGATCCGGACGGAGCTGCTGCGCCTGATGCTCGACCTGCGGGCCGAGCGTGGGCTGACCTACCTGTTCATCACCCACGACCTCGCGCTCGCGTGGGTCCTCGCGGATCGCGTGGCGGTCATGTACCTCGGGCGGATCATGGAGCTCGGGCCGGCGAGCGAGGTCATCTCGAACCCGCGGCACCCGTACACGGCAGCGCTCATCTCCGTTGCGCCCTCTCCGGAGCCCCCGGACGCGGGCGTGCGCACGAAGCGAACGATCCTCGTCGGCGAGACGCCGGACGCCGCGGCGATCCCGTCCGGCTGCCGCTTCCGCACGCGCTGCCCGCTGGCCTTCGAGAAGTGCGTCGAGGAGCCGCCGCTCATCCAGGTTGGCGAGGGCCACGCCGCCGCGTGCTGGCTCGCCCAGACCGTTGCGCCGACGGCGCTCGCGAGCGGCGACGCGGAGGTCGCGACACAGGAAGCCGCGGCCGCAATCGAGGCGAGCGCTGGGGACCAGGCGAGCCCGGCGGTCCAGACGAGCGCCGCAGACGCGACCATGGGACCCGAGCCGGTGACAAGGGCATCGCGCAGGCTCGGGTGATCGTCCACAGGTATCAACTGGACGTCCTGGCGGCCCGGACCTGCCACGGCCATATCCGTGCGCGATCAAATGGCGGGATTCATCGCCCAGCGAGATGGATCCACACCAGCTGGTCCGAACGGTCGAACGTGATACCGCTCCGTGATAGCTACAGGAGCCCGGCGAGCCGCAGTGTCCTCGAGGGATCCGGGAAGCCGCGCCGCGCCGAATTTCCGCGCCTACCTGGCCGAACCTACCTAGCCGGCGAGAAGCGCTCGTCCGCTCCGATCGTGGGGCGCATCGATGCAGGCGGTGCGATCGCCGCGGGCGTCACGCCCGCCGAGCCGGCCGAAGTGGAACCAGGGGGCGTCGTCCGCGGTGCCGGAGGGCTCGAGGCGGCAGCCGCAGGCGGCGCACGTCACCGGCGCGACCTGGCCGTCGCGAACGGCATTGTCGAAGCGCGGCAGTGAGTTCATCTCGAGCGACATCGGCCACCCCCTGGCGAAGGGCCCTGGTGCGAGACCTTCGACCGAAGTCTCCGCTCGAACGGCCGCCGCGTCGTCGTTGCCGCGGTTGAGCCTTGGTTGCGATCGAGTGACACGCCCGTCGCGCGCGGGATCGAACGTCAGTCGAACTCCCACTCGTCGACGTCGCTCACCGGCTCGTACCCGATCGCCTGGTAGATCTTGTTCGAGGTCGGGTTCGCGAGGTCCGTGAACAGGAAGACGAACGTCCGCCCCGAGTCGAGCAGCTCCTGCGAGACCCGCGCCACGAGGTTGCTCGCGTAGCCGCGGCCGCGATCCTCGCGCGGCGTGTACACCGGCCCGACCCGGATTCCATGCGGGGTCAGCCCGCCGGCGCCGGTCAGGGAAACCGGGCGCCCGCCGTCGACCCAGAGATACGCCGAGCGACCGTTCCGATCGATCCAGCTCCGGGCCATCCGGGCGTAGTCCTGGCCGGGATTGCCGATCGACGCCTCGTCATGGAACGCCGCGATCCAGTCGGTGAGGAGCGCGTGGTGCTCCGGCCGCGCCAGGATCATCTCGCCCGTTGTGGGGCTCGGCGGGACCACCCGTGAAAGTCGGAATGCCCGTTCGTGGCGGTTGAGCCGCGGCCGGGCACGTTCCCGCTCCGCCCAGGCCTCGGAGAAGTGCGCGGCGGCGTCCGACGGCCCCACGACGCCGGGGAGCGGCGTCCCCGCGAGGTCCTCCGCGAGCCGGTGGACGGCGCCCGGGTGGTCGACCTCGGAGAGCACGAGGCGCCACGGCGGCGTGCGGATCGCGGCGCCCACCACCCTGTCGCCGTGGACGATCGTCGCGAGATAGGGCGGCTCGTCGTACTGGCTCGGGTCGGCCTGGAGGTTCGACAGGATCCCGAAGATCAGGTTGTGCTCCGCCTCGCGCTCGGCCAGGAACTCGCCGGCGTGGTCGAGGAAGGCGGCGACGGACGAGGAGCGCAGGACCTCCACGCGCTGGAGGCTAGCGCGCTGCCGACCCCAGAATCTCGCGCTTTCGCCGCTCGACGAAGGCGTCGAGTGCCTCTTCCCGGCCCGGGTCGAGCGGCGGTGGCTCGTACTCCGCGAGCAGCTGCTTCCAGATGCGATTCGCGCGCTCGGTGGCGGTCTTCGCGCCGTCCTCCTGCCACGTCTCGAAGTTCCGCCAGTCGGACAGGAACGGCTGGTAGAACGCGGTTTCGTAGCGGGCGAGCGTGTGCGCCGACCCGAAGAAGTGCCCGCCCGGCCCGACATCGGCGATCGCGTCGAGCCCAAGCGTCTCGTCGTCGATCATCGGCGGCTGGAGAACCTCCGCCATCTGCTGGAGCAGCTCGGCATCGAGGATGAGCTTCTCGAAGCTGGCCGTCAGGCCACCCTCGAGCCAGCCCGCGCCCTGGTAGAGGAGGCTTGCGCCGCCGAGGACCGCGCCCCAGATCGACATCTCGCTCTCGTAGGCCGCCTGCGCATCCACGACCGCGGAGCCCGTCACGTTGGAGGTTCGGTGTGGCAGGCCCACCCGCCGGGCGAGCTGCCCCGTGGCGATCTGGCCCTGCACGTACTCCGGCGTCCCGAACGCCGGCGAGCCCGTCCGCATGTCCACGTTCGACGTGAAGCCGCCGTAGACCATCGGCGTGCCCGGCCGAACGATCTGCGCCAGCGCGACCATGAACAGCGCTTCCGCGTGCTGCTGCGCGAGCGCGCCTGCGAGCGTTGCCGGGGCCATCGCGCCGGCGAGCGTGAACGGTGTCGCGACCGCGGGCTGACCCGCCTCGGCCATCGCGATGAGGCCCTCCGACATCGGGCCGTCGAGGCGCAACGGCGAGTTGGTGTTCACGATCGTCATGAGGCTCGGCTCGCGCTGGAGCCTCCCTCGATCGACGCCCCGCGTGATGCACGCGACCTCGATCGCGTCCTCGACGACCTGTGCACCGAAGGCGAGGCACTGCCAGGTCTTGTCGAGGGTCACCGCGAGGGTCCGGTACATGTCGAGGTGGCGCGTCTCGACCGGCAGGTCCTGCGGCTCGAGCGGACCGCCGCCCTCCTGGTGGACGATGTCGAGCGCGCCGATGACGCGCACGTAGTCCTGGAAGTCCGCGAAGTTGCCGGGTCGGCGCCCTCGATCGATGTCGCTGACGAAGGCCGGGCCGCCCACAGCCCCGAAGACCAGGTGGCGGTCGCCGAAGATCAGGGTCTTCCCGGGGTTTCGCGCGTGGAGTTCGAAGCTCGACGGCGCACTCCGGATGAGCTCCTCGGTCTGGTCGGGGTCCAGGCGAACGCGCCCGGCGGCGCCGCGACCGGATGCATCGCCGTGCTCACGAGCGACTCGCGCGCCAGCCCCTTCGAACAGGTCCAGGGCTTGCGCGCTCAGGACCTCGACGCCGACGTCCCGGAGAATCGCGAGGCCAGCGTTGTGGACCGCCTCGACCTGGTCCGCGGTCAGCAGCTGCAGCGGCGTGAACGGGTTGACGACCCGCCGCCACGGAAGCCGCGGCACGCCGCCACCGGTCCGCCGCTCACGCCGCGGCCGGGCTCGAAGGAGCTCGGGATTGTCGGGCACCGGCCCACGATAAGCGCCGGCGCGGTCTCAAGCGCGCTCTGGCGGCCAGTCGCGAAGCCGCTTCGGCGCCCGAAGTCGCCACGAATCCCGGAGCAGCTCCTCCAAAAGCGCGTCGTCGACAACGGCGAGGCGCACCTGGATCGCCGCGTCGGCTCGCTACAGGGGGTCACGCATCGCAAGGCACCGTCTGTCGGGACACCGACGTGACCCAGGCCGTTTGCCCAGACCTTTTGAGGTCGAACCTCGCGAGCCGCGTGATCGTCCGCGAAGTCCCGTCGACAGTAAGAACCCAAATGGCCTTCGTGCTCTGGCTTACGACGTTCCCACGCGCTGCGGCCGCGGCCTCGTCTGCGGTTCCGATGTACGCCGCCCCGGTTTGCCCCCGTTTGTTCGCCACCGCGGCGTCATCGAGCGCGGGCAGGTCAAGTTCAGGCCCGGACGCCTCGCCCTCCGTGAAACGATCGTTCCGCCGTCCGAGCCGCGATGCGGTCCGCGAGCTTGCCACGCCGTGGCTCATCGTCCCGGGCGTCGGGCATGAGGCGGCGACGCCGTTGCGTCCGCAACGGCCTCGGCCAGAGGTTGGCCACTAGCTGTGGTGACCAGGGACATTGTTGCCGTCCCGCGGGGATGGTGACCGCAGGCGTGCCCATCTCATGGTCAACATCGGCATTCGAGGGCCATAAGGGCCGCTGAACAGGCAGATCCGCGGCCCTACCTCAGCTCACGCTTGGTGAGCGCCGCGTCGAACACGGCGGTGGCCTCCGGCGCCTGAGGTCCGGCGGCACCCGGTGCCTCTCAGCCCGTCCAAGCCCCGGTAATGACCATGAGATGAGCCCTGGGTGGCCGCACGGTCGGGAACCCCCGGTCCGCACCCGGCGGGACCGCCGGCCGATCGCTCTCGTCAACAAGGTCCGTGGGAATCACAACTAGCCGCGCGCTCCTGGGGGTCGCGAACCAGTGGCCGAGCCGGTCCCGTACTCGCTGTGGTGCTCTAGACGGGCTCAGACGGAGCATCCGGCATCGCGGCTCCTCCGCCTGGGACTGGGTGACGGTCGCATCGGCCCCTGGCCTGAGGGTTTGGCGAACTCATCGGCCACGATCCGGCCGACTCATTGTCACGCCGACTGACAGCCAAAGCTGACAGCCAAAGCTGACAGCCAACGCGCGGACGCGGCGGGATCTGGTGGTACTGGGCGAGCTTGAGCGAAGTCGATTGAAAGGGCCCGCTGGGATTCGAACCCAGGACACGAGGATTAAAAGTCCCCTGCTCTGCCACTGAGCTACGGGCCCGCCAGAAGTGTGCCGGAGGGCGGGCGCAGTGGCGAGCGGTGGTCAGCCGGCCGCCTTCTTCACGAGCTCCGCGATCTGCTTCTCGGCAGCCGGCGTCAGCTTCGTCAGGGCCCACGAGGTGGCCCACATCTCGCCGTGGTCGAGGGCCGCCTGCTCCTCGAACCCGAAGGTCGCGTAGCGGCCGTTGAACTTGGACGCGGCCTTGAAGAAGCAGACGACCTTGCCGTCCTTCGTATAGGCGGGCATCCCGTACCAGGTCCGCGACGCGAGGCCCGGTGCGCTCGTCCTGACGATCTCGTGGATGCGCTGGGCGATCACGCGATCGGCCTCCGGCATCTCCTTGATCTTCGCGACGACGTCGGCCTCGCCCTCCGCGTCCTTCTCCGCCTGGCTGGTGCGGCCCTTTGTCCGCTTCAGCTCGCCGGCGTGCTCCTTCATGGCCGCGATCTCGTCGTCGGTCCACTGCTCCGCGTCGATGCTGGTCTGGCCGGTCGTTCGTG
>DASTIE010000131.1:0-2065 GCA_035717865.1 Candidatus Limnocylindrales bacterium
CTCGCGGTCGCCGCGGCGCTCGTGCTCTCCCCGATCGTGTGGCTCGACTACTACGCGGTCGCCGCGGTGCCGCTCGCCGTCGTGCGCCCGCGACTGTCGGCCGTGTGGCTCCTGCCGATCGCGACGTGGGGTCTCCTCAGCGCCGGTCTCGGCGCGGGGAACGGGTGGGGCAGCGCCCGCGTGTTGATCGTGTTCGGGATCGTGTTCGCCGTGATCGTGCACGCGGAGCGTCATGTCGAAGCGGATCGGCCTCACGAGCCCGCCACAGTAGATCCACGGACGCGGCATCGCATCGCCCCGAGGCCCAGTTCGGACTCGACCATCGTCGGAAATGAGTGAGCGCAGCCAGCCCGTAGGGGTGAGCCCGGCACGACGATCGAGCGTCGGAGGTCGCAGGGCCGTGTCGCTCTCCGTGCAGATCGCATGCTTCGCGGTTCTGCCGGTGCTCTCGGTAGTGGTCGCGCTGGCCACCTTCTCCGACCAGCACCGCATCGGGCTCGACTTCACGACTGCCTACGAGCAAGCCAAGCTCGTCACAGACGGTGTCAGTCCGTATGCAAGCCCGGACACCGACGTCTCGGGCGGCTCGATCGGGGCCTGGCCGATCACGGCAATCCTTCCTGCGGTGCCGCTTACGCTGCTGCCGCGCGGGGTGGCGATCTGGGTCGCGACGTGCATTGCGCTCGCGACGATCCTGGCGACCCTCCTGGTGCTCGGCGTGCGTGACTGGAGAGTCTTCGGGCTCCTGCTTCTGTGGGCCCCTGCGATCGACGCGTACCAGACAGCCAACGTCAGTGCGGCGCTCGGCCTCCTCGTCGCGCTCGCGTGGCGGTATCGCGACCGGCCGATCGTCGCCGGTGCGGTGCTCGGCATCAGCGTTGCGCTCAAGTTCTTCCTCTGGCCCGTCGTCGCCTGGTTCGCGGTCACTCGCCGGATGACCGCGGCCGTGATCGCGCTCATCCTCGCCGTGGCCTCGCTGCTCCTCGTGCTCCCGTTCACGAGCTTCGGCGACTACGCGCGACTCGTTCGTAACCTCAGCGAGACGTTCGACCAGGCGTCGTACACCCCGTTTGCCCTGCTCGTGGGTCTCGGGCTGCCCGATGCCCCAGCGAAGGCGATCACCATCGGCTTCGGCCTGGCCGTCTTCGCGCTCGCCTGGCACCGGCGGAGTCTGACCCTCGCGATCGCCACGGCGTTCATCCTGTCGCCGATCATCTGGCGTCACTACTTCATCGTCCTCGCGGTGCCAATGGCGATCTCCTTCCCGCGGCTCCACCCTGCGTGGGCGATCCCGCTCGCCTTCTGGCTCGTGCCCGGCACCTACAACGGCGGAACCTGGCAGGTCGCAGTCGCGCTCGCGACCGCCGCTGCGGCGCTTGCTGCGGCCGAGCTTCGGCGCCCGGTTGCGGTGGCGCTTGGCCCGACTGCCCACATCGAGCCGAAACCCAGTTCTGGCTAGCCGATCGGCGAGCTCACGCGCGCAGGCCGCGCGGCGGGGCGGTTCGCGCACTTGGCCGATGCTATAGTTCGTACGAAGATTCGTACGAACTTTTACTGGAGGAGCGATGGCACGCGGCAGAAGCCCTGCAAATGCGCAGCGGGGGCGCCGGTTGACTGCCAGCAAGGCGCGCGCGGCGGTACCGGCGTTGACGATCGAAGAGGGCCGGCAGCAGCTGCACAAGCTCGCAGGGCGGTTCGGCAGGCTCACGAAGCCCAGCGGATCGGTGCTGGAGCGGGCACAGTCAGTTGGCCCGTATCGGCGCGGCGGTCTGCTCTTCGTACCAGAGATCGACGCTGTCGCAACACTCGAGCGTCTCGAGGAGGCGGAGCGGGAGAAGGAGGCGCTGCTGGAAGAGCTCGAGGATATGGGCATCATTCTGCTCGCCCAGGAGCGGCTTGCCGAGCCCACCCCGGTCGATCAGCTGATTCCGTTGGAGGAGCTCGCCCGCCGGTTCGGCCGGGAGCACCTCCTTGCCGAGTGAGCAGTACGACGTCAGAGCGGAGCCAGAGGTCAGCAACGACCTCACCGACCTGCTCGCCATCGACGAGGATCTCGTCGATGTAG
>DASTIE010000132.1:0-4431 GCA_035717865.1 Candidatus Limnocylindrales bacterium
TTCCAGCGCTGCCTGCGGGTCGCCGGCAAGCACAACGACTTCGAGGAGGTCGGCCGGTCCACGCGCCACCACACGTTCTTCGAGATGCTCGGCAACTGGAGCTTCGGCGACTACTTCAAGCGCGAGGCCATCCACTGGGCCTGGGACTTCCTGACGAAGGACCTCGGCATCCCCGGCGAGCGCCTCGCCGCGACGGTCTACACGACGGACGACCTCGCGCACGGGGTCTGGAAGGACGAGATCGGGCTCGGGCCGGACCGGCTGGTTCGCTGGGGCGACTTCCCGAATGGCGACGAGAAGAACTGGTGGCGGATGGCCGACACGGGCCCGTCCGGACCATGCTCGGAGATCCACTTCGACCGCGGCGCGCACCTCTCCGAGGGGCCCGAGTGCGTCCCCGACCACTCCGAGAACTGCCCGCGCTGGCTGGAGATCTGGAACCTGGTGTTCATGGAGTTCGAGCTCCACGCCGATCGCTCCCTGACGCCGCTGGCGGCGCCGGGCATCGACACGGGCATGGGCCTCGAGCGGCTGGCGAGCGTCGTCCAGCAGGTTCCCTCGAACTACGACACGGACCTCTTCGCCGGGATCCACGAGCGGATGCGCGAGCTGTTCGGGCACGACCCGGACGCCTTCGAGGCCGAGCGCTTCAGCTACCAGGTGATCGCCGACCACGCGCGGGCGATCACCTTCCTGATCGCCGATGGCGTGCTGCCCTCGAACGATGGCCGCGGCTACGTCTGCCGCCGGATCGTGCGGCGCGCGGTGCGCCACGCTCGGCTGCTCGGGCGCAAGGAGCCGTTCCTCGCCGAGGCCGCGAAGGTCGTCATCGACACGATGTCCGACTGGTACCCGCACCTCCGCGAGAACGAGACTGCCATCCTCGGCGCCATCATCCGCGAGGAGACCTCGTTCAGCCGGACCCTCGAGGCGGGCACGGACCTGCTCGAGGAGGCGCTGATCCCGCTCACCTCCGCCGAGCGCCAGGTCGGGCGCAAGGCCGAGGACCTGCCCGCGGCCTCGCCGGTGCTGCCCGGGGACGTCGCGTTCAAGCTCCACGACACGTACGGCTTCCCGATCGACCTGACGGTCGAGCTCGCGGCCGAGTGTGGCGTCCGGGTCGACCGCGCCGGCTTCGACGAGGCGCTCGCCGGGCAGCGAGAGCGCAGCCGCTCCGGCACGAAGGCCGACAAGTCGCGCGCGGTCGAGCAGGCCGCGCTGTACGAATCGATTCGCTCGCGGGTCGGTGACACCGAGTTCCTCGGCTACGAGACGACAGCGACGGAGGCGAGAATCGTCGCGATCCTGCGCGACGGCACGGAGTACCAGGAGCTCGAGGCCAAGGGCGAGGCGGAGCTCCGCGTCGGCCCGGGCGCCGCCGCGGAGATCATGCTCGACCGCACGCCGTTCTATGCCGAGGGTGGCGGCCAGATCGGCGATCGCGGGGCGCTCCGCCTCGCGGCCCGCGAGGACGGCGCCGAGGACGGAGCCGAGGACGGCACGGAGGAGACGCGGAGACGGCAGGTCGTCTTCGAGGTAGAGGACACGCAGCGCGTCGCGGGGACGCAATCCGCGGGCCTGATCGTGCACCGCGGCACGCTCCGCGGGAAGGTCGCGGTCGGCGACACGGTGAGCGCCGAGGTCGACGCTGACCGCCGGGCGCACACGATGCGCAACCACACCGGCACGCACCTCCTGCACCGCGCGCTGCGGAACGTCGTGGGCGAGCGGGCCCGTCAGGCGGGCTCGCTCGTGACCCCGGAGCACCTGCGCTTCGACTTCCCGTTCGATCGCGCGTTGACGGACGACGAGAAGCGCCGGATCGAGGACGAGGTCCGGCGGGTCGTCCGCGAGGACCGGCCGGTGAGCGTCGAGTACCTGCCGATGGCCGAGGCGATCGAGCGCGGTGCGGACGCGTTCTTCGACGAGAAGTACGGCGAGACCGTTCGAACGGTCCGGGTGAAGGACTACAGCTTCGAGCTGTGCGGCGGCACGCACAGCCCCGCGAGCGGCTTCGTCGGCAGCTTCGTGATCACGGGCGAGCGGAGCATCGGCTCCGGCGTTCGGCGGATCGAGGCGCTGACGGGCGCCGGCGCCGACGCCCACCTGCGGTCGCGCCTGGACCTGCTGGACCGGGCCACGGAGGCGAGCGGGGCCAACTCCGCCGAGGCCATCCCGGACCGCATCGCCGCGCTCCAGGCGGAGCTCAAGGAGGCGAAGCGGAAGCTGCGCGAGGGCGGGGGAGCCTCCGGCGTGCCGCGCCCCGGCGACCTGCGGGACAGGGTCGAGTCGTTCGACGGCGTGTCCGTCGTCACGCTCGCGGCGCCGTTCGAGTCCCCGGACGCGATGAAGGGCTACGCGAAGGACCTTCGATCGGCGCTGGGGGCGAACGTCATCGCGCTCGCGCTCGACGCCGAGGAGCCGCAGGTGTTCGTGACCGCCGACGAGACCGCGGTCGCGAAGGGCGTCTCGGCGGGCGACCTCGTGAAGCTCGCGGTCGCGTCGATCGACGGCAAGGGCGGCGGCCGGCCGGAGATGGCCCAGGGCCGCGGCACGAAGCGCGACGGCGTCGCGGCGGCGCTCGCCGCGATCCGGGAGCAGCTCGCGGCGACCGCCTCTCGATGACGGTCCTGCGGCGGCTCTGGACCCGCGAGGCGGGCGGGGAGAGCCTGACCGCCTGCACGGCGCTGGACGTCGGCACGGAGTTCGCGAAGGCGCTCGTGTTCGAGATCCAGGATGGCAAGGGGCTGGTCAAGGGCGTTGGTCGCAAGCGCCAGGGCCTCGCGCACATGCAGTCCGGCACGGTCGCGGACATCTCCGCGGTGGTCGACAACTGTGCCGTGGCGCTCCAGGAGGCCGAGGAGATGGCCGGCTTCCGGCCGGAGCAGGTCGTGATCGGGATCGCCGGCGAGCTCGTGAAGGGCTTCACGACGGTGCTCGACCAGCAGCGGCCGCGCGCCGACATCCCGATCTCGCAGCCGGAGCTCGGCAGGCTCATCGAGGGCGTCCAGCGCCAGGCGATGAAGGAGGCCGAGCGGTCCGTCACCTGGGAGACCGGCCTGCAGAGCGTGGACGTGCGGCTGGTGCATGCGGCGATCGTCGGCGCCTGGATCGATGGCTACGCGGTGACCAACCCGATCGGGTTCCAGGGGCGCAACGTCCGGATCGCGATCTTCGACGCGTTCGCGCCGCTGGTCCACCTGGGCGCGCTGCAGACGGTGGCCGCGAAGCTGCAGATGGAGCTCATCGCGGTGGTCGCGGAGCCGTACGCGGTCGCGCGGGTGCTCGACAGCGAGCAGGTGCGCCAGGGCGGCGCGCTGTTCATCGATGTTGGTGGCGGCACGACGGACGTCGCGCTGGTCCGCCAGGGCGGGATCGAGGGGACGCGGATGTTCGCGCTCGGCGGGCGGGCGTTCACGAAGTCCATCGCGGATCGGCTGGAGCTGCCGTTCCCGCGAGCGGAGGCGCTGAAGGTCGACTATGCCCGCGGCATCGCCGGGGACCAGGAGGCGGACGTTCGCGAGATCGTCCAGGACGACGTGGCGGTGTGGGCCGCGGGCGTGGAGCTCGTCCTCGAGGAGCTCGCCGCCGGCGACCTGCTGCCGGGCCGGATCTACGTCTGCGGCGGCGGCTCGCGGCTGCCCGAGGTGCGGTCGGCCCTCGCGGAGCCGGACTTCGTCAAGCGGCTGGCCTTCGCGCGTCCACCGGAGGTGCAGATTCTCGCCCCCGACCACATCGAGACCATCCGCGACGACACGCGCCTGCTCGAGGACCAGCAGGACGTGACGCCGATGGGCCTCGCCTACCAGGCGATCGAGCTCGGGGCGTCGCAGAACCCGCTCGATGCCTCCCTCCGGCGCGTCATCAAGGCGATGCGGCTCTGATGGCTGACGAACGCCCGGAGCCTGCGCCGGCGGTCGAGCCCGCGCCGCTCTCGCTGCTGTACCTCGACGTCGACGACGAGATCACCTCCGCGGCCGCTCGCATCCGCGCCGCCGGCGCGGAGGACGTGGCGCTCGTCCTGCCGTACGGCTCGCGGCTCGCGACCTCGCGGATCAACTTCCGCCTGCTCGCCCGGGAGGCGGCCGCGCGAGGCAAGAAGATCGAGATCATCGGCGCGGATGCCTCTGCACGGGCCCTCGCGATCGCGGCGGGATTGCCGACCCACGCGTCCGTGGCCGCGTTCGAGGCGTACCGCCGCGGCGAAACACCGAGCGACGGCACGGCCGATGGCACCGGGGCGGCGGGCGCGGCGGTCGCGGCGGCCGTCGATGGCCAGGCTGGCCGCGTCTCGAGGGTGCGGAACCGCGTCGGCGCCCTGGCTGGCGGCGCATCGAAGAGCAGGGACGCCAGGGCACCCGACGACGCCGTGACGGACGCGACGGCCATCGCAGCCACCACCGCCGCGGGCGCCGGCGCCCGCAAACCCAG
>DASTIE010000133.1:0-3469 GCA_035717865.1 Candidatus Limnocylindrales bacterium
TGGCGGTACATCGAGAATCTCGCTCGCAACCCATCCATCACCTCCCAGGTCTCCGAATGGCGCCCGCCGTCGCCGCTCGAGCCCGCGGGCGCGCTGTTCTACCTGTCCGTGCTGGTGGTCGGCGGGGTGATCGCGTTCCGCCTGCGGGTCGATCGCGGGCGGCCGCCGGCGCGCTTCGTCGGGGCGATCGTCACGGTCATCGTCTTCGGAATCCTCGCGGCCTTCACCGGTCGAGGTCTCGCCTGGTGGGCGCTCGCCGCACCCGTCGCGATGGTCGCGCTCCAGCCGGGCCTCAGGCTCGCTGACGCCGCGGCCGTCGGCCTCCCGCGCGTCCGCGCCCGCACCGCCCGCGAGGCATCGGCAAGCGAGAATCGCCCCTCCCCGTTGAACGCGGTGGTGATGGTCCTGCTGGTCGTCGTTGGGCTCGCGCTGCTGCCGGCGCTGCGAGCCTCGGGTGCGTCAGGTGTCCCCAACGGCGTGCTCTCGTACGCCCCGCAGGGTCTCGCCGCGAAGCTCAACGAGCTGATCGCTCGCGGGACGGTCCACTCGGGCGCCCACGTCTGGAACCCGCAGCGCTGGGGCTCATGGCTGGAGTTCGCGGTGCCCAGGCTCGCCTACACCGTCGATTCGCGGATCGAGCTCTTTCCCCCCGAGCTCTGGACCGACGTCAACACCGTGAACAACGCGCAAGGCGAGTGGATGTCAGCCTTCGATCGCTATCCCGTCGACGTCCTCCTCGTGGAATGGGACCAGGTTGAGCTCTACGACTGGTTCCAGGAGTCGGGGAACTGGCTCATGTGCGCGGCGCGCGAGCAGGAAGGCTGGATCTTCATTCCCGCGCCGAACGACCTTCCGGGCATTCCGGGTTGCGAGCTGTAACTCGGCGAAGGATTCGTCACCTGGTCACAGGACGACTATAGGTCAGGCCGGTCGGGGGGCCGGGGCCGCCGCCACGCACGCGGATGGGGGCGAACGTTCCGGATCCTTGTCAGGTAACCGTGTCGCGACTGGATGGCAAGCGTTCGCTGTCGAGGAGTTGCCTGGTGACTACCTGACGCAGACCAGCGTGGCGGCGGCCCCAGGTGCCGGGGCGCCGCCTGACAGAGACAGCCGGGACTTGGTGGGGCTTGACGCCGCCGGGGCGTCCAGTAGGGTCAGGCCATGAGGTCGATTCGGGGGCTGGCAGCGATACTGCGCCTGGCGGGGGTGTTTGCGCTGACCGTGGCGTCGCTCGGCGCGTGCGCCGCGCCCGGCCTCCCAAGCATCCCGATCGCCACGACCGCGGACGGGAGCGCCACAAGCGGCGGTCCGAGCGCCGGAGCGAGCGACTGGCGGGACGCCGACCTCTTCGCGGTCGTCACGGCCGACGAGCTGGACTTCCTCGTAGGAATCGACGTGGAGCGCCACGCGGTGAAGCGGCTGGCGATCCTTGGGGCGAACCCCCTGCAAGCGCACATGGATGGCTACATGGCATCGCCGCCGCCGTCGTCGTTTGTGCTCTGGGACGCGAGCGGCAGCAGCGCGTTCCTGTGGACCAGGTCCAGTGCCGCCGGCCCGGTCGTCGTTCGCGAGCTGGACGCCGCGACCGGGCAGGTTAGCGACGCCGCAAGTCCGGGCGCAGGGACCTTGCCATTCCTCGTTGACGGCAAGCTCGGCTGGGCTGCAGACCCAGCGCCGGCCGACACGAGGTCGACCATCCACAGCACGGAGGCCGGGTTCGACATCGAGCTTCCCGGCGTCGCCCACGCGATCGTGCCCGGTCCCGGGCCCGGCCTGCTCAGCGCGACCGTGATCCTGCCTGACAACACCGACCGCGTCGTCGTGCTCGACGTTGCGAAGCACGTGGTGACGGAGCTGCCGACACCGCCTGTCTCGCTGGGGCAACGCGGCTCCATCGGCGGCGGGACGATCTGGGCCGACGACGACTCGCTCGTCGCCTCGGTGTTCGCTCGACGCGAGCCTACCCCCGACGACCCGGAGAACGGCGAGCCGGACAAGACGCTGAGCCTGCTGACCTGGTCGGTCGATACCGACGGCTCCAACCCGAAGGGCGTCGCGGGCCTCGTCCCCGGCCCGACGCTGGGGACCACCGAGTACTACCCGACGCTCGTCGCAGGCGACGACGAAAGGGTCGCGGTGGTCACCGGTGTCTTCGACGAGCCGTTTGTCGAGGCGATCGAGCTCGGCTCCGGCGGGCCGGCGTGGAAGGTCGACCTCGTCGAGGCGGATTTCGCGACCTCGATGACCATCTCGGGAACGACCCTCGTGATCCTTCAGAGTCGCAACATCACCTTCGTGGACCTGCCGACCGGCGACCCGACGACCGTCGAGCTCGGCGGCGTGACGATGACGAGCTGGGTGGGTCCCTACGGCAGGTAGCTGTGCCAGTAGCGCTCGGCCGGGCCACCCACGGCACCGACCGTTCCGACCGCGGCGGCGTGCTGCCGGACCGCGTTGCCCATCGGCTTGACCCCGCCGAAGAGCCGGCCGATCTGGGACTCGTAGATCGAGATGCCGCGAACCTTGCGCTCCATCTGGTCGCCGATGTCGGCATACCGCGGCGTCAGCAGGACGTCTTCGGGGATGCCGTCCAGAGCCCCTTCGGGCAGGTCGTCGAGCGTCTGGAACGTCCGCCACCAGGCATACGGGAAGTCTTCGTAGAACACGACCTTGCCGGCCCACGTCGGGCCCGGCATGACCCACCGCCGCGGCTCGGCGAGCAGCGAGATGCCGGCGTCGCGACACAGCTGGTGGTCGACGTGGTTGCCGACGGCGAGCGGGAAGTAGACGTTCTGCGGCTCCAGCCGCGCGATCTCCGTGCGCAGGATCGAGATCGGCGCGTCGTCGTCCGGTCGAACGGCGCCCAGGAGCTGGTCGTCGCCCTCGTAGCCTCGGAAGACCGCGTCCGGCAGGTCCAGGAACACGACCGAGGCCTCGGCAAAGTACGCGAACCGCTCGTCCTCGACGCGCCGCTGGGCGACGATCTCGCCCGCCGTCGCGGCCTCGAGCAGGTCCTCGCCGTAGATCGCGCCCTGGGTGGAGACGTCGTCCATGACCGCCTGCCCCGCGAGCGACTTGTTGCGGATCGACGCCCGCCGGTACCACGAGGCGCGCTGCCAGAAGCGCTTCGCGGAGGCGTCCGCGTCTTCCTGGGTCGCCTCGAGGCGATCCTCGCTGGCGAGCCACTCGGCGTCGGCCGGCCCCGCCGGGTAGTCGGCGCGAATGGCGGATCGGTTGAACGCCTCCGTGGCCGGCCAGAGCGTCTTCGTGCCGAACCCGAGCGCCTCGCGCTGGTAGCTCGTGAGGCCGCCGCCGTTGCCGTTGGCCGACCCGGACCCGGAGAACACGGTCAGGATCGTCACGTTCTGCCCGAGCTCGCGGAGGCTCGAGATCAGCCCGCCGCAGGACAGCGCAACGTCGTCAGGGTGGGGTGCGACGAACACGTGGGCCATCGACGGCCGAGTATAGA
>DASTIE010000134.1:0-18397 GCA_035717865.1 Candidatus Limnocylindrales bacterium
CGACGGCACGGGGGCGGAGAACCAGCCCGGCGACGTCGAGATCGGACCGACGGTCGACGACCTGGTGAACGCCATCCGCGCGAACACGGCGTACACGTCCTCGACGCCGAGCCCGGTCAGCCTCGGCGGGTACGACGGCGCCGAGATCGAGCTCCGGCTCCCCGGTCAGGACGTGCTGGGCGCCTGCGATGTGTCCGCGACCGATGCCGGCGATGGCAAGTATCTGCTGTTCCCGAACGGCTTCTGGGCGCAGGGACCAAACAACATCTGGCGCCTGTTCATCGTGGACGTGGACGGGGCTCGGGTGATCACCATGCTGAACTACTTCGACGACGTTCCTCAGGCGGACGTCGACGCGGGGCAGGCCATCATCGATTCGTTCGCTTTCACGCCCTGACGCGGCGCGCCAGGATGAACGAGCAGGCCCGCTAGAGGTTCCCGCGCCGGGCCTGCTCGATCTCGATCGCCTCGAAGAGCGCCTTGAAGTTGCCCACCCCGAAGCCGCGGGAGCCGTGGCGCTCGATGATCTCGAAGAAGAACGTCGGGCGGTCCTGGATCGGCCGGGTGAAGATCTGAAGGAGGTAGCCCTCCTCGTCACGATCCGCCTCGATGCCGAGCTCCTCGAGCGTCTCCATCGGGACGCCGACGTCGCCGACCCGGTCGGCGAGGGTCTCGTAGTAGGCGTGCGGCATGCCAAGGAACTCGATGCCGTTCTCGCGGAGCACGCGCACGGTCGTGACGATGTCCTCCGTCCGGAGCGCGATGTGCTGCGTGCCTGCGTCGAGGTAGTAGTCCAGGAACTCCTGGATCTGGCTCTTCTTCTTGCCCGACGCCGGCTCGTTGATCGGGAACTTGATGCGCCCGTTGCCGTTGGTCATGACCTTCGACATCAGGGCCGAGTACTCGGTGTGGATGACCTTGTCGTCGTAGTGGATGAGCTGCGCAAAGCCGAAGACGTCGCGGTAGTAGTCGACGAACCGGTTCATGTCGCCGAGCTCGACGTTGCCGACGCAGTGGTCGATCTCGAGGAGGTTCATGCCGGTGGCGGCGCGGGCGGGAGTCTTGATCTTCCGGTAGCCCGGCGCGAAGACACCGTGGTAGTCGCGCCGGTCGATGAACGAATGGCGAACCTCGCCATAGGTCCCCACCGCGCTGCGGCGCAGGACGCCGTCCTCGCCGCCGTCGAGCTCGACGGGCTCGATCGCCGAATTCGCGCCCCGGGTCGTGGTCTGGCGCCACGACGAGGTCGCATCGTCGACGCTGAACGCAATGTCCTTGACGCCGTCGCCGTGCTTCGCCACGTGCGCCGCGATCTCCGTGTCGGGGTTCAGCGCGCCGGTGACGACGAGCCGGATGTCGTTCTGCTGGAGGACGTAGCTGATCCGGTCGCGGACGCCCGTCTCGAGGCCGGCATACGCAATCGGCGTGAACCCCCAGAGCGCGCGGAAGTAGTGGGCGGCCTGCTTGGCATTCCCGACCCAGAACTCGACGTGGTCGACGCCGTTCAGGGGCAGGAAGTCCTTGGCCTCCTTGTAGGCGTCCTTGTTGATGTGGGCGCCGGACTGGTTGGCGGCGCCCCTGGTTAGCGTGTCGGTCATCGATCAGGCCTCCGTGCCCGGATATTGGCCGGATGCTACTCCAGCCGACCTTGCACACGGCTATGCGCCGGCCCTCGGCCGGAGTTCGGTGGCAGTGACACTCGAGGACGGTTGCACCGGCGATGCCCTGGGCGTGCCGATCGACGCGATCGCCGCCGGCAGTGCCGACGGCGATCGACGAAGGGTCAGCCTGGGTGCATCACGGCGTACGCAAGATCAAGGCCCATCCGTCGAACATACCGACCGAGCTTGACGATCCATCGGAACATTCTTTCTCTGCTTCCGCCACGCGGGGGTGCCGCACTCCCCGTCGAGGCCTCGCGGCCGCGGAGGAGTGGACGCCGGGCTGTGACCGCTCACTCGACGGCGTCCTCGGGGGCCAGCTGGACAGTGGCAAGCACGCCGCTGAACCAGTCAGTCGCGTCGAACCCGACGAGCTGCACATCCTGCGACGTACGAAGCATGATCAAGTACCCGCGACCGTCGCGGGATACCAGCACCTCGGTCCCGGGTCCGCAGTCGACTCCGGCGGCCCCATCGACAACGGTCGGCCCAACATCGCTGCACGCATCGTCCAGAACCGCCGTGGACCACTCTTCGAATGACATGTCGCCCAGAGGCTGCGAGGCCAGTGTCAGGAAAAGGCCATCCCCCAGGTCCGGGTCGTAGATGACGTCACCGGCCAAACTTGTGAAGGCCGGCTCCCCGTCCGTCGTCCATGGCTCGGTCGCCGCGCGCACGATCCAGCCCGCGGGATATGAGATGTGAATCCCGTGCATCTCCGAGATGAACAACCCGGAAAGCGGCGGCGGGACGTAGCCCGTCTGCGATGGTGTTGGTTCTGGTGTTGATGGCGGTGCCGTGATCGGCGCGGTGTTCGTGGGGGCTACCGTGGGCGTGCCTGGAACGGATGGCGGCGGCGCGAGCTGCGTGATGGCGACGGCGCCAACAGCCACCACGGCCACCGCCGCGACAGCCAGCTTCATCGATGTGGTCATACGGGCAAACCTCCACGGCGCGAGCAGGCCGCGCCGCTGTCGTCTTGATTCGATGGTCGAGAGCGCCGATTCGAGCACCCAGTCGGGTGCGCGCATCAGTGGCTCACGCGAGTAGAAGTCGCTGAGGCGCCGTTCGAGATCGCCATTGGCAGTCATGCCGTCCGCTCCTTCGTCGCGGCGCCGGCTTCGCTGCGCGCGTCGGCCGCGAGGGCGGCTCGAAGCGCATCGAGGGCGTAGTGGAGCCGGGACTTCGCGGTCCCGACGGGGATATCGAGGGCGTCGGCCACGTCCGCCACCGGATAGCCGAGGTAGAACGTGAGGACGACGACGGTTCGCTGGGCGACGGTCAGCCGTCGAAGGGCTCGCTCGAGCTCGTCGCGATCGGCGAGTCCTGACGAGTGGTCAGCCTCGGCCGGCTCGGCGGTGACCATCGCCAGCCTGTTGCTCCATCGCCTCGACGCACGACGCGTATTCGAGCACGCGCGCACGGTGACGCGGTTGAGCCAGGCCTCGAAGCGATCGACGTCGCGGAGCGACGGGAGATCGAGCCACGCCCGAACGAGTGCCTCCTGCGTCGCATCCTCCGCGAGGTCGGCATCGCGCAGGATGAGGCGGGCGAGCGTATGCAACCGATCGACGGCCGCGCCGGCCAGGACGCTGAAGGCCTCTCGGTCTCCGCGTTGCGCCCGGCTGACGAGGTCCGTCTGCACGTATCTCGCTCCACGCTGCAGAGCGACCAACCTGATCGCCACACCCTAACGACACCGCCGACCGGGAGGAGGTTCAAAACAGGGACGCGGGCGGGTCGCGCCGGCGTGCGACACTGCATCCCGTGGGAGTGATGCAGGACCTTGCGGACCGGCTGGACCGGGCGACGTCCGACCTGGTGGAGCTGGGGCCGGCGATCGCGGCCGGCGAGCCGTGGGCCCTGACGGACGTGTACGGCCCAGGCCCGGAATCGAGCTGGGGACCGCGCGAGGTGCTCGCGCACGTCGCCGAGATGCTGCCCTTCTGGCTGGGCGAGATCGAGCGGATCGTGGACGCCGGCGTCTCCGAGGGCGGCGGCGAGCCGCCGGCATTCGGGCGGCTGGAGGCGGACGAGGTGCGGGTCCAGATCATCGGGCGCGACAGGAGCTTCCCGGCGCGCGAGCTGCTCGCGCGGATCGAGGTCGAGGGAGGACGGGTGGCGTCGCGGCTGCAAGCGCTGGAGGCGGAAGCGGACCTCCTCGGCCGGCATCCGACGCGTGGCGATCTCTCGATCGCCGACATCGCCGAGCGCCTGATCGTGGCGCACGCGGAGGGCCACGTGACCCAGCTCCGCGAGTCCGTCGAGGGCTCGCGCTAGCCGCCGCTCGGTCGGACGTCGATCGATGTTCATGCTCTGGGCGATCCCGGTCGGGATCGCGGTCGGGCTGCTGGTCGGCGGCCGGCTCGGCAATCTCTCGAGCTTCCGGTTCCGATGGGCGTGGCTTGCGATCGCGGGCCTGCTCGTCCAGGTCGTGCTGTTCTCTCCCACCGGCGGCGCGCTCGCCGGCGACCTGGGTCCGGCGATCTACCTCGCCTCGACCGCGGCCGTGCTCGTCGCGGTGCTGCGGAACCTCCGCCAGCCCGGCATGGCCGTGGTCGCCCTGGGATCCGTGGCGAATTTCGCCGCAATCAGCGTGAACGGCGGTTTCATGCCGGCGAGCGCCGAGGCCCTGACCGCGGCCGGCCTGCCGCCCGGTGACCACCTCAACAGCATCGTGGTGGCGAACCCAGCGCTGCGGCCGCTCACCGACATCTACGCGATCCCGGCGGGCCTGCCGATGGCGAACGTCTTCAGCGTCGGGGACGTGCTGATCGCGCTGGGCATCATCTGGACGATCGCCGCGGCGATGCGACGACGCGGGCTAGAGCCGGGGCTTCGCTCCTGATGCTTTCTCGGCTGCCGAGGGAACGCCCACCTCGAGCTGCTCACCGAGCTCCACGGTCCGCCGGAACGCGGCCCAGACCGCCTCCGAGAGCACGGTCCGCAGCCGCCCTGACTCGAGCTCATGGAGCGCGGCGGCGCTCGTGCCGCCCGGCGAGGTGACCATGTTCCGAAGCTCCGCCGGATGCATCCCGGACTGCTTCGCAAACAGTGTCGAGCCCTCCAATGTCTCGATGACGAGGTCGTGCGCGATGTGGCGCGCGAAGCCGAGGTGGACCGCCGCGTCGATCAGGGCCTCCATCACGAGGAAGACGTAGGTCGGGCCGGTGCCCGAGACGGCGGTCGCCATCGCGACGAGGCGCTCGTCGTCCACCTCGATCTGGTGCCCGAGCGCGGACAGCAGCGCGGCGGCCTGGTCGCGCTGTGCGGACGACGTCTCCGGCGTTGCATACCAGACCGTCATCCCCTTGCCGAGCTGCGCGGGCGTGTTGGGCATGCTCCGCACGACCTGGTCGTGCCCCAGGTGGCCCGTCAGGGCCCGTGTCGTCGCACCGGCCAGGATGCTGATCACCAGCTGACCGGGCCGCAGTCGACCTCGAATCTCGCGCCCGACCCGGCCCAGCATCTGGGGCTTGATCCCGAGCAGGACGATGTCCGCGCCCTCGACCGCCAAGCCGTTCGAATCGACGGTCCGGATGCCGTGCGCGCGCTCGAGCGCCTCGCGCCGGTCGCCGCGCGGGTGGGACGCCACGACTCGCGAGGGCTCGACGAGGTTGCCCCGGAGGAGGCCGGCGATGATCGCCTCGGCCATGACGCCGGAGCCGACCGTCGCGATCGAGGCGCCAGCCAGCGAGGACATGGGCGCGCAGTATGCCACGGGGTTGCGCGAGCTCCGATCGGCGGCCGGGCCGCCGGCGAGCTCAGGTCAGCGAGGTTTCGCGGCGTCCACCGCTTCGCGCGCCGCGGCACGGTCGGTGAACCAGGTGGCGTCGATCTGGGTGTAGTTGGCCCATTCGGCGGGGAGCTGGTCCTCCGGGAAGATCGCGTTCACCGGGCATTCGGGCTCGCAGGCGCCGCAGTCGATGCACTCGTTGGGGTCGATGAAGAGCTTGCGGTCGACGCCTTCCTCGTAGTGGATGCAGTCGACCGGGCAGACGGAGACGCAGGACAGGTCCAGCACGTCGATGCAGGGCTCGGCGATGACGTAGGCCATGACGCGCTTGAGCTCCTCCGAGAATGCCTTGGGGTTCGAGTCGGGAACGTAGCGTACAACGAGGCTCGCGGCCTTGACATCGACTCGGCCGCGCCGGGACACTCCGCGGAACCTCGCTCGGTGGCGAGGTCTGCGAACCTCGTCGTGGGAGCGCGATTGAAGTTCGAAATCCGCAACGCAGCAGGCCCGGGAGCGACGGTCCCCGGTACGAGGAGGCCCTTGGCAATCGCCACGGCACCGGACATGGACAGCGCAGGGTCGACGGCCGAAGGAGCCCACGGAACGGCGGCTGTGCCGGCGGTCCGCCTCGAGGGCCTGACGAAGCGGTTCGGCGGCGAGGTCGGTCGTCGTGCGGCACGCTCGGGTGCGCCGACCACCGTCGATGGTGACGTCGTCGCCGTCGACGGCATCGATCTCGAGATCCGGGACGGCGAGTTCTTCTCGATGCTCGGCCCGTCCGGCTCGGGCAAGACGACGACGCTCCGGATGATCGCCGGCTTCGAGCTGCCGACCGCGGGCCGCGTCTACCTGCACGGCACGGACGTCACGAAGAAGCCGCCGTTCGAGCGCGACGTCAACACGGTCTTCCAGGACTACGCGCTGTTCCCGCACATGAGCGTCGGCGACAACGTCGCGTACGGCCTGACGATCAGGAAGGTCCCGAAGCCGGAGCGGCAGCGACGCGTGGGCGAGGCGCTCGCGATGGTCCGGCTTCAAGGCTACGAGCGCCGCAAGCCGTCGCAGCTCTCCGGCGGGCAGCGGCAGCGCGTCGCGCTCGCGCGGGCGCTCGTCAACCGGCCCCGCGTCCTCCTCCTCGACGAGCCCCTCGGCGCGCTGGACCTGAAGCTCCGCGAGGAGATGCAGATCGAGCTCAAGGTCATCCAGCAGGAGGTCGGGATCACGTTCGTGTACGTGACCCACGACCAGGAGGAAGCGCTCACGATGAGCGACCGCCTGGCCGTCTTCAATCGCGGCCGCGTGGAGCAGGTCGGGTCGCCGGCGGACCTCTACGAGCGGCCGACGACGGCCTTCGTCGCGGGATTCGTGGGCACGTCCAACCTGCTCCGCGGCGACGCCGCGAAGACGCTGGTGGGGAGCGAGGGGCTCTTCACGGTCCGCCCGGAGAAGATCCGGCTGACGGAGCCCGGCGCACCGGTCGCCGACGACGAGGTCGGTGCGGATGGCACCATCCGGACCGTCGTGTACCTGGGTCCGGACACGCGCTACATCGTGGCGCTGGATGCCGGATCGGATCTCGTGGTCACGCAGCAGAACCTGACGACATCGTCCATGGAGGTGCTGGCCGCGCAGGGGCAACCCGTGCGGCTGGTGTGGAAGCGACAGCACGTGCTCCGCGTCCAGGAATGACGCGGCGCGCGAGCTGAAAGAGGAGGAAGCATGTTCCAGAGGAGACTCGGGGGAGTGATCGCCGTCGCGGCGATCGTGGCCGCGGCCTGCGGCCAGGGCACCGCATCGACGGCGCCCACGACGGGTGCTGCGAGCGGGCCGCCCGCCACCCAGGGCGGCTCGGCGACGACGGCTCCGGAGAGCCAGGCACCGGCCGTCGACGTGGTCGACTCGATCGGCGAGCCCGAGGGCGAGCTCAACCTCGTCATCTGGGCCGGCTACGCGGAGAAGGGCGCGGTCGACGCGGCGTACGACTGGGTCACGCCGTTCCAGACGGAGACGGGCTGCCAGGTCAACACGACCGACATGACGGACTCCAACAACGGCGTCTCGCTCATCCAGTCCGGCCAGTACGACGGGATCTCCGCGTCGGGCGACGCGACGACCCGCCTGATCGAGGGCGGCCTCGTCGAGGCGATCGACACGAGCATCTTCTCGAACTACGCGAACGTCTTCGCGGGCCTGAAGGACCTGCCGCACAACACGGTCAACGGCGTGAACTACGGCGTCCCGCACGGCCGCGGCGCCAACCTGCTCATGTACAACACCGAGGCCATCACCCCGGCGCCGACCACCTGGGAGGGCGTCTGGGAGGGTGCCGCGGCCAACAAGGGCAAGATCAGCATCTACGACTCGTCGATCTACATCGCCGATGCGGCGCTCCATCTCAAGACGACGCAGCCGGACCTCGGGATCGACGACATCTACCAGCTGACCCAGCCGCAGTTCGACGCCGCGGTGGCGCTGCTCACGAAGCAGCGTGACGAGGGCGATCCGCTCTACTGGTCGGTCTACACCGAGCAGGTCTCGTCGTTCGGCGCGGGGGACGTGACGATCGGCACCACGTGGCCCCTCCAGGTCGCGCTGGCGCAGGGCGAGGGCCAGAAGGTCGAGGGCATCCTCCCGGAGGAAGGCTCGACCGGCTGGTCCGATACCTGGATGCTCGCCAAGGGCGCCAAGAACCCGAACTGCATGCTGCTGTGGATGAACCACATGATGTCCGCCGAGGCGAACGCCCAGGCGACGGTGTGGTTCGGCGAGGCGGCGACCAGCCCGCAGGCCTGCGCAGCTGCCGAGGCCCTGTCGCCCGGCCACTGCGACGCTCAGCACGCGACCGACGAGGCGTACTTCTCGAAGGTCCACTACTGGGCCACCCCGCAGGAGAACTGCGCGGACGACGACGCAGCGACGACCTGCACGACGCAGGACGACTGGGTCGACGCCTGGTCCACCCTCCGCGGCAGCTGATCCCGTTCCTGTCGTGAACAGCGGGGCTCCCCGAACCTCGGGGAGCCCCGCATCTTTCCCCCACCGATGACCGCAGCCGCAACCACCAGCGACCCACCGCGCAGGCCCGGGCTCGCGCGCCGGCTCGCCGCGTGGCTGTTCCCGCGCCGCCGGTTGCAGATCGGCATGCTCCTGGCCACGCCGCTCGGCTGGCTGGCGATCGTCTACCTCGGCTCCCTCGCATTGCTGCTGCTGAGCGCCTTCTGGGCGCACGACGTCCGAGGCGTCCAGCCGTTCGTGTGGTCGCTCGATGCCTTCGAGACCCTCGTCGGGAACCCTGCCTACCGGGCCGTGGCGCTACGGACCCTGGTGGTGGCCGTGGCGGTGACCCTGACGGACGCCGTGCTGGCGTTCCCGATCGCCTACTACATGGCCCGCGTGGCCTCGCCCCGTGTCCGCAACGCGATGGTCATCGCGGTCCTCGTGCCGCTCTGGGCCGCGTACCTCGTGAAGGTCTACGCCTGGCGCACGATCCTCCAGGGCAACGGCCTGCTGGACGCGGTCCTCGAGCCGCTGGGCATCGGGCAGCCGTGGCAGGGCCTCAAGGAGGATGCGAACTCCTGGCTGGTGCTCAGCTATCTCTGGCTGCCGTACATGATCCTGCCGCTGTACGCCGGCCTCGAGCGGATCCCGAGCTCGCTCCTGGAGGCGTCCTCGGATCTCGGCGGGAAGGCGCGAACGACATTCAGGCGCGTGGTCCTGCCGCTGTCGTTTCCGGCGCTCGTCGCAGGCTCGATCTTCACCTTCTCCCTGACGCTCGGCGACTACATCACGCCCGATCTCGTCTCCGACGCGAAGTTCATCGGCAACGTCATCTACGACAACTCCAGCCTCGGCAGCCCGCCGCTCGCGGCGGCCTTCTCGCTGGTCCCGATCACGATCATGGTCGTGTACCTGCTCGTGGCCCGGCGGCTCGGCGCCTTCGAATCCCTGTGAGCACGGTCCGCGCGACATGACCGAATCCCGGCTGGCCCGCGTCCTGCTTCGGTTCGCGAGCGGCGGCGTGCTGGCGTTCCTCTACCTGCCCCTGATCGTGATCGTCCTGTACGCCTTCAACCCGAGCCGGATCCAGGCCTGGCCGCCGCAGGGCTTCACGCTCCACTGGTTCCAAGAGGCGCTCGACAACCGGAACGTGATGCGGGCGGTCATCAACTCGCTGCTGGCGGGGACCTTCGCGACGATCACGGCCCTGGTGCTCGGAACGCTGACGGCCATCGCCGTCCATCGCTACTCGTTCTTCGGGCGCCAGACGATCTCCTTCCTGTTCGTGCTTCCGATCGCGCTGCCCGGCGTGGTCACCGGGATCGCGCTGCAGCGCTCGTTCATCACCTTCGAGATCGACTTCGGGCTGCTCACGATCGTCATCGGCCACGCCACGTTCTGTGTGGTGATCGTCTTCAACAACGTCATCGCGAGGCTTCGACGGCTGCCGACCTCGCCGGAAGAGGCCTCGGCAGACCTGGGCGGCGACGTCTTCACGACCTTCCGGCGGATCACGGCGCCCCGCCTCGGGACGGCGCTGCTGTCCGCGGCGCTGCTGTCGTTCGCCCTGTCGTTCGACGAGATCATCGTCACGCTGTTCACGGCCGGCCCCGGCACGCAGACCATCCCGATGTTCATCTTCTCGTCCATCCAGCGCCCGAACGAGCTGCCCGTGGTGAACGTGGTGGCGTTCGTGCTGATCCTCGCGAGCATCGTGCCGGTCTGGCTGGCGCAGCGGATCAGCGGCGCGGAGACGGCGGGGGCGAGGCTCTAGGGGCGAGGCTCTCGGGGCGAGGCTCTCGGCGGAGGCTCCAAGGGCCTTCGCGTGGGCAGTGAGGGCAGTCGGGGGCGCTACGATCGCCCGATGGCGACGTCCTTCGACGAGTCGGCCGCGCGGTCCAGCCTCCTCGCGGAGCGCGATCGACTCCGCGCGGAGCTCGGTGAGCCGATCGAGGCCCCGGGCCAGATGACCTACGGCTCGCAGGCGGCGGCCGCGAGCCACGTCTTCGAGCAGCAGCGGGATCTCGCGCTGCGCGATCGCTCGAGGGCGGAGCTCGGGCGGGTGGAGGCGGCGCTGCAACGGCTGGACGACGGCACGTACGGCGTCTGCGAGAGCTGCGGCAACCCGATCGCGCCGGAGCGCCTCGAGGCCATCCCGTGGGCGCCGCTGTGCATCGACTGCGCGCGCAAGGGCACCCCTCGATGACGGCGCTCGATGGCGGCCAGGACCCTGGGGACGCGACGCTCGTCTCGATCGAGGACATCCGCCGAGCCGCGACGAATCTCGCCGGCGTGGCGCTGCGGACCCCGCTGGTCCCGTTCGGGACGGCGGGCTGGGCCGGTGCCGCCGGCGCAGGCGGTGCCGGCGCTGCGGGTGGCCCGCAGGTCCTCCTCAAGGCGGAGTCGCTCCAGCCCATCGGCGCGTTCAAGATCCGCGGCGCATATCACGCGATCGCCTCGCTGACGCCTGAAGCGCGGGCCCGTGGCGTCGTCACGCACTCGTCCGGCAACCACGCCCAGGGGGTCGCACGGGCGGCGCGCCTGCTCGGAGCGAACGCCGTGGTCGTCATGCCGTCCGATGCTCCGGCGATCAAGCGGCGACGCGTGGAGGCCGACGGCGCCGAGGTCGTCACGGTGGAGCCGGCCAGCAGCGCACGCGAGGCGATGGCGGAGCAGCTGATGCGCGAGCGCGGGCTCGTCTTCATCCCGCCGTACGACGACGACCGGATCATCGCGGGCCAGGGGACGGTCGGGCTGGAGATTGCGGAGGACGTGCCGGATCTCGCGGGCGTGCTGATCCCGATCGGCGGTGGCGGTCTCGCCAGCGGCGTCGCGGTGGCGCTGCGTGCGCTCCGCCCGGACATCCGCCTCATCGGCGTGGAGCCGGAGGTCGCGGCGGATGCGCAGGCGTCGCTGCGCGAGGGTCGCATCGTGCGCTGGGACGCAGAGCGGACAGGCAGCACGATCGCGGACGGCACCCGGACCCAGGCGATCGGCCGGCGCAACTTCGCGCACCTGTCGCGGCTGCTGGACGACGTCGTGACCGTGACCGAGGACGAGATCGCCGCGACCGTCCGACTCATCGCCGAGGAGGCGCGGCTCGTCGTCGAGCCGTCCGGGGCGCTCGCGCCCGCTGCGGCCCGCTTCCGGGCTCGCGAGGCCGGAATCGCGAGCGGCCAGGGGACGGTCGTGGCGGTCGTCAGCGGCGGGAACGTCGACCCGGAGCGCTACGCCGAGCTGCTGCGCTCCCCGCTCCCCGAGGCGGCCTCCGCGGGCTGAGCTGCGCCTGTCCCGGCTTCTTCCCGCGACCGCGCCAGCCGGTCTGCGTGCTCCCGGATCATGGCTCGCTGCGCGTCGGCTCGTCGCTCCGCGGCGTTCGTGTCCCGCTCCTCGTGCCGCATCCACGCGGCGACCACGATGAGGATCGCGACGATGAAGACCACGTCGCCAGCGAGCCACATGATTCCGCCGGCCGTCTGCTGGTCCGCGAGCGCATCGATCCCGTACGGCGACCCCAGCGTCGCGTAGTGCGGGTAGAGCGGCGCGCTGGCGAACGTGATCAGCATCCCGAGGAACGAGCTCGGCGGCATCTGCAGCAGCACGTACAGGGCCCGCCCCGGGTAGCCCAGCCGCCGCGGCGCCGGGTCGGCGGCCACGACCGGCCACCAGAACAGCAGGCCCGCGGCGAGGAAGGCCACGTGCTCCGCGTCGTGGATGAGCGGGTTCTCCAGCGCCGCGTCGAACAGCGGCGAGAAGTGGCTGATCCACATCACCAGCGTGAACGTGACCCACGCGAACACCGGATGCGAGAGCGCGGACAGCGGCCCGGAGTGCAGGACGCCGACGATCCGGCGGCGCCAGGCCGGTGAGGCCACGCGCAGGAGCTGCGTGATCGGCGCGGACAGGGCGATCAGGGGCGCTGCGACCAGCATCAGCAGGAGGTGCTGGACCATGTGGACAGAGAACAGCGTCGTGTCGTAGCGCTCGATGCCGGACAGCAGGGCGACCGCGATGGCGGCGAGCCCGGCCAGGAAGGCGGCCGTGCGGAACGGCGGGACCGGGTGCCCGGCGTGGGCCGCCGCGACGCGTCGAACGAGGAGCAGCCACCCGATCGCCGCCGCCAGGAGGCCGCCGACGATCAGCGGATCGAACCGCCAGTCGAGCGTGAGCGTCGCAGCGGTCGGCGGCTCGTGCGGCACGGGGCCGTGCGCCGCGACGCTCCCGGGTACCGCAAGCGCCGCCGAGAGCAAGGCGAGCGCGACGACGAGCAACCGGAGCCGGGGCACGGAGCCATGGTCGCACGGCGCGCGCGAGGGACCCCGCGCTATGATGCGGATCGGCCGGCCCGAGCAGAGCCGCCATTCGCGTCCCCGTCATTCGCGAGCCGGTGCAGGGCCCGGGAACCCCAGCTCCTGGCACCGGACCCCGAGCCCCGCCGACGCACCTGAGGAGCCATGTCGACCAGTCCGAGGAAGCGCCCCGCCTCCAGCGCTCTCGTCGCCGGTGGTGGCGTCGTCCTCCTGATCGCGATCGTCCTGCTCGTCCTGTGGCTTCCGACCGGCGACGCGCTCTACCCGCCCGAGCCCGCGACCGAGCAGGCCCGGTCGATCGACTCGCTCTACAACATCGTCTTCGCGCTCGCGGTGGTCGTGTTCCTCGTGGTCGAGGGCCTGATCGTCTGGAGCATCCTTCGCTACCGACGCCGGCCGGAGGATGTCGACCTGCCGCCGCAGACGCACGGCAACAACCTCGTCGAGGCCCTCTGGACCCTCATCCCGACCGTCATCGTGATCTACCTGTTCATCGTCTCCTACAGCACCCTCGCCCACGTGGATGCGGTGAGTCCGGATCCTGCCGTCCGGGTGAACGCCCTCGCCGGCCAGTTCCAGTGGCAGTTCCAGTACCTCGACAAGGACGGCAAGGTCGTGGCCACCCAGACCCGCGCCGGCGGCGACAGCGGTGGGATGGTCGTGCCGGTCGGCGAGAAGGTCTACGTCACGCTGGAGAGCCATGACGTCATCCACGCCTGGTACGTCCCGCGGTTCCTGTTCAAGCGCGACGTCGTGCCCGGGCAGCAGAATCACTTCGAGTTCACCGTCCCGCCGGAAGAGGCGGGCCAGGTGTTCCACGGCCAGTGCGCGGAGCTCTGCGGCTCCGGCCACCGGATCATGCTGTTCGACGTCACCGCGATGACGCGAGCCGATTACGACGCCTGGCTCGCGAACCTCGTCGCGGAGGCGAACGCCACACCGCCTCCGCCGCCGTCCGGGGCACCGGTGCAGACCGTCGTCGCCAAGGACATCGCCTACGACAAGCTGGAGCTCACGACCCCGGCGGACGCGCCCTTCGTCATCGACTTCAAGAACGAGGACGCGGCCTCCATCACCCATGACATCGACATCAAGGACAGTGGCGGCCAGGTCGTGGCCGACCACGACCCGATCCCCGGCGGCCAGGAGGCGCAGTACACCTTCGAGCCGTTGGCGGCCGGAACGTACACGTACTTCTGCTCGATTCATCCATCCGTGCCGAACATGAACGGCACGCTCACGGTGCAGTAAGGAGCCCGGGAGCATGGCGACCCACGCGCTCAACCCCGCCGTCGTCCCCGCGTATCGCGGGCGCCTGTACGAGTGGCTGACGACGACCGATCACAAGAAGATCGGGATCCTGTACGTCATCAACTCGTTCCTGATGTTCTTCATCGGGGGCGTGCTCGCGCTCGTCGTCAGGACGGAGCTCGCGCAGCCGGGGCTCCAGATCTTCGAGGGCAACGAGCTCGGCTACAACGAGATGTTCTCGATCCACGCGACGGTGATGATCTTCCTGTTCATCATCCCGATGCTCGCGGGGCTGGGAAACTACGTCGTCCCGCTCATGATCGGCGCGCCGGACATGGCGTTCCCCCGGATCAACGCGCTGTCGTTCTGGATGCTGCCGCTCGGCGCGATCCTGCTGCTGATGGGCTTCTTCGTCCCGGGCGGCGCGGCTGCGGCCGGCTGGACGAGCTACCCGCCGCTGACGGAGCGGCTGGAGCTGTCCGCGCCGGGTGCCGGGCAGGACCTCTGGATCGTGTCGCTCGTCCTCATCGGCACGAGCTCGATCCTCGGCGGCATCAACTTCCTGGTCACGATCTTCAAGATGCGCGCGCCGGGCATGACGCTGTTCCGGATGCCGATCATGGTCTGGACGGTGCTCGTGTTCAGCGTCCTGGTGGTCATGGCCACGCCGGTCTTCACCAGCGCGCTCGTGATGCTGTTCATCGATCGCAACTACGGCGGCACGTTCTTCCTGCCGCCGCAGGGCCAGGCCGTCCTCTACCAGAACATCTTCTGGTTCTACTCGCACCCGGCCGTCTACGTCATGGTCCTGCCGGCGATGGGCGTGATCAGCGAGGTCCTACCGGTCTTCAGCCGCAAGCCGCTGTTCGGCTACAAGGCGTTCATCTTCGCGACCGCCGGCATCGGCGCCCTGGGCTTCACCGTGTGGGCCCACCACATGTTCACCACGGGCGCCGTGTTCCTGCCGTTCTTCAGCCTCATGACCGCGGCGATCGGCGTGCCCACCGGCGTGAAGATGTTCAACTGGGTCTTCACGATGTTCCGGGGACAGCTGACGTTCTCCACCCCGCTCATCTTCGCCATCGGGTTCCTGACGATGTTCCTGATCGGCGGCATCAACGGCGTCTTCAGCGCGGCCGTGCCCGTCGACTTCGCGCTGCACGACACGTACTGGGTCGTCGCGCACCTGCACTACGTGCTGTTCGGTGGCTCGGTCTTCGGGGTCTTCGCCGGGATCTACTACTGGTTCCCGAAGATGTCCGGGCGGATGTTGGACGAGGGCCTCGGCAAGATCCACTTCTGGCTGATGTTCATCGGCTTCAACCTGACGTTCTTCCCGATGCACATGCTCGGCATCAAGGGCATGCCGCGCCGCATCGCGGACTACGCCTCCGACGCCGGCTGGAACGACTGGAACCTCGCGGCAACGATCGGTGGGTTCATGATCGGGATCTCGATGCTGCCGTTCCTGTGGAACGTCTTCGTCTCGCTGCGCAACGGCAAGATCGCCGGCGACGACCCGTGGGAGGGCAACACCCTCGAATGGGCCACGTCCTCGCCGCCGCCGCCGTACAACTTCGACCGGCTGCCGGAGATCCGCTCGGAGCGGCCGCTGTTCGACGCCCGCCACGGCCTCGTCGACCCCCACGCCACGGCCCCGATCCCGCCGTCGATCGCCGCCGGTGAGGACAGCCACCCGAGCATCCCGGGCCCCAAGGCATGACCGCCGAGACCACGGCCATCCAGACGCACCGCGCTGCCGGGGCCGCGCACGGCGGCGTCGGCGTGCACGCGGGGCGTGGCGTGAGCAACGTCATCCTCGGGATGGTCCTGTTCATCACCTCCGAGGTGATGTTCTTCTCCGGTCTGTTCGCGGCCTACTTCGCGACGCGCTTCGCCGGCCCGAACCAGCCCTGGCCGCCGGAAGCCTTCAGCCACGTCCTCGACCCCCTGTCGCTGATCCTGGTCGCGACGATCATCCTCATCCTGAGCTCGTTCACCTGCCAGTTCGCGGTCTGGTCGATCCGCAAGGGCGACCGGCGAGGGTTCATCCGGAACATCGGCTTCACCTTCGTCCTCGGGATCATCTTCCTGGTCCTGCAGGCCGTGGACTACTCGATCCTTTTCGGCGAGGGCATGACGCTCGGGTCGGGGCCGTTCGGGACGACGTACTACACGCTGACGGGCTTCCACGGCGCCCACGTTTTCGGGGGCGTGCTGATGCTCGGCGTGGTCCTGTACCGCGGCATGTCCGGCCAGTTCTCCGCGAAGCACCATGACGCGGTCGAGGCGGTGTCGCTGTACTGGCACTTCGTCGACGTCGTCTGGATCCTGCTGTTCTCGATCCTGTACCTGCTGTAGCGAGGACCAGCGTGCTCAGCCAGCATCGGAACGCCCTCCTCATCGCGATCGCCTGCCTGATCACCGCGGTCGCGTACGCGGTGCTGGCGCAGCCGCTCGGCTATCGCGTCGAGTGGGCCGGCGTCACGATGCTCATCGCCCTCGGTGCAGCGCTCGGCCTGATGTTCCTCGTGCTGCACACCGGGCACGGCGAGTAGCGCGGGCGGGACCGTGCCCTCCGCTTCCCCGATCGCATCCGCAAAGGACCTGGTCGAGAGCCTCCTCGACGTCGCGTCCCAGTTCATCCTGCCGGACTGGCGGGCCCTGGTCGACCTGTTCCCGATGTTCCTGCTGATCCTCGTCATCGCCTGGGCCGCGTTCACGAGCCGGAAGTTCGCGACCCTCGGGCCGCGGCGGCGAGCGCCGGCGCGGATCCAGCCGATCACCCCGCCGGCCGTCCACATGCCCGGTGGCTCGATGTCGCCGATCCTCGTCGCGCTGGGCGCGATGGCCCTCTTCCTCGGGCTCGTCTTCGGCGGGACGGCGCTCTGGCTCGGCACAATCCTCCTCATCGTCACGCTGCTCTTCTGGCTGCGCGAGGCGATGCGCGACTACGAGCACCAGGAACCCGCGAACCGCCTGCCCGCGGTCGTCCACGAAGGCCCGCCGCCGGGCGTCCACATGCCCGGCCCATCGATCCGGCCATTCCTGGCGGCACTGGGAAGCGCGGCGCTGCTCGGGGGCCTCGTCATCGGCGGCTGGCTGCTGATCCTCGCGATCGTCTTCCTCGTCTGGACCCTTCTCGGCTGGCTCGTCGACGCCAAGGCTGAGTACCGCAAGGTCGTCGAGGCCGACCGAACGGGCCACCTGGAGAACATCCCGCCGCGCCGCATCCCGACGCGCACGCTCCAGGTGTTCGCGGTGCTCTTCGCGCTGGTGGCGATGTGGCAGCTCGGCATCTTCCCGCCGACGACCCCCGCGACGGCCGGCGGCGGCACGGAATCGCCGGCGCCCTCCGGCGGCGGGGGTGGTGACGGGGCGCCGCCGGGCTCGATCCCGCTCACCGCCATGAACATCGCCTTCGACCAGAAGGAGCTGGACGTGCCCGCCGACAAGCCGTTCACCATCTTCCTGATCAACAAGGACAGCCCGAGCACGCCGCATGACGTCGAAGTCCGCAACGCTGATGGCTCGCCGGTCAAGCCGGTGCCCCCGACGCCCGGCGGCGAATCGATGGCGTATCCCTTCGACCCGCTGCCGGCCGGCGACTACGTCTTCATCTGCTCCATCCACCCGATCGAGCAGATGACCGGCACCCTGAAGGTCCAGTAGGCGGCGGTCACGGCGCTCCATCTCGACCGGCGGCGCAGGGTCATCGTCCTCGGGCTCGCTCTCGCGGCGCTGGCGACGTTCGCGCTGGTCCAGCTACGTGCGGCGATGGATCGCGCGCAGGCCAGCGACGCACCGGGGATCGCGCTGCGCCAGCCCGCCCCGGCGATCGAGGGCATGACGATCGATGGGGAGCCATTCTCGCTGGCGTCCCTTCGCGGCCGGCCGGTGATCGTCAACTTCTGGGGCCCGAGCTGTATCCCCTGCCGCGAGGAGTTCCCGCTCCTTCGCACGATCCTCGCCGCGCACGGCGGTGACGACGGCCTCGCCGTGGTCGGGGTGTTGATGGACGACCCGCCGGCGCCGGCCCGGGACTTCGTCGCCCAGTACGAGGCCACGTGGCCGACGGTGGACGACCCGCAGCGAGCGATCCGCGACGCGTACCGGGTCGCCGCCCGGCCGGTCTCGTACTTCGTCGATCGGGACGGGATCCTCCGGTCGATCCAGGTGGGCGCGATGACGCAGGCGGACTTCGACCGCCAGTACCCGGCGATCGCCGGGCCGCCGGGGGCGCCCGCGAGCCCGTGATCGAGGTCGCGGGGCTCCGGAAGTCGTACGGCGGGCGCGCGGTGCTCGACGGGGTGGACCTCGTCGTGCGGCCCGGCGAGGTCGTGGCGCTCCTCGGACCGAACGGCGCCGGCAAGACGACGACGGTCGAGATCATCGAGGGGTACCGCGACGCGGACGCGGGCACGGCCCGGGTGCTCGGGCAG
>DASTIE010000135.1:0-2813 GCA_035717865.1 Candidatus Limnocylindrales bacterium
GGCGGCCGGGAACAGGAATTCATCGGACTGTGTGCGCCGCACCCGGCGGAGTACCTGACGGCGCTGCGCGAGGTCGCGAAGACGGGCCTCGTCGGTGCGGTCCACGCCGAGGATGCAGCGCTCCTCGGCGCGAACGAGCGCGAGCTCACGGCCGCGGGCGATCGCGGTCCGCTCAGCCATGCCCGATGGCGCCCGGAATACGTCGAGCTTGCGTCGGTCGCCCAGTCGATCGAGCTCGCGCTCAGCGCCGGCGCCCGCCTGCAGCTGGCCCACTGCTCGACCCCGGCCGCCGTCGGCCTCGCGGTCGCCGCCCGTGTCCGCGGCGCGGTGACGGTCGAGACCTGCCCGCACTACCTGTTCCTGACCGTGGCCGACATCGAGCGCTACGGGCCATTCGCGAAGATCAACCCGGCGCTCCGCTCCGAGGCCGCCGTCGAGGGCATGTGGGCGGCCATTGCAGCGGGGCAGGTGGACGTGCTCGGCTCCGACCACTCCCCCTTCCTGGTCGAGGAGAAGGCCCCGTTCGCGAACGACATGTGGCGCGCGCTGCCGGGCGCGCCGGGCCTCGAGTCCCTGCTCCCTTTGCTGCTCACGGCGGTTGCCGACGGCCGCCTGGCGCTCGAGCAGGCTGTCGCGCTGACGAGCGCCAATGCCGCGCGGATCTTCGGGCTGCGCGACAAGGGCGCGATCCGGCTGGGTGGCGATGCGGATCTCGCGATCGTCGACCTCGGGCACGAGGGCGTGATCGACACCAGCACGTGGCTCACGAGGTCGCGCGGAACGGCGGCGGTGTGGGATGGGCGCCGTGTTCGTGCACGGGTGGCCCGGACGATCGTGCGCGGCCGGACGGTCTTCGAGGACGGTGCGCTCGTCGGTCCACGCGGTTGGGGGCGACTGGTCCGACCCGTCGCGTGACGGCGGACACGTATGATCCGGCCATGACCGAGACCCTTGTCGACGCCGATGTCATTCCCCAGCACATCGAGCACCGGATCACCCTCCGCGATGGCCGGACGCTTGCCGCCGCCGAATGGGGCGACCCGAACGGCGTGCCGTTCATCTCCATGCACGGCACGCCCGGCGGCCGGATCGGATGGTGGAAGGACCCGACGATCTATCACCGCTACGGCCTCCGGCGCATCACGTTCGATCGGGCCGGGTACGGGGAATCGAGCCGGCATCGGGGCCGCAGCGTGGTCGACGACGTTGCGGACGTCGAGCAGCTCGCCGATGCGCTTGGCATCGATCGCTTCGTTGCCGCCGGCGGCTCGGGGGGCGGCCCGCACGTCCTTGCCGCGGCCGCGTTGCTCCCCGACCGCGTGATCCGCTGCCAGGCGGCGGTGTCGGTGGCGCCGTACGAGGCGTTCGGCGACGAGTGGGTCGTGGGCATGACCGAGGGCAACGTGGTCGAGTTCACCGCGGCGCGACAGGGCGAAGGCGCGGTCACCGAGCTGTGCACGGACCTGCGGGTCATGAGCCTGAGCCGGCTCCGGGAGGGCCGGCTCGACTGGATGGGCGACGACTATGACCTGTCCGACGCCGACCGCGAGCAGATGCAGAAGCACTTCGTGCGGTCTCGCGCGCATGTCGCGAACGGCCTGGCGGGCAGTGCCGACGGCTGGATCGACGACAACCTGGCGATGGTGAAGCCGTGGGGCTTCGACGTCGAAACGATCCGGGTGCCGGTCCTGCTGACCTACGGCCGCACCGACGTCCTCGTGCCGGCCGCCCACGGGGACTGGCTCGCGGCTCATATCCCGAACGTCACGGTCTGGGTCGACGAGGAGAGCGGCCACCTGGGCGACGACGACCAGATCGAACGCGAGTACGCCTGGCTGACGGGGCGCTGATCGGCGGCTGCGAGCGACCGGCCACGCCCGGAGACGTTCAGGCGCCCAGCCTCCACTAGGATTTCGAGCGTGTCGCCGCCCACCCGTCCGGGGAACGTCCGCAGCGACGGGTTCCGGCAGGACATCCAGGGTCTCCGGGCCGTCGCCGTGCTCATGGTGTTCGCCTACCACCTCTGGCCGGACACCGTCAGGGGTGGATTCGTCGGGGTCGACGTCTTCTTCGTCATCTCCGGATTCCTGATCACGGCGCACCTGCTCGAGCACCCGCCGGCCCGCGGCCGCGACCTGCTCGAGTTCTGGGGCCGTCGCATCCGCCGCCTGCTGCCCGCCGCCTTCGTCGTCCTCGCCGCCATCGCCGTCGCGAGCCGCGTCCTCGCGCCCGAGACGCGCTGGGGCCAGAATGCCGGCGAGATCATCGCCTCGGCGCTGTACGTCGAGAACTGGGTGCTCGCCCTCAGCTCCGTGGACTACCTCGCCGCGGCCGCGGCGCCGACGCCCGTGCAGCACTACTGGTCGCTGTCGGTGGAGGAGCAGTTCTACCTGGTCTGGCCGATCCTGGTCCTTGCCGTCGCCTGGGTGGCGTCGCGCTCCGGGGTCCGGCTCGTCCTCGCTGCCCGGCTCGCGATGCTCGCGGTCGTGGCCGGCTCGCTCCTGGTGTCCGTCACCGCGACCGCCGCGGAGCCCGCGAGCGCGTACTTCATCACCCCGACCCGTGTGTGGGAGCTCGCAGCAGGCGGGCTGATCGCCACGCTACCTGGCCTTGGCACCCACCGGATCCCGGGCTGGGTGCCGACCGTTGCTGCGTGGGTGGGTGTGCTGATGCTCCTGTCCGCCGGCGGCGTCATCTCCGGCTCCACGCCCTTCCCCGGCAGCGCCGCGCTCCTACCCGTGGCGGGCGCCGCGCTCGTGATCCTCGCCACGGCGCGAAGCTGGGCGTCACCGACCGGGATCCTGCGCTGGCGC
>DASTIE010000136.1:0-20588 GCA_035717865.1 Candidatus Limnocylindrales bacterium
TTCCTCAAGGAGCTCATCAAGCTCTCACTCGGGGTCGGTTCGGGCACAGCCAGCGTCAGCTACCGCGCCCGCCGCGTTCGCGTCCAGAGCCACCACCCACTCCCCGTCCGCGCGGACTCCGCCGACGTCGGCACCACTCCGGTTCAACTTCACGTGGTGCGCCGGACCTTGCGGGTGTGCGCTCCGGCAACGGGTCACATGACTACAGGGTGATGGCCCTCATCTTGCTGCAACCGGATAGTTTACGTCGTGATGAGGAGAATCGCGATCGGCGCCGCCTGGTGGCTCGCGGCCGCCTATGCGTTCCAGTTCGCCTCGGTGATGTACGCGTTTCCGTCCGGCCTGGCCGCACTGGCGGCGATCCCCGTGGCGGTCTTGGTTGCGACAACGCGACCGAGGCGCGTCACGCGACCCGCGGACCGGAGGCGCATCTACCAGCCGCGCGAGACCCCAGGGGCACTTCCCGAACCCTCGACGTCGACCATTCGCTGACGGGCCGGCGCTCGCTTGGCGGCCGCAAGGCCGTGGGTTTGGCGGTACGGCTAGTCCACCAGACCCGCTGCAACGATCAGCGCATCGATGCCGTACCGCTTCAGAACCAAGATGTTTCCATTGTTCCCATTGATGAGAAACTGGTCGGCAATGACCTGGTCAACCGTCAGGCTGCCGCTATTGCCATTCAACGTCAGGAGACCACCGGGGATATAGATGATCCCTGCGACTTCGGCTTCCGATGCCGAGCCATTGAGGGTCACCGTGGTTGAAAGCGTTCGGTCCTGGTAGAGCACAAGGTCGTTGAACTGGCAGTAGAGAACGCAGTACGGATCGGTGTCATCAACCGTCAGCGAGAGCGGCTTCAGGAGCAGGCGCGCCCCGTCGCCGTTGAAGTTGATGTTTCCGCCAGCGCTCGGGCCGAGCCTCGAGTTGAAGATCAGGACGCCGCTATCCCACGTATTCCACGTCGCGTGGGTCGGTAGCGCGACGGTTGCATTCGACACCTGCTCGATGGAGATGATCGAGCCGCCGGTTGCGACTCGGATGCCACCGCCACCGATCCAGTACACGCCTGGCATCAGGTACGCCGTGGTGCCGCCGGTGACCTCCAGGCCCGCTGGATAAAGGCCTGGGTACAGGATCCACGCCTTGTTCTGGTAGGCGCCCGTCTCTGCGAGCTTGCACTGCTGTGGGTTGGTCTCGCTCGGGGCGCGCGTGGTGTCTCCCGGGCAGTCCTTGGGGAAATGGTCATTCGGGAGGCTGGTCTGGAGCCCGGGACCGACGAATGTCATCGCGGGTGCGAGCGGTGGCTTCGCCGGATCTTCGAGCCCGGCGAGCGGGTCGGGCAGCGCGAACGAATTCTCCGCAGGGGTGCACGTCATCTCGCCACTACCCTGATCCTGGATCTCACCAGCCGACCTGCACGTCGCGTCATCGGCGATGATGTCGATCGTCCCACCGCCGGTACGGCTAAAGCCGATCGGATCGCCTACGCAGTCCGAGCCATTCGAGTTGGACTGGATATTTCCGTACGCAGTAACTTCGCCCGTACCTGAGACCTGCATGGCCTTGCATGCCGTCTTGTTGAGGGCCATCATCGAAAACGGGAAACTCAGGTCCTGATCGTTCGTGGCGACCGCGAAGACGCTGACGGGCCAGACCCCTTGTCCGATCACACCACCGAAGATTGAAGGCCGTTCGGCGTTGATATCGACTTCAATGAAGTTCGGGAGGCCGATGTATCGGCCGTTGTCCGCGGGGATCTGGATCGCGACGGACTCGCTCGGGTCGGCGTCGTCATAGCCGTTCGCAAGCGCGACTGAGATAGCGGCAGCCCGAGCTTCGGTGCAGGTCCATGTCGGCGCAACGCAATCGGGCTCGAACACGTAACGAGCGCCAGCGAGTGCGGCTGCATCCGCGGCGTTCTGCTGATCGCGGCGTTCCAGCAGCATCATTCCGACGTCGAAGGCCAATGCCGCGACAATCAGCAACGTCAGGACGCCGCCCGCGAAGAGCACAAGAACCTGGCCGCGCTCCCGCGCGGTGGCGAACTCATCCACCACTGGTCGCAGGGCTGGCATCAGGCGATGTCTAATTGTTGATGACAAGGCTCGACTCCGCTTCTACGGTGATGTTGGGCAAGGGCAAGGGCAGAATCGACGAATATGTGTACGTCGCGCGGACCGTCACGGTCGCGCCCCTGAGGTAATTTCCGTCTCCGTACGTCGCGAGCCCCGATTTGAAATCGCAGCTCGAGTACCACCAGCACCGGTCCACGTCGATCTCGCTTCCGACCATCCCGATCGCCGAGCTTCGAACCTTGTCGACGACGTCATCGCCAGTCGGATCGCAGGACGTGGAGGATGTTCCGTCATCCGGTCCGGTCGAGCACGTCAAGGAGCGTTCGCCGTTGACGATGGCGTAACGAGCGCCCTCCCTGGTCGCATTGCTGAGCGTCTCGTAGTAGAAGATGAACCTCCCGCCTTCGATGATCCCGAAGAGCAACATGAAGAAGAGGGGCGCAATGAGTGCGAATTCGGCGAGCGACTGGCCCCTCGCGCGACGGCTCATGGCGATGAAGTCTCGTCAACCTCGATGTCCGTCATCGCGAATGTGCTGTCGCGATCGAAGGACAACGATGCGGGGAGCCCCAGCTGCACACCGAAGAAGTCCAGGTGCAGTGGGACAAATAGGTAGAACACGTGGCTCATCGTCACGGTGACCCGACATGGCTGCGGCCGACTCGGGTTGTTGCACACGGTTGGATCGAGGGCTGCGTCGCCGACTGGGTAAGACTGGCTGCAAGGACTCGAGTCCCACGAAAGGCACCAGTCGAAGCCTGGGTTCGTGCAGGGCTCGTCCGTGTCGTACTTGCCGTCGAGGTCGGTGTCGGTCCATTGAAAGTCGGGCAGGTTGCTCGCCGCCGTGCACGCCCGGGCCCGCATGTCGTCGACGATCGCGGTATCGACCCACTTCTCCGCACCGAGCGAGGTGCCGTAGTCAGCAGCTTCACGTGCGGCCGATTCGACGCTTGCCATCTCAGTGTAGATGCGGGACAGGTCGAGGATCGCGAACAGCAGGAAGATCATGATCGGCGCGAGCAGGGCGAACTCCACGACGCTCTGGCCGCGTTCGCGAGCGTGGCTTCGTGGCGACAAGCTGACCATCGGCTCCCGGTCGACTTCCGGCGCGCTTTGGGGCGGTTACCGGTCCCCCTGCCCTGATGGGCGGCCGCGAGTATGGATGGCCAAACTTTCGTACTACCTTGCGGCTGACCGCATTCGGGCAACGCCGTGCGTCCGGCCCCGCACCCTACTTGATCAGCTGGACCCCGATGGCGTCGCCGTTGCCGATGGCGCCGGAGCCGACTGGCCCGGTCGTGATGAAGTGGATGAACCACCCCACGAGGCAGCTGCTGCTGCCGTTGCCGTCGATCGTCTGCAGGAGCTGGCCGCTCGGGCTGGTGTGCGTCTGGCAGGCCGGGTTGTTCGGGTTGTTCTCGTCGCTCATGTAGTCGAGCCAGAAGGCCGTCACGCCAGTCACGTGGTATTCCGCGTGGCTCCCCCCGGTCGTGTTGCAGTCGTTGTTGTCGCAGATCGGGATGAGCACGATCTTGCCGTGAAGGGCGTTGACCTCATCGACCATCTTCTTCGCGCAGTTGTTGCCGTTGTCGCTCGCGACGTCGACCGGGAACGTGTCCCACTGGATGGGCGGCGGGTTGGTGACCTCGTCGTCGCAGTTGTTCCTGGTGCCGTCGAGATCCAGGACCATGAACGAGCCGCCGCCGGTCTTGCACAACGGGACGATGTACTCGGTCCCCATCGGTTCCTGGCCGGGCGAGCCGGGCTGGCTGATCGGCCACTGATCCTTGGGCAGGCCCAGGTTGCCGTTGCCGGCGCAGTCGGTGATGTTGACCGGGAAGATGACCGGCAGGAACGCGCCGCCGATCAGGCGACCGGTCACGGCCGTCGCCTCGGCGCCGGCGGTGAAGGTGCTCAGGCCGATGACGCGACCGAACGTCGTGTCGAACGGCCGGGTACCACCGACATGAACGCCCTGCGCGCCCGGCGGGATCGTGCCGTCGCCGACGAGCGCTGCGCTCTCCGGAGTCACGGCGACGCCGCTGCCGTCGATGGGCTGCCCGGAGATGTTCGTGTAGTAGGCCTCGGGGGTGATGTTGTTCTGGCCGGCGCTGAACAAGACCGCCGTCTCGACGTCGAGGTCCGTCTTCGGCGCGCCGCCGAGCTTCTGTGCCAGGACGACCGCGCCGGCGTTTGCAGCGGCATCGGAGCCGTTCTGCACGCCGCGCTGCTGTGCGTACGCGACGCCCCCGTCGATGACGAGCGCCACGCCACCGACCAGCGTCACCAGGCCGAGCGCGAACAGGACCAGGATCTGACCGCGCTGGCGCCCGGCCGCAGGCCTGCCATCTGAGCTCGGCGTTTCCCCCGACATTCGATCTTCCCTCCCCGTTGCGCGACCTCTCGCGCGTATGACGTGCATGCCTACGGCTGCTTCGGGCATTGCGCGGCGGTCTGCGTGCTGTTGGGACAGCTGTACTCGACGGGCAGCACCGTCTCGGCGGTGAACGTCACGCCGCCCCCGAAGACGACGTTCCCGATGATCGGCGTGATCGGCTCATAGTCGCCCTCGAACGTCACGACCGCGAGGCAGCCGACCGCGATGTACGTCGCGGCTCCGATCGGGCAGGTCGTCGAGGTATCCGGCGTGCCGTCCGCAGCGGCCCGGTAGAACGCGACGGTGACCGTCGGCGCGCGCGCGACCGACGACTGGCTCGTCGCCCGCTCGGTGACCTTCGCCGAGTCCTGGTTGACGATCGCGAGGCGAGCACCCTCGCGGGCGGCGTTCGTGATCGAGTTGTAGGCAAAGACGGCGAGCCCGAGATCCGCGATCGCCATCACGAGGAGGATGAACAGCGGAAAGACGAGCGCGAACTCGACCAGACCCTGGCCCCGGCTGCGTGCGCCGCGTCGGCGCAGCAGGCTGCGCGGGCGGCCCGTTCGGCGCCGTGCGGCGTCCATCAGTTCCTGCTCACGGTGATGACCGTGTTGCACGGCGCGCTCGAGAGCGCCACGACGTCCTGGCTCTGGATGGTCCACGGCAGGCCGCCCTGCTTGAACTGCACCGTCGTCGTGAAGCCCGCCGTGTTCCAGGTGGTCTGGGCGTTCGCGCTGGATGTCCCGTTGAATGTCGGGACCCTGCAGGTGCCGGCGGACACGACGATGTAGTTCGTCTTGGTGACCGTGTTTGAGCCCGAGGCTGCGGTCACCTTGAGGGTCACGCTGTACGTGCCCGGCGTGTTGTACGTATGGGCCACATTGGCGCTGCCGCTGATCGACCCGCCGTCTCCGAACGTCCACTCCCAGGCAGTCGGGTTGCCGGTTGACGTGTCAGTGAAGGACACCGGGTCGCCGACGGTGGGGTTCGTGATGTTCGCCGTGAAGTCGGCGACCGGGGCCGGCGCGTTGATCGTGATGTAGTTCGTCTGGGTCACGGTCGAAGCGCCGTAGGCGCTCGTCACCGTCAGCTCGACTGTGTACGTGCCGGGCGTGCCGTACGGGTGCGTCGGGTTCTGGATGCTGGAGGTTGCGCCATCTCCGAAGCTCCAGGCCCACGTCGTCGGCGATCCGCTCGAGGTGTCGGTGAAGGCGATCTGGGTCCCGGTGGTCGTGGAGGTCGGCGATGCGGTGAAGCTGGCCACCGGGGCGCTGCCGACCGCCGTGGCGAACTGGCCGGTCTTCACCGGGAACTCGGCGGATGCGCTGACGTTGATCCCGCTGCCCAGGATGTTCGAGATGACCGGCGTGATGACACCGAACGTGCAGGTCAGCGCGACCGTCGCGCGGTCACCGATGTCGGTGGTTGTTCCGTCCCCGTTGCCGTCCGCAAACGTGGGGTCCGCGGGCACGCCGGGTGTCAGGACACAGTTCGTGTTGGCGGTGTCGTTGATGACCTGGTTGCGGTACGCCGTGATGGTCGTGACGGATTCGGGATCGCTCGGCGTGAGCCATGCCTCGGCGTTGTTGGCCGCGTAGTTGGTCGCGGCTCTGACGGCCGACTGAAGGTTGATCCAGCCGAGGTAGATCCGCCCGAAGTCGAGGGCGGTCAGGGTGAGCAGCAGCATCACGGGCGCAACGAGCGCGAACTCGACGAGGCTCTGCCCGAGCGGTCGATGCCGCGGCACGCGGAGCGCACGGGGACCCGCCGTCTCGACGGGCACTGCCTCCCGCAGGCGCGCCAAGACGCGTGCGCCGAAACGGATCCCCCGATCCCCCACGAGACCCCCCGGCCTCTCGTGACCGATGTTTCCGCTTCGGTCGAGCGGGCCTCATTGCGAGGCCTGCGGATTATCGACGACGGAACCTTGCGACGGACCTTGCAGTGTCGCCAGGTGGCGACACGCCCCTCCGGCTACTTGATCAGGCCGTACACCTGCGGTGCCGCGAAGTAGTCCTTCTGGTAGGCGAAGTAGAAGTTGTTGTTGCCGGAGATCGTCAGGTCGAAGACGATGAACTGGAGCGCCGACACGGCGTCCCCGCCGCCACCGACGCCGCAGGACGAACCTCCGAAGTCCATCTTCCCGCCGGGCGCATACACCGTGCCCGACACCGCGACGCATGCACCGCCGGACATCGAGATGTCGGGCTGTGCGGCACCCTGGGTGGGCACGGGGGTCCGCGCCTGCCAGAAGACGAGGTTCCTGTACGGCTCGAACGGCTGGGCGTTCGAGCCAATCGAATCGTTCTCCGGCTTGTAGGCGCGGAGCATGAGCATGCCCTGGGAGCCGTTGGAGATCTGGTCGGCGGTGCCACCGGTCGTCACCCACGCCGTCGACGACGCCGGGGCGTTGTAGACCAGGACGCCGCACGGCGAGCTGGTCAGCGGACAGGCTGCCTGCCAGGCCACGCCGATCTGATCGCTGGTCTTCGTCGTGGCGAAGGTCGTCTTCGCGACGGCGTCGGCCATGACGGCAGTCGTCGGGATTGCCAGGATCCGCGCCGCAGCGCTCTTGAGCTTCATCCCGCCGCCGGCGACGTAGTAGACGCCCGGGCGCAGCAGCACGGTGGACGGGCCGCCGCCACCCCCGGCGGCGATGCCGCCCGGGTACCGGCCCGGGAGCAGGATGCAAGGGTTCTGCCCGGCGCACGTGGACGCCATGTTCCGGGTCGGCAGCGATGCGCCCGTGCCGGGGTCGCTGGTGTACGCGTCTGGCGTGAGCATGCCGGCGAGTGGGTCCGGGACGAGCGGGAAGAAGTGCTCCACCGGCGCCGGTGAGATCTTGCCGGTGGTGTTCAGCGCCATCTCCCCTGCGATCCGCATGACGGCGCTGTTGACGAGCGTCATCCGGAACGAGTTGTTCAAAGCCTTCACCGCGCCGCTGTTGTTGTACGCCACGGTGCACTGCGAGTTGACGAAGATCGACTTCTCGAACGTCAGCTGAATGCCGCCGTTCACGAGGAAGGACGCGCAGCCGTTGCGCTGCGAGGGCCAGCCGGCGTTCATCGGATCGAGCAGGACCACGGCGTACTGATGCTCGGTGGTTCGGCCGTTGACCGCGACGCTGGACGTCGCGGCGGGGATCGCGGCCATCCCGAAGTAGGACGGGCCGTTCTCGTGGAGGTCGACCTGGACCGCGAAGTTGTTGTAGCCGGGAGGGCACGTGACGGTGATCTCGCTCGACGGGTAGTTCGGCAGGTTCTGCGCCACCGCGCTCTTCGCCGCGGCGACGACGGTGTCGCGCGGCGGCCCGCCGGTGCCCGACTCGCTGCAGCCGTTCTTGACGATCAGCAGGTTCGCTGCGGCGAGCGCCCCCGCGTCGCCCCCGTTCTGGAGCTGGCGTCGGAGCACCAACGCCTGCGCGCCCGTGTAGACCAGGCCGGCGAATGCCAGGAGGACGACGAGTGACATCGCGAACAGGATCACGATGACGCCTTCCTCGCCCTCACGGCGGCGTGGCGAACGACGAACGAGCGGCTTCGAAGGCATGCTGGTCACCTGGTCAGTTGTTGATCAGCACGGTTGATTCGGCGCTCACCGGGAAGGTGCTCGAGCCGAAGATCGCCCCGAGGAAGATGGGGACGCTCGACTGGACGGAGACCGTCACGAGGTTGCCTCGCGCATAGGTCCCGGTGTCGGTGTCCCCGGAGCATCCGGCGGCTTTGCTGCCGATGGTGACGGGCGAGAAGCACACCGTTGCGGTGGGGCTCACGCCCCCGGCCACGACGAAGCCCAGCGCGTACGCCTTGAGCTCGTCGCGACTCTTGACCTCCGTGCCCGGGATGAGCGTCGTGTTCGCATGCATGGACGCGTACCGCGCGCCCTCGCGAGCTGCACCGCCGACCGAATCGATTGCCCAGATGACGCGGCCGAGATCGATCAGGCCGAAGAGAAGCGCAAAGAACAGCGGTGAGACGAGCGCCACCTCGACGAGCGCCTGTCCGCGCGAGCGGTCGCGAGGCATGTGACGGCGCACGTTCAGCGGCCCACGAGGATCGTGATCTGGCGCTCGCTCTGCAGCACCCAGGCGCCGTTCGTGGTGAGGAACGGATAGGCGAACAGCGTGCGGAACGGGAAGCAGCTCTTGACCCTGGCCGTGCTGAGTGGGTTGGCCGCAGAACCACCGTTCGCGAAGCTCGTGTTCGTGGAATAGACCGTCGTCACCTGGGCGGTATTCGTGCAGTCGGTGAGGACGCCACTCGACGGCGACGTCGCGAAGATCTCGCCGGTCGTCAGCTCGAGGATGTAGTCGGCCTTGGCGTCCGCGTCCGTACCGGCCCACGTGTAGTCGGGCGAGTACGGATCCGTGGAGCTCGTGGCGAGGTACTGCGCTGCGTCGCGCGTGGCCGACTCGAGGCTGGACCAGGCGAGGTACACCCGCGACGCGTCGATCACGACGCCCGTGATTGCCAGGAGCACGGGGAACACGATCGAGAACTCGACGAGGCTCTGGCCGCGGCTCCGGCCACGCCGGGAACGCGGCGCGCGGTCGTCCCGCTGCCGGTCGTCGAGTTGTCTGTCGAGGTTGGGGCGGGCCATCCGCACTGTTCGAACTCCATGCCTGAATCCCGGGCCCCCGTCCGCATCCGAACCGTATGCGCGAAATGGGCGCAGTGGCGCAGTCCGATGGTCACGAATCGGTGCATGGGTCCGCCGGACCTTCGGGAGCTCCAATCTGCAAGGTGGGCCGCAAGGACCGGGCCTGCGGACCCGGGACCAAAGTTCCCAGTGAGGCGAGGACAGCGCGATTTCGCCTGCGCACCAGGCGGGCGACGCTGGTACCTGCCCCTTACTCGGGTACCGAGCGCGGGCCTGACGCGAACCTCGGGGTGCGCCGCAGAAGCTCCCGGATGAGGCCCGGGAGGTACGCCGCGTTCAGGCGGAAATAGGGCTCGGAGCGGCCTGCCGGACGAAGCGGACGAGGATCGACGATGCTGCGATGGAGATGGCGACGGCGGCCAGCAGCGCCGCGTAGACCTCGGCCGGCAGAACGCCGCGCGCAACGGCCACGGTGGCGAGGACGAACCCGAACTCCCCGATCTGGCCGAGCCCCACGCCAAGCTGCGCGGCGTTGGCAGGGAGGCGCGACCAGTGCGCCAGGAGCGCGACCACGGCGACCTTGCCCAGGACCACCAGCCCGAGGCACAGCGCAAGCCATCCGAGCCCGCGGGAGAACAGCGCCGTCGGGTCGATGAGCGTGCCGATGGCCACGAAGAAGAAGATCGCGAAGAGATCGCGGAACGGCAGGAGCCGCTTGCGCGCCTCGGATGCAACCGGGCCTTCGCTGATCGTCAGGCCGCCCACGAACGCGGCGAGCGCCAGCGGGATGCCCGCGAGCACGGCGCCGATGCCGGCGACGGTCAGGCCGGTGGCGACAGAGACCGCGAGGAACAGATCAGGTTCCGATCGGAGGCTCGCGAGAATCCGGGGCAGCAGCCAGGCGCCCGCGAGCGACACCGCCGCGAAGACGACGAGCCCGACGATCGTGACCTCGATGGGCTGGCTGGCGCCGATCGCCGACAGCAGGACGATGGCCGCGGCAACGCCGACGACGTCCTGCAGCACGGACCAGCCGATCAGCAGGTGCTCGGTGCCCTTGTCCGTCGTCCGGCGGCGGCTGCGGGTGATGTTCACCACGACCACGCTCGACGACATCGCGATCGCGACGCCCAGCAGCGCCGCAGCCTCCAGCTGCAGCCCGAGCGTGGAGAACGCGATGATGGAGGCCGCGAACGTGATCCCCATCTGGAGCGGCGCGGCCCACAGGACCGCAGGGTGCTCACGCCGGAGCTCGCGCAGGTCGACCTCGATCCCGACCTCGAACAGCAGGAGGATCGCGCCGACCTCGGCGAACAGGCTCACCTGGGTCGCGTCCGCCACGTAGCCGGGCGTGAACCTGGAGATCGCAATCCCCACGATGAGATAGCCGACGATCGCCGGGAGCGAGGCCCGGCGTGCCAGCCAGCCGGCCCCGGCCGCCATCAGGAGGATGGCGCCGACCTCCAGGACCGCGATCGCGGTGTGCTCCATTGGCGAATGGTACGGGCGCGGTTCCCTCGCGCCGCGCTCCGAACCGAGGTGGCGGGCTGCGAGGCGATTGTTGGGAGATTCGGGCGATTCGCGCCGCTACGGAAACGGACTGACTGTCAGCGTAGGGACATGTTCGGAGCGATCAGGAACCTGCTGCTCTACCGCGTGCTCGGCGGGCGCATCATGCTGGCGCTCACGCTGCTGGGCTTCGCCCGGCGGCTGCTCGGCGGTCGCCGATCGCGCCCGGGGGGCAGCAGCTCGGTCTACCAGCCCTCCCAGGGTTCGTCGCAGACGGTGCAGCGCGACCCTCGGTAGCGGCTCCAGCCCTTCTCGAGGTCGGTCTCCCAGCCATCGCGCCAGCGGTGCGCACCCAGAGCGTGGAGCGCTGACCAGGCCGCGTCACCGATTCGGGTGATCACGTCGGCCTGCAGGCGCGCGACGCGCGCCCCGATGGACAGGTCGCCGAGCTGCGCGGCGTACGCGCGGGGCTGGCTGGGCATCGAGCGATCCGGAAGGGACATGTCGGCCTCGGATGCGTGGGTGGACGCTGTCCAGAGTCTTGCAGAATCGTGACAGTCCCGAAGGCTAGCCGCGCGCCCGTCGCGCTTCTGTCAACTTGGGAACAGATGGGGTGGCCCGTCTGTAACCCCCACGGGTCGAACGTTCTACCCATGGTCAGCACCGACACCGTGGCTGCCGGCGGGATGCCGGGGTCGCGGCTGATCGCATCGCTTGCACAGCGCGATATCGACCACCTGCGCAACGACCTCGAACGGGTCAGGCTCGACCCGGAACGGACGCTGATCCATGCCCACGCGCCGGCCCGGCGCGTCTTCTTCCCCGAATCGGGCCTCGTGGCCCTCTCCGTGACCATGGCCGATGGCCGAACGGCTGGCGTGACGATCGTCGGCTCGGAGGGAATCGTCGGGCTCTCTGCCGCGCTCGGAGAAACGGGGGTCATGGACGCCGCGGTGCTGGTGCCCGGCGTCGCGCAGACGATGTCCGCCGAGCGCTTCCGAGCGGCGATGCGCAGCAGCGAGACCCTGCGGCGCTGCGTCGACCGCTACTCGATCGCCCTGCTCGGGCACCTGGCCCAGACCGTGGCCTGCAACCGCCTTCACAGCCTCGACCAGCGCGCCGCGCGCTGGCTGCTCCTGGCGCGGGACCGGATGAACAGCTCCTCGTTCCCGCTCACGCAGGAAGCCTTCGCGGACCTGCTCGGCGTCTCGCGCCCGGCGGTGTCCACGGTGGGGGCGCGGTTCGCGCGCGAGGGCGCCGCGGAGTTCCGGCGCGGGACCGTGCATGTGCTCGATCCGGCACAGCTCGAGAAGTCCAGCTGCGAGTGCCTGGTGTCGGACCGGGAGCTGCTGGCCCCCACGGCGGCGCCGATCGAGCTCAACAGTCCCCGGCTGCCGCGGCACCTGCCGCGAACCGCCCTCGGGATGATCCGCCCGGAGATCCGGCGGGCGCGGTAGGTCAGGGTCTAGCTGGTCTCGCGCGGACGCCGGGCGTTCAGGTCCGCGTCCTCCGGGTGCCGCTCGAAGTGGGCGACGAAGAACGGGCAGCGCGGCGTGACCTTGTCGCCGGCGGCTCGAGCGTCGTCGAGGACGCGGCGCACAAGTGCCGAGGCAATGCCCCTGCCGCCGAACTCGGGCGGCACCTCCGTGTGGAGCGCCACGATCCGGCCGTCGAGGCGCCGGTACTCGACCCAGCCCGCCAGCTCGCCGTCGAGATGGGCCTCGTAGCGGCGCTCGGCGGCGTTGTCGGTGATCTCGAGCGCGCCGGGGGCGATCGACCGATCGTTCGTCGTCATGTCCGTCGAATCATGCCGGAGGCTCCGGATCCTCGATGTCGGGCAGGAGGGGCTGGCCGGTGATGAGGCGCGACCCGCGACCGTGGGTGAGGAAGCTGAAGGCCCACTTCGTCAGCACGACGAGCCGGTTCGCGAATCCGATCAGGTACGAGATGTGGATTCCGAGCCACAGCAGCCAGGCGAGGAACCCGCCGGTGCGCCCGAACGGGCCGAGCCAGGGGATGTTCGTGACGCCGGACAGCCGCCCGATGACCGCCACCTCGCCGCGGTTGCTGAATCGGAACGGCTCGAGGGCCTTGTCCTCGAGGCGCGCGAGGATCGCCGCGCCGACGTACTTCCCCGGCTGGATCCCGCCCTGGGCCACGCCCGGCACGGGCTGGTTTGGCTTCCAGGGCTGGATCGCCGCGTCGCCGATCACGAAGATCTCCGGGTGGCCAGGGACGGTGAGGTCCTCGCCGACCTTGATCCGGCCGGCTTTGTCCGTCTCGGCGCTGGTTGCCACGGCGACGGCCTTCGCGAACGAGGACGCCTGGACGCCGGCCGCCCAGAGCACCGTGTGCGTGGGGATCGACTCCGGCGCGCCGCCCGCCGCGGGCTCGACTGTGACCGCGTGCTCGTCGATGTCGATGACGCGGACCCCCGTCCGGACGTCCACGCCGAGTCGCTGGAGCTGACGCCTCGCCGACCGAGAGCGGTCCTTTGGGTAGGTCGGGAGGACGCGATCGAGCGCCTCGACGAGGATGATCCGGGCATCGGGCGGGTTGATCGAGCGGAAGTCGCGCTTCAGCGTATCGTTCGCGATCTCGCCGAGCGCGCCCGCGAGCTCCACGCCGGTGGGCCCCCCGCCGACGACAACGAACGTCATCCACTCCTGGCGCCGCGCCGGCACGCCCTCGCGCTCCGCGGCCTCGAAGGCGATGAGGATCCGGCGGCGGATCTCCGTCGCGTCGTCGATCGACTTCAGGCCCGGCGCGAATCTCGCCCATTCGTCGTGCCCGAAGTAGCTGTGCCGCGCGCCGGTGGCGACGACCAGGGTGTCGTAGCCAATCGGGCCGCCGTCGGAGAGGAGAACCTCGCCGCGCTGCAGGTCCAGGCCGATTGCCTCGCCGAGGAGGACGGTCGTGTTCCCGTGCCTGCGGAAGATGCTTCGCAGGGGCTGGGCGATCTCGCCCGGCGCGAGCGCGCCGGTCGCGACCTGGTACAGCAGCGGTTGGAACGTGTGGTGGTTCCGGCGATCGACGATCGTCAGGTCGATGCGGTCGTCGCGGCTCAGCCTGCGGGCCGCGTACAGACCCCCGAAGCCGCCGCCGACGATCGTGACGCGGTGCGGGGGCGGCGCGCCCGCCGCCGCACGCTGCGGGGTCGTGTGCACGACCCCATTGTCGGCTACCGGACCCTGGTAGGCGCCCCGGGCATCCAGGCGTGGACCTTGGCCTTGTTCGTCTCGTAGTGGCGGCGCTCATCGACCGCGCCCGGTCCGCGACGAACCTGCAGGACCGCGTCGATCTCGTCCTTGAGGCCGCGGCCGGCAGGCACGTTGCGAAGCCACTCGAGGAACGCGCGATCGACGCGAGCGACCTGCCCCAGCGTCCAGCCCCCGTAGCGGCCGAAGTTGAGCAGTGGGCCGAACGGCTCGCCCTGTGGCGGGCCCGCGTGATCGTCGGGGCGCGCCGGGGCGGAACGGGGCGTGGTCGAGGTCCGGCCCGAAGGGGCGGACGAAGCCGAACCGTGGGCGCCGGTCGAGGCGGACCGCGCGGGGGTCGTGGTGGTGTGCGAGGCCGCGGGGCCGTGGTGGCGGCCGGCGAGCTGGCGGTCGTACTCCGCGCGGCGCAGCGGGTCGCCGAGGACCGACCAGGCGTGGTTGAGCCGCTTCATCTGGTCGTCGTCGCCCTCGACGTCGGGATGGAAGATCCTGGCCAGCACGCGGTAGGCCGCCTGGATCACGAGCTGGTTCGCGGCAGGATCGACCTGGAGGACGCGGTAGAGGTTTTCGCGCTCGGACACTGCCCGGCAGCATGCGCGGCGGGTGCGCGGAGGTTCAGGGCTCCTCGGTACCGTGCGGGGCGGTACGAACGGCGCGGGCCTCTGCGCGCAGGAGCCGCGCGAGCGCTACCGCGGGTCGCGGAGTCGCGAGCGGAGCTCGTGACCTGCCTTCGCAAGCACCGCGCGCTCCGCCGTCCGGGACACGGCGAGCCCGTGCAGCGTCTCCAGCCAGGCGTCGAACGCCTGAGCCCTTGCTGTCGGGGCTCGCCGCCCGAATGCGCCGATCGATCGACGCCGCAGCCAGGCCATGCCGGACATGTCTCCCTCCTCCTACCGGGGCTCGATCGAGGTGATGACGAACCGCTCGCGACAGACGAGCACCCTGACCTCGTGCTCGGACTCGCCGAACGGGAAGCCCTCCGGCCCGAGCTGGCCGCATGCCGCCGCGGCCGGGTCGTCGAAGTGGCCCTCGACGCGGACGGCCTGGCCGTCCGGCGGCACAGCGACGCCGGGCGCCAGCCAGACGCTCAGGCCGGGCTCGGGCCCCTCCCGTCCACCGGCACCGAACAACGTCCAGCTCTGGAGGCCTGCGATCCAGCCCGATTCGCCGGCGGGCGTCGGGCACGGCCGGACGACGTTGTCGTCGCCCATGCACTCGGCGCCGGCATAGCCCTCCTCGAATTCGAGCACGCCCTGGTCGATGGCGAGGTCCCGATCCTCGAAACACAGGAGCCGCTCGGCGGCGATGAGCCAGGTCAGCTCGCCGACCGTGATGCCCCGCTCCGGCGGACAGTCCGGCTCGATGCGCTCCAGCTGCGGGCGCCCGTCCCGGGTCCCGCGCATCCAACCGGCCACGACGGCGAAGCTCGTGCCGGCCTGGACGCGGTACCACTCGTCGCCGTCGATGACCTCCGGGCCATCGAGAACCCAGACGTGCGTGCCGACGATTCCCGGGTAGAGCGAGTCGTCTCGCGTACCCGGTTCCGAAGTCGTGTCCTCGCCCGGCCACAGGATCTTCGCCAACGAACCCGCCGGGAGATCCAGGGGCCCGTTCAGGGACGGCGGGAGCTGGTAGTGGCTGTTCGGAAACCAGCTGAAGCTGCCGTCTTCCCAGTTGGCCGTCCTTCCGCTGAGGGACGCCGTCTCGCCGCCGGACACATCGATCCCGCCCATCCCGTAGGCCTGCCCCGTGCTGAAGTACTGAGACCGGAGCGTGTCGCCTGCGTAGCCGTCGCCGGCCTCCCACTTGACGTCCAGTGTGATCCGCCACACCCCGGCGACCGACGGCTCGATCCGGCTCGTGCAGGTGACCGGGAGCGGTGCGGCGAGGGGCCCGCTGTCGGAGCCGTTGATGGCCGCGTCAGCCGCACCCGGCTCGCGCGGAAAGCAGCCGTACAGATCGGAGTGCGTGCTATCGCGTGCGCTGCGGTCGAGCTGGTCGAGGAGCGACCTCAGGACGTCGTCGGCCTGGTCGTCCTCCAGCGGCGGCACGTCCCACTTGAAGTCCACGGCGTCCACGACACGCTGGACCGCCGCGCGTCCGGCCTCGAGATCCGGGCCCGTGATGTCGGCCCGGATCCGGAGCACCGACGAGATCGAGCCCGGGCGGATCACGTCCCAGATCCGGGTCTCGGCCGGCTCTCCTGCTGACCCCGTGATCACCTGGAGACGCGCTGGGCGGCCATCGACCGTCTCCGTCCAGCCGGCCTCGGGACTGGGTTCGGAGGAGTCGATGATGGCGCCGGTCGCCTCGTCGCCGGTCCCCACGATGCGGCTTGCACTGAACGTGACGATGCGAATGGCGTTCTCCGGGAGCGGCGCCGCCCGGATGCAGGCGAGGCCCGCGTCCGGCGTTGGCAGGGGCACGTCCACGTAGGAGCCATCGCCGCTTGGGACCGCCTCGGGGAAGGGCCCGCCGGGCGTGGGGCAGGCCCCGAGCGGTGCGGACGCCATCACCTGCTGCACGAACGCGTAGCCGATGCCGGGCTCGGAGAACTCGCCGGCCTGGAACTGGCCGGCGCCGTGATCGACCCAGCCGGCAGGAACGTTGACCGGGAAGCAATCCTCGAGCCCGGCGATCATCGGATCGCAGACCGTCGTGAGCGGCTTCTCGTCCTCGCTCAGGAGCCGGACGGCCCCCGCGCTAATGGCCAGTGCCAGGGCGAGGAGGATGGCGATCACGGTGTAGACGAACCGGGCATCCTGCGTTCCCACGTCGCTGCCACGGAATCGAACGCCCGGACTCCGGACCCCACCGACGCGCGACGGCAGCGCCAGCGGCGGAAGGACCGCGGGCTCGTCCGGCGCCGCGAAGCGCAGGCGCCGCTCGATCTCGCTGATCGTGAGCTGGGTGGTCATCGCTCGAACTCCCCCGCCCCGCCGAGCGTCTCGCGGAGGCGCTCGAGGGCGCGGCTGGCGTAGGCGCGCGCCGCGCCGGGCCTGATACCCATGACGTCACCGATCTGCTCGAACGACAGGTCGACGCGATAGCGCAGGTACAGCGTGGTTCGCTCGCGGGCCGGCAATCGATCGACGAAGGGCCACAGGCTCAGCCGGTCGTCGACCTCGATGTGCTCGACCTCCGACCGCCGCTCGCGCAGCCTGCCGACGATCTCGCCGACCTTCCGCGAGACCCGATGCTGGTCCATGACCAGCCGGTACAGCACCCGGAACGTCCACGCGTCCAGGTCCTCGATTGCGGTGCCGCGACCCAGCTCACGCCACAGCCGGAGGTGGGCCTCCTGGACGGCGTCGTGGGCCTCCTCGTCCGAGGCGCCCAGCCGGCGCGCGAATCCCCACAGCTCGCGGCCGCGTCGCTCGTAGCGCTCGGTGACGATCGCGGCCAGCACTCCGGCATCGATCGCGACGCCGGCCACGTCCGCAGGTGCGAGGCTCATGACCGACTGACGCGGGCGCGACCTGGAACGCAGCGGTGATCTGTCAGGCCCCTCCGCCATCGCGGCGGAGTCTACGTCCGGCTGTCTCGCTCCCGAGCTCGAATCGCGAGCTTCGACCTACTTGTCGTTGGCGACCAGGGACGACTGCGACGCGAGGGTCGCCTGGGCGGCCGCGAGCCGGGCCACGGGGACGCGGAACGGCGAGCAGCTGACGTAGTCGAGCCCGATCTTCTCGCACTTGGCGATCGATTCGGGATCGCCGCCGTGCTCGCCGCAGATGCCGACCTCGAGGCCCGGCCGCGCGCCGCGCCCCTTCTCGGTGGCGATCCGCATGAGATCCGCGACCGCGTCGTCCAGCGTCTGGAAGGGGTTCACGGGCAGGATCTTGTCCTCGACGTACTTCAGGAGGAAGCCGCCCTCGGCGTCGTCGCGTGAGTAGCCGAACGTCATCTGCGTCAGGTCGTTCGTGCCGAAGCTGAAGAACGATGCCTCCCGCGCGATCTCGTCCGCGGTGAGCGCGCCACGCGGGACCTCGATCATCGTGCCGAACTTGTAGTCGGCCTGGACGCCGGCCTTGGCCTCGACCGCCTTCGCCTCCGCCTCGAGGATGGCCTTGGTGGCCGCGAGCTCGTTCACGTGCCCGACGAGCGGGATCATGATCTTGGCGATCGGGTGGCCGCCGCCCCTCTGGACCGCGATCAGGGCGTTCAGGATGGCCCGCGTCTGGACCTTCACGAAGTCCGGGATCATCAGGCCGAGACGAACGCCGCGGAGCCCGAGCATCGGGTTCTGCTCGTGCATCGACTTGATCGTGCGGAGCAGGTCCTCGTCCTCCTGGGAGGCGCCGCCCTTGTCCTCCGCCCGCGTGACCTTGACGAGCTGCTCCTCGAGGTTCGGGAGGAACTCGTGCAGCGGCGGGTCGATGAGGCGGATGACGACGGGCAGCCCGTCCATCGCCTTGAAGATCCCCTCGAAGTCGCCCTGCTGGAGCACCTCGAGCTGGGCCATCGCGGCATCGAACGTGGCAACCGCCTCGGTCTCGTCCGGCGTCAGCAGCTCGCCGGCCGCCATCTTCGCCTTGGCGCGCGTGGCCGCATTCGCCACGAGGATCGCGCCTCGCACGATCTCCAGCCGGTCGCCCTCGCGGAACATGTGCTCGGTGCGGCAGAGGCCGATGCCCTCCGCGCCGTAGCCGCGGGCCTGCGCAGCCTCCTCTGGCTTGTCTGCGTTCGTCCAGACGCCCATGCGGCGGATCTCGTCGGCCCAGCCCAGGACCGTCTGGAGCTCCGGCTGGTCCTCGAACCGCGCCTGGACCGTTGGGAGCTGGCCGAGGTAGAGGTCGCCGGTCGTGCCGTCGAGCGACAGCCAGTCGCCCTCGTCGAAGTCGATCCCGGTGATCGAGCAGGCGGCCGACTTGTCGGCGTAGTCGATGTCCAGCGCTGCCGAGCCGGCGACGCAGGGCTTGCCGATCTGTCGCGCGACGACCGCGGCGTGCGAGGTCGCGCCGCCGCGAGCCGTGATGATGCCCTCAGCGACGGCCATGCCGTGGAAGTCGTCAGGCGAGGTCTCGATGCGCACGAGGATGACCTTCTCGCCCCGGTTGACCCACTCCACCGCGGTGTCGGCGTCGAAGACGGCCTTGCCGACCGCGGCACCCGGCGAGGCGTTGAGGCCCTTCACGATCCGCTTCGCGCTCTTCAGCGCCGCGGGGTCGAAGGTCGCGCGCAGCAGCTGGTCGACCTGGGTGGGCTCGATCCGACCGACCGCGTCGGCCTTGGAGATGAGGCCTTCCGCGACCATGTCCGTGGCGATCTTCACGGCGGCGGCCGCGGTCCGCTTCGCATCGCGGGTCTGGAGCATGTAGAGCCGCCCGCGCTCGATCGTGAACTCGAGGTCCTGGACGTTGCGATAGTGCTTCTCCAGCTGCCGGCCGATCCGGTTGAACTCGTCGTAGACGTCCGGCATGTCCTGCTGGAGCTGGCTGATCGGCGACGGGGTGCGGATGCCCGCGACGACGTCCTCGCCCTGGGCGTTCGTCAGGTACTCGCCGAACAGCTTGTTCTCGCCGGTGTTCGGGTCGCGGGTGAACGCCACGCCCGTTCCGGAGTCGTCGCCCATGTTGCCGAAGACCATCGTGACCACGTTCACCGCGGTCCCGAGGTCGTGCGCGATCTTCTGGCTGTTGCGGTAGTCGTTGGCGCGCTTGCCGAACCAGCTCGCGAACACCGCCTTGATGGCGAGATCGAGCTGCTCGTACGGGTCGGTCGGGAACTCCCGGCGCGTGTCGTCCGTGACCACCTGCTTGAACTCGTCGACGAGGGCCTTCAGGTCGTCGACCGTCAGGTCGGTGTCGCGGGCGTCCTTCCCGTGGGCGTGCTTCTTCGCCTCCAGCGGCTCGTCGAAGCGCTCGGCCTTCACGTCCATGACGATCCGGCCGAACATCTGGATGAAGCGGCGGTAGGCGTCCCAGCCGAAGCGCTCGTTGCCGGTGAGCTTGATCAGGCCCTTCAGCGTCTCCTCGTTCAGGCCGAGGTTGAGGACGGTGTCCATCATCCCGGGCATGGAGAACTTGGCGCCGGAGCGGACGCTCACGAGCAGCGGGTTCGCGGGATCGCCGAAGCCCTTGCCCGTCTGCCGCTCGACGTCGCGCATCGCATCGAGAACGTCGTCCCAGAGGCCGTCCGGGAGCTTCTCGCCGGCCGCGAAGTAGTCGTTGCAGGCGGCGGTCGTGATGGTGAAGCCCGGGGGCGTCGGCAGGCCCGCCTTGGTCATCTCGGCCAGGCCCGCGCCCTTGCCGCCGAGGAGGTCCTTCATCTGGCCGTTGCCCTCGGCCGTCCCCTCACCCCAGGCGTAGATGTAGCGCTTGGCTGCCTTGTGGGCTCGGTCGGGGGCGATCGGGGCTTCGGTGGCCATACGGGCGGGACTCCTTCGGGCGATCGCGGCAGCGCGTGCCGCTCGGTCGTTGCGGTGCGCACGATTGTAGTCCGCGACCGGATCGAGTCCGCTGGAATCAAGTGAGCGGCCGCGCGATGCGCGGCCGCCCACCCTCAAGGAGGAGCTCCTTCAGTCGTGGGCGTTGCCCACGGTCCGCTCGCTGACCCAGATCTCGCCACCGCGGCCGAAGTGGAGCCGCCGACCATCACCCGAGAGCGAGGGTCGCGACTCTGCAGCGGAGGTGTTGATGTCCGTGAGGTTGACGGGCGCCGACCAGGCATCTGCCGTCGAGTCGCGCGTCGCCGTCCAGATGTCCAGCGCCCCTGCGCCACCGGTTCGGTCCGAGACGAACACGATCTCGAGGCCGTCGCGGCTGACGTTCGGCATCTGGTCGTTGGCCGCGGTGCTGAGCTCCTCGA
>DASTIE010000137.1:0-2260 GCA_035717865.1 Candidatus Limnocylindrales bacterium
TCCGGAGCTCGTCGAAGAAGCCCGGGTCGAGATAGACCTTCTTGTCGGCGGGGCAGTAGAAGGGCCCGGTGGCCGAGGAGGCCACGCCGCAGCCCGTCTGCGTGCCGTCCGTGAAGATGACGGTGACGGTCGTGGGATAGGTCTCCCCGGAGGCCTCGAACGCCTGCTGCCAGAAGGTCTGGACGTCGACCGTCACGGTGTTGATGAACTGCCCCTGCGTGTCGTTCGGGTCGAGCGACCCCGTCACGCCTCCTGGGGCGGACGGCCCGCCGAGGCCCGAGCCACCCCCCAGGAACTGCATGACGACGAAGATGATGATGACGAGGACGATCCCGCCGATCCCGCCACCGACGGGGATCGGGATCCCGCCCCCGCCCATGCGCATGCCGCCGAGCCCGCCGCCGAATCCCCCGGATCCGCGGCGGTCCTCGACCTGGATCGAACGTGATGGTCTCCAGCGCACGAGCGCTCCTCCTGGCGGCCCCGCGTCTCACCTGGGTGGCGACCCGCGCGGCGTGTCCGCGTCCTTCGTGCCTAGGCCCGGGGGCGGGTCATCGCCTCCGGCCGCATCAGCGCGTCGAACTCGTCCTCGTCGAGATGGCCAAGGGCGAGAGCGGCGGCGCGGAGCGTCGTACCCTCCTTGTGTGCCTTCTTCGCGATCTCGGCTGCCTTGTCATACCCGATCCGGGGTGTCAGGGCCGTCACGAGCATGAGCGAGTTCGTCACGTGCTCGTCGATGCGTTCGCGATCCGCCTGTAATCCCTCGATGCAGTGCTCGCGGAAGCTCCGCGACGAATCGGACAGCAGCTCGATCGCGTGGAGCAGGTCGTGGGCGATCACGGGCTTGAAGACGTTGAGCTCGAAGTTGCCCTGCGAGCCGGCGATCCCGATGGCCGCGTCGTAGCCCAGTACCTGCACGCAGACCATCGTCAGCGCCTCGGACTGCGTCGGGTTGACCTTGCCGGGCATGATCGACGAGCCGGGCTCGTTCTCCGGAAGGACCAGCTCCCCGAGACCTGCCCGCGGTCCGGAGCCGAGCCAGCGGATGTCGTTCGCGATCTTCATGAGGCTGGTCGCGAGGGTCTTCAGCGCGCCGGAGGTGAAGACCGCCGCCTCCTGGCCGGCGAGGGCCTGGAACTTGTTCGGCGCGGTCACGAACGGCAGGCCGGTCAGCTCCGCGATGCGGCGGGCGACGCGCTCGGCGAACTCGGGGTGCGAGTTGAGGCCGGTCCCCACCGCCGTGCCGCCCAGGGCAATCTCGAACAGCCCCGGCAGCGTCGCCCGGATTCGCTCCAGGTCTCCCGAGAGCTGCGCGACGTAGCCGGAGAACTCCTGGCCGAGCGTCAGGGGCACGGCGTCCTGGAGGTGCGTCCGGCCGATCTTCACGACGTCGTCGAACTCGGCGCGCTTCACGTCCAGGGCGTCGCGCAACGCGCTGACGGCGGGCAGGAGGTCCTCCTCGATGGCCATCGCCACGGCCATGTGGAGCGCCGTCGGGAAGGTGTCGTTGCTCGACTGGCTGCGGTTGACGTGGTCGTTCGGATGGATCGGGGCCCTGCCGCCCCTCGCTCCCGTGGCGGCCTCGTTGGCGCGACCCGCGATGACCTCGTTGACGTTCATGTTCGACTGGGTGCCGGAGCCGGTCTGCCAGACCCGCAGCGGGAACTCCCCGGGGAGCTTGCCGTCGGCGACCTCGCGAGCGGCGTCGACGATCAGCCGGTGCTGCTCGTCGGTGAGCAGCCCGAGGTCGTGGTTGACGTCCGCGGCGGCCAGCTTGAGCAGCCCGAAGGCCTGCACGATCCGGCGCGGCATCTCGTCGCGACCGATCGCGAAGTGATGGAGGGAGCGCTGCGTCTGCGCGGCCCAGTAGTGGTCCGCCGGCACGTCGATCGCGCCCATCGAGTCGGACTCGGAGCGGGTGGTGGTCACGGCGCAAGTATGGCGGCGGGCCGCGCGGTAGGCTGGGTTCGATGCGTGCGCTGCTGCTCTGGATGGCGCGGAATCGCTTCCTCCGCAGGAACCTCCCGCGGCTGTGGTTCGCGAAACGCGCGGTGCGGCGGTTCATGCCCGGCGAGGAGCCCGAGGCGGCCCTCGATGCCGCCGAGAAGTTCAAGGCGGAAGGGATCCGTTCGGAGTTCACGCGCCTGGGCGAGAACGTCGAGACGCTGATGGAGTGCGAGAACACGGCCCAGCACTACATCGACCTCATGGACCAGATCGCGGCTCGCGGCCTGGACGGCGAGGTCAGCGTCAAGCTGAC
>DASTIE010000138.1:0-6393 GCA_035717865.1 Candidatus Limnocylindrales bacterium
TCGAAGAGGCGCTCGACGGCCCGGACGCGATCTACCTCTCGGTCGACATCGACGTGGTCGACCCCGGGTCGGCACCCGGCACCGGCACGCCGGAGCCGGGTGGGATGCTCCCGCGAGAGCTGCTTCGGGCCGTCCGGCGCATCGTCGGCAAGGTCGAGCTGGCCGGCATGGATATCGTCGAGGTCTCGCCGCCGTACGACTGGGCGGAGTCCACCGCGGCCCTGGCGAACCGCGTCGCCCTGGAGGCCATCTCCGCGCTCGCGGTCAAGCGTCGCGACGGCGGCACGGTCCGGCACGAGGCCCGCGGGAGCCGTGGCCGGGCGGATGCGCCGTCTGGCCGCGCTCGTGCGAGGGTCGGGAGCTCCTGACCCTCGCTCGCTAGGATCGAGCGAATGGCAACCACGGATCGCGAGCGCGCTGCCGCCATCGCGCGGCTCTACGACCTCGACCTGGCGGAGGACTCCGGGGACCTCGACCTGTACCTCGCGCTCGCGCAGCGGACCGGCGGACCGATCCTCGAGCTCGCTGTGGGGTCCGGACGCGTCGCCGTGCCACTGGCCGCAGCGGGCCACACGGTCGTCGGCGTGGACCTCGATCCTGCGATGCTCGAGCGCGCCGCCGCGCGGGCGGCTCGCGAGGGCGTGCGCCTCGAGCTCATCGAAGGCGATCTGACGGTCGCGGCGACGCTCGCTCCCGTGGCGGCGGCCGGCCCCTACAACCTCGCGATCGTCGCGCTCAACTCGATCCTCCTCGTGACCACCGCCGATGGACAGCGCGCCGCGCTCGCGGCCATGGCCGGCGTCCTGGCTCCAGGCGGGCTGGCGGTCGTGGACACGTGGCTCGCGACACCCGCGGAGCTGTCCGCGCTCGACGGGCGCCTTTCGCTCGAGTGGCTGCGGACCGACCCCGAGACGGGCCACGAGGTCACGAAATACCTGTCCGCCTGGCACGACCCCGTCCGGCGGCTGGTGACGCTGACGCAGATCTTCGAGGAAGGCGAGCCGGGCGGACCAACGGTCCGCTGGACTCGGCAATACCCGATGCGCCAGGCCACGGTCGACGAGCTCGTGAGCTACGCCACCGGCGCCGGTCTCGAGATCGAGCGGCTCGGCGGCGACTACGACCTGAACCCCCTCGACGCGGCCAGCGACCGCCTCGTCCTCGTGGCCCGAAAGCCCGCGTAGCAACCGCCCGCGGCCGGCGATTCCGGGAGCCCGGGAGACCGCCACCCGTACGATCGGGTGGGCCCGGTGCGCCCAGACACCCGTGGTACCGTTCCGGCGATGGCGTCGGGAGATCAGATTCGGCTGTTGCTCGTCGAGGACGTCCCCCAGGTCGCGCAGTACGTCCGGGGCCTCCTGAACGCGCAGAATCAGGTGCGACTCGTCGACATCGTGGCCGATGGAACGCAGGTCGCGGCGAGGGTCGGCGAGCACCGCCCGGACGTCATCGTGGTCGATGCGCTGCTCCAGGGCCGGCTGCGCGGCATGCAGCTCGTGAAGCAGCTGCACGAGGCAAAGTCCGGCGTTCCCGTCGTCGTCCTGACGGTTCCGCAGAACCCCGTCTCCGTCGATCCCGGCAAGGGCATCGACGAGGTCATCTCGATGCCGTTCAACGGCTACGACCTCATGAGCCGGGTCGTCGCGGTCCACAAGGCCGCAGCGGCCGCGACCGAACGCGCCCCCAGCCGCCTGCTCGTCGTGTTCGCGCCGAAGGGCGGCGTCGGCAAGTCCACGATCGCGTTCAACCTCGCCGCCGCCGCGGCCGGGCTCGGGACGAAGACCGCGCTCGTGGACGGCTCCATCCAGTTCGGCGACCTGCGGGGGCTGCTGCGGGCGCCGCGGGACGCCCCGTCGATGCTCGACCTCCCGACCGACCGGATCTCCGAATCGGATCTCGCCGACGTGCTCTGGAGCGGTCCGGCGGGCGTCGACATCCTGCTCGCGCCGCCGCGCATTGAGATGGCCGAGATGGTGCTGATCAGGGACATCGAGAAGACGCTCTCGCTCATGCGCCGGCTGTACGACCTGGTGATCGTCGACACGGGCGTCGGGCTCGACGAGCTGACCCTCGCGCTCCTGGACCAGGCGGACACGATCCTCGAGATCGTCACCTACGACGCCACCACCATCCGGAACACGATCGCGATGGCTGAGACGTTCCAGAAGATCGGCTACCCGCCGAGCAAGGTCCAGTACCTCGTGAACCGCGCCGATGCCTCCGCCGGCATAGATCCGTCCGACCTCCGCCAGGCCCTCGGCCGCGAGCCGGAGTTCAAGATCCGCTCCGAAGGCCAGATCGTCGGGCCGTCGAGCAACCAGGGGGCGCCCTTCGTCACCGCCGAGCCGAACGCCGGCGTGAGCAAGGACGTCGTGGAGGTGGCACGGCGGCTGCTCGGCGCCGCCGCGGACTCGCGCAAGCCTGCTCTCGCGGGAGCGCGGTAGCCTTTCCGGGTGACCGACACCCGGCCGATCGGCGTTTTCGACTCCGGCGTGGGCGGCCTGACCGTCCTCCGCGAGATCCTCCGGCGGAGCCCCGACGAGTCGACCATCTACTTCGGCGACAACGCCCGCGCACCGTACGGCACCCGCCCGGATGACGAGGTCCGCGACTTCTCGACCGAGTCGATCGACGTCCTGGTCGAGCGCGACGTCAAGGCCGTCGTGGTCGCCTGCAACACCTCGACCGCGATCGCGCTCGGGGACCTCCGGCGCCGCTACGACCTGCCGATCCTCGGCGTGATCCGCCCCGGCGCGACATCCGCATCGCTGGCGACGCGGAACCGCCGGGTGGGCGTGATCGGCACGCCGGCGACGATCCGCTCGCACGCCTACTTCGAGGCGATCAAGGACGAGAACCCGGCGGTCGAGGTGTACGAGCACGCCACGCCGACGTTCGTGCCGATGGTCGAGGCCGGGCTGCTGACCGGGGCAGAGGTCGAGGCGAGCGTCCGCGAGGCCCTGGCGCCGCTCCTCGGCGAGCGTGACGCGAGCGGGGAGTTCGTGTTCCCGCTCCCGCCGTCCGCGAAGATCGACACGCTGCTGCTCGGCTGCACGCACTATCCGCTGCTCCGGCCGGTCATCGAGGCGGTCGCGGGGGAGGGGATCGCGCTCGTGGACTCGGCGTCCGCAACGGCGTCGGCGCTCGCGGAGCTGCTGTCGATCAACGGGCTGGAGGCGGGGCGGCCCGACGTCGAGGTCGGCGACGCGGACGGCACCGCCGGCGGCGCGGCCGGCCGGTCCGCCGCGCACGTCCAGCTCACGACGGGCGACATCGACGCCTTCCGATCGATCGCCGAGCGGATGTTCGGCGAGGCGTTCCCCGACGTCGCGGGCGTGGAGCTCGAAGGATCGCCCGCGTGACCGAGCAGAAAGGGTCCGGCAAGGCCGCGGGCACAGGCGGCGGCGCGAGCGGAGGCGGAGGCGAGGCCCGCCGCTCCCGCCGAACCACCCGACCCGCGGGCGGCGGCTGGCGCAGCGACCGGCGGTGGCAGGCGGGCTTCCTGCTCGGGTCCGCGATCGGGGCCGCGGCCACGGTGCTCGGGCGCCGGGCAGAACGTGCGGCGCGGCGGGGCCTGGTGGACTGGGGGAGCGTCGAGCGCATCGCCATCGGACGTGCCGCGAAGGCCCCCGGCGCCCTTTCGCCGCTGGAGCTCCGCGCCGCGGATGGCGCCTATCGCGAGGCCATGGCCCGCGTCGCGCCGCGGCTGGCCGAGGCGCTCGGGACGCAGCTGCCCGGCGTGGTCGAGCGCGCGGCGGTCGTCGATCGAGCCGGCTGGATCCGGGCCAACGTCGGGACCTTCCAGTCGCTGATCTCGCGGATGGAGGACGAGCTGCTCGACCAGGTCGTCCCGGAGGGCGGCGGCCTGACGCGGGCCACGATGGCGCTCGCGAACCGCTGGGTCACCAGCCAGCAGCTCGGCTACCTGCTCGGGTTCATGGGCACGCGCGTCCTGGGCCAGTACGACATCGCGCTGCTGTCCGCGGAGGCGGAGGACGGCCGGCTGCTGTTCGTCGAGGAGAACATCCGCGGGACCGCCCACGCGCTGGGAATCCCCGTGGCCCCGTTCCGCACCTGGATCGCGCTCCACGAGACGACCCACGCGTTCGAGTTCGAGGCGCATCCCTGGCTCCGCCCGTACATCGCGACCCGCCTCGAGCGGCAGCTCTCGATGTTCAGCGGCAACGCGTCCAACCTCGGGCGCGACACGCTTCGCGCGATCGGGCGGACGCTGCGCGGCGAGGCCGGCGGCGAGCACTGGATGGAATCGCTCATGGGCGAGGAGCAGCGCCGCCTCTTCCGCGAGACGCAGGCGGTCATGAGCCTGCTGGAGGGCTTCAGCGACTACGTGATGGACGAGGTCGGGCGTGGGCTGGTGGAGGACGTGGAGAAGATCTCGGCGCGGTTCCACGAGCGGCGCCAGCGCCGCAGCGGGTTCGAGCGCGCGGTGCTCCGCCTCACGGGCATGGACCTGAAGATGGAGCAGTACGCGAAGGGCGAGCGGTTCGTGCGTGCGATCGCCGAGGCGCGCGGCCGGGCCGCGCTCGCTCGCATCTGGGACGGCCCCGAATCACTGCCGTCGGCCGAGGAGATCGCCGAGCCGGAGCGCTGGATCGAGCGGGTGCTGCCGAAGGGCGCCGCATCGTTCGCGTAGGTCCCCCTCGCGTAGGATTCGACGCGTGAGGATGACTGCGGGTCCGGGACGCGGACCGAACGGCGTTCCCCGTGCCATCGCGGTCAGCCCGATCCTGTCGGCACGCGTGCGGGCGCGCGACCTCGAGCGGATCGAGGCGGCGGCGCCGGGGTCCCGGATCGTGAACCTGTCGGTCGAGGGGCTGGCGGACGGTCCGGTCGACGACGTCGAGGTGCTGCTCCGCGGCTGGCTTGTTGCGGAGGCGTTCGATCGGCTGCTCGCCCGGGCGCCGCACCTGACCTGGGTCCACTCGGCCACGTCCGGCGTGGAGCGCGCCCTGACGCCAGCGGCCCTCGCCCGCGACGTCCTGGTGACGAACGCGCGAGGCGTGTTCTCGCGCCCAATCGCGGAGCACGTGCTCCTGATGATCCTCGCGATCAGCCGCCACCTGCCGGACCTCGTCGAGCTGCAGCGCGAGCGGACCTGGCAGCCGCTGGAGGGCCGCGAGCTCCGCGAGCTGACGATCGGGATCGTGGGCTACGGGTCGCTCGGCCGGGCCGTGGCGAGCCTCGCCACCGCGTTCGGCGCACGCGTGCTCGCGATGCGACGGCGCGGGACGGACGGCGAGGCGACGCCCGCCGGTGCCGATGAGGCCGACGCCTTCCCGGTGGCGCCGAGGGTCGAGCGAATCGTCGGACCCGAGGGGCTGCGGGAGCTCCTGGCCGAGTCCGACATCGTCGTTCTCGCGGCGCCCCTGACGCCCGAGACCGAGAGCATGATCGACGAGGCCGCGATCGGGGCGATGAAGCGCGATGCCTGGCTGATCAACGTCGCGCGCGGCAGGCTCGTCGACGACAACGCCTTGATCCGGGCGCTTCGGGACAACCGCATCGGCGGTGCGGCCCTCGACGCCTTCCGCGACGAGCCGCTCCCGCCGTCCTCGCCGTACTGGGACCTGCCGAACGTCATCCTGACACCGCACACCGCGTGGTCCTCCGCCCGCGTCCTCGACCGCTCGATCGACCTGTTCTGCGACAACCTCGTCCGCTTCAGCCGCGGCGAGGAGCTCCGGAACGTCGTCGACCCCACGGCCGGGTACTAGCCACGTGGCCGGCTAGCAGGTGCAGATCGCGATCGTCGGGCTTGCCGCGGCGGGCAAGACCACCGTCTTCAACACGCTCACGCGCGGTCACGCCGAGACCGGCGGCTACGGTGCGCTGACGCTGAACGTCGGCGTGGTGAAAGTCCCGGATCTGCGTCTCGATCGGCTGGCAGAGATCTACAAGCCGAAGAAGGTCGTGCAGGCCGACGTCACGTACGTCGACCTCCCGGCGCCGCCGCCGTCCTCCGAGGGGCACGTCGGGACGGAGGAGCTGCCGGCCGAGCACCTCGCGCGCCTGCGCGAGTCCGACGCGCTGCTGCACGTGGTCCGCGCGTTCGAGGACCCATCGGTGCCGCACCCGGACGGCTCGGTCGACACGGCGCGGGACTTGGAGCGGCTGGACCTCGAGTTCATCCTCGCGGACCTCTCGATGGTCGACCGCCGGCTGGAGCGGCTTGGCTCCAGCGGGCGCCACGGCACGGCCGCCGAGCGCGAGGCGAACGAGCGTGAAGAGGTCGTGCTTCGGCGCCTGAAGACCGAGCTGGAGGCAGGCCGGCCGATCCGCGATGCCGGCCTGTCCGAGGACGAGGCGAAGACCGTCCGCGGCTTCCGGTTCCTGACCGAGAAGCCGGTGCTGGTGCTGCTGAACGTCGGCGAG
>DASTIE010000139.1:0-2132 GCA_035717865.1 Candidatus Limnocylindrales bacterium
GGGGACGCGGTCGCGCACTTCCGGCGCCGCAACGGGATGCGCGTCCTGCACCCGATGGGCTACGACGCGTTCGGGCTACCGGCCGAGAACAACGCGATCAAGACCGGCGAGCACCCGCGCAAGGCCACCGAGGACTCGATCGCGGCGTTCCAGCGGCAGTTCCGCGAGTGGGGCATCTCGATCGACTGGTCGCGGGAGTTCGGCACCCACGAGCCGCGCTACTACCGCTGGACGCAGTGGATCTTCCTGAAGCTGTTCGAGCGCGGGCTCGCCTACCGCAAGGAGGCCGCGGTCAACTGGTGCCCGAAGGACGCGACGGTGCTCGCGAACGAGCAGGTCATCGACGGCCGCTGCGAGCGCTGCGGGACGCCGGTCGAGCTGCGCCAGCTGGAGCAGTGGTTCTTCCGCATCACCGACTACGCCGACCGCCTGCTCGACGACCTCGAGACGATCGACTGGCCGCACCACGTGGTCACGATGCAGCGCAACTGGATCGGCCGCTCGGAGGGCGCCGAGGTGACGTTCTCGTGCCCGGAGGTCGGGGTCGACTACTCGGTCTTCACCACCCGCCCGGACACGCTGTTCGGTGCGACGTTCTTCGTGATGGCGCCTGAGCACCCGGACGTGCTGCGGCTCGCCGCGGGCGCCGGGCACGAGGCGGCCGTGCGCGAGTACGTCAACCGCGTGCTGACCGAGAGCCGCGAGGAGCGCGCCGACACCGAGCGCCAGAAGACCGGGGTCCCGCTCGGCCGCAGCGTGATCAATCCGGTCAACGATGAGCGGATCCCGATGTTCGTCGCGGACTACGTGCTGATGGAGTACGGCACCGGCGCGATCATGGCGGTGCCGGGTCACGACGAGCGCGATTTCGACTTCGCCCAGGAGTTCGGGCTGCCCGTCCGGCGCGTCGTCGGCGGCGGAGAGGAGCTGCCGTACGCCGGTGACGGACCGCTGATGAACTCCTCGCCCGAGTTCGACGGGCTCAACAACCGCGAGGCGCTCGAGCGGATCGTCGATTGGCTCGACCGCGAGGGCAAGGGCCACCGGTCGGTCAACTACCGCCTGCGCGACTGGTTGCTGTCGCGCCAGCGCTACTGGGGCTGCCCGATCCCGATCGTCTATTGCGACACGCACGGGATCGTGCCGGTGCCTGAGGATGATCTGCCGGTCCCGCTGCCCGACGTCCAGGACTATGCGCCGCAGGGCCGCTCGCCGCTGGCCGCGGCCGAGGAGTGGCTGCACACGACGTGCCCGGTCTGCGGCGGGCCGGCGACCCGCGAGACCGACACGATGGACACGTTCGTCGACTCCTCGTGGTACTTCCTGCGCTACACGGACGCCAACAACGACGACGCGGCGTGGGACAAGCGCGTCCTCGACCGCTGGATGCCCGTCGACCAGTACGTCGGCGGCGTCGAGCACGCGATCCTGCACCTGATGTACGCCCGCTTCTTCGTCAAAGCGCTGGCGGACATGGGTCTGCTCGATGCCCAAGAGCCCTTTAAGGCGCTCTTCACGCAGGGGATGATCACCCGCGACGGGGCGAAGATGTCCAAGTCGAAGGGCAACATGATCAGCCCCGCGCCGTACGTCGAGCGCTACGGGGCCGACACCGCCCGCGCGTACATCCTGTTCATCGGCCCGCCGGACCAGGACGCCGACTGGACGGACGAGGGCGTGGAAGGCGTGCACCGGTTCCTGGCGCGGCTGTGGCGCCTGGGCGCGGACGTCGCAGCGGAGGCCGGCCGGCAGCCGCCGCTGGGCCCGCTGGAGCCGCCGGAGGGCGATGATCTGGAGCTGATGCGCAAGGCGCATTGGGCGATCGAGAAGGTGACGTCGGACATGGCCGGCCGGTTCGCGTTCAACACCGCGATCGCGGCGGTGATGGAGCTGGTCAACGAGGCCTACCGCCGGCGCGCGACCGTCAAGCCCGCGACGCTGCACTTCGCGACCGCGACGGCCGCGTCGCTGATCTTCCCGTTCGCTCCGCACGCGGGCGCGGAGGTCTACGAGCTGCTGACCGGCGAGCGCGTGTGGGAGACCCCGTGGCCGGACGCGGACCCGGCGTTGCTGGAGCGCGACGTGATCGAGGTCGTCGTCCAGGTCAACGGCAAGCTGCGCGACCGCGTGCA
>DASTIE010000140.1:0-10837 GCA_035717865.1 Candidatus Limnocylindrales bacterium
GCCGAGACGCCGACCGTGATGGGCGACGTCCTCGACGGCTCGGCCAGCACCGGCGTCAGCGTCGTGTGCAACACCGGGACGACCGAGCAGTCCGTCTCGAACTGCCCGTAGCACACGCGATCAAGAACGCCGCCGCCGGCACCGCCGGCGGCGGCGTTTTCATGTCCCCCGCCGGCCCAGCGCTACGCCCTGGCCGCCTCGGCCCACTCCCGCAGGTACGGCCCCGGGTCCACGCCGCACAGCTTGCACAGCTCCCGGAACGCCCTCGTCCGCTCACCGCGGTCCGCGGTGTTGAACTTCAGGAACAGCGGCCGGAGCTCCCAGTCGAACTCCTCCCTGGCCTTGCGATGGATGAACGCCAGCCGCGCGGCGGCATGCACGGCCGCCTCGCCCTCGTCGCGCAGCGAGGCTCGGAAGAGCGCCTGGACCATCGCCGGCGTCCGCAGCTCCGTGGCGAGGTCAAGTGCCACTGAGAGGCCGCCGTAGAACACGGCCTCGCTGAGGCCGGCGACGACGGCTGCCTCGCGGTCCTCGGCCAGGTTGGGATCGTCGCCGAGGTACTTCGCGGCCCAGAGCCGCTGCTCCAGCCGCCCGGTTCGGAGCTGCTCCACCACCGCGCTGCGGGCCGCCTTGGACTTCAGCGCGAGCAGCGCCTCCAGGTCGCGCCAGTCGCTGCCCGCGCGCTCCAGAAGAAACCGTTCGGCCTCGGCGCGATCGTCGCCCTCGAGGGCCTTCAGTGCCTCCAGGTCGTAACCGGCGCCGTCGTGCCACGCCTCGTAGTCGATGTCCGTGCTGGCCATGAAGGTGTTGAAGGCGTCCGATCGACCTGGCACGGGAGCGAGACCCACCACTTCCGCTACTGCCGAGCGGCGGACAGCCGCGCGAGGATGACGCGCTTGACGTTCTCGACCGGCACCCGCTCCTGCGTCATCGCATCGCGGTCCCGGATCGTCACCGCACGGTCCTCGAGCGACTCGACATCGACCGTCACGCACCACGGCGTCCCGATCTCGTCCTGGCGGCGGTACAGCTTGCCGATCGCCGCCGTGTCGTCGTAGACCGCCATCACGTCCTTCGCGAGGTCATCGCGAAGGCTGCGTGCCAGCTCCACGATCTCCGGGCGCTTCTTCAGCAGCGGGAGCACCGCGACCTTGTACGGCGCGAGGTCCGGATGCAGCCCCAGCACGACCCGCTTCTCGCCGCGGACCTCCTCCTCGCGATAGCTGTCGATGAGGAACGTGAACGCCGACCGATCCGGCCCGCCGGCCGTCTCGACGATGAACGGCACGAAGTGCTCCTCCGTCGCCGGGTCGAAGTACTCGAGGTTCTCGCCCGACTCCGCCTGGTGGCGGGAGAGGTCGAAGTCACCACGGTTGTGGATGCCCTCCAGCTCCTTCCAGCCGAAGGGAAAGCGGTACTCGACGTCGATCGCCTTCTTGGCGTAATGCGCGAGCTCGTCTGGCGCGTGCTCGCGGAAGCGCAGCCGAGACTCGTTCACGCCGTAGCGGGTGTACCAGTCCCACCGCCGGGGCAGCCACTCCTCGAAGATCGCCGCCGCCTGGTCCGGCCGGACGAAGTACTGCATCTCCATCTGCTCGAACTCGCGCATCCGGAAGACGAAGTTGCCGGGGCTGATCTCGTTCCGGAAGCTCTTGCCGATCTGGGCGATCCCGAACGGCAGCTTCTTCCGCGAGCTCTGCTGGACGTTCTTGAAATTGACGTACGAGCCCTGGGCCGTCTCCGGGCGCAGGTAGATCACGGCGGCCTCGTCCTCGAGCGCGCCCATGAACGTCTTGAACATGAGGTTGAAGCGTCGCGGGGGCGAGAGCTTGCCGCCGTCCAACGGGCACTTCAGCCCCAGCCGCTCGACGATCCCCGGGTCCTGGAGGTCCGTCGCGGACAGGCCCTCCGCGCCGGGCAGCTCGTCCAGCCGGAAGCGCCGATGGTCGGTCTCGCACTCGACCAGCGGGTCGCTGAACGACCCGACGTGGCCGGACGTGACCCAGACCTGGGGATGCATCAGGATCCCGGCATCGAGCCCGACGATGTCGTCCCGCTCCTGGACCATCGCCCGCCACCAGGCGCGCTTGACGTTGTTCTTCAGCTCGACCCCGAGCGGCCCGTAGTCCCAGACGGCGTTGATGCCGCCGTAGATCTCGCTCGAGGGGTAGACGAAGCCGCGGCGCTTGGCCAGCGAGACGATCGTCTCGAGGTCCTTGACGGCGGGCGCGACGTCACCCGCCTCCTGGGCGGTGGGGTTGGTCACGGGAGCTCCTGAAGGGCGGCCGGCCGTGGAAGGGACGGTCGCAGGGTTGTGGGCGGGAAATTCTCGCACGTTCCGAAGCGGCCAACAGGCGCGTGGCGACGCGAAGCTACAGCGCGAGCCGCAGCACGACCTCGTCTTCGTGGACCTCGCCGGTGGGGACGAACCCGTAGCGCTCGTAGAACGGCTGCGGGCTCCCCTCCCCCTGCCCGGCGCTCGTGAGCAGCGCATCGGCGCCCGGGCGCGTCCGAACGTACTCGACCAGCGCATCGAGGGCCGCGGTGCCGTAGCCCTGCCGCTGCGAGGCCTCGTCGATCAAGAGCCGCCACAGGAAGTACGGCCCCACGAGCGTCGGATCCGCCGCCAGCACGTCCTGCGGGATCCCGTCGCTCAGCATCACGAACCCGACGACGCGATTGCCGTCGTTCGCCGTCCAGGAGCGAGCGCACGCCTCGGGATACTGCACGGCCTCCTGGAGCGACGACTCGACGCTCGCCACGAAGCGCTCCTGTCCCGGTGCGACGCGCAGCGCGAGCGCGGCGGCCCGCTCATCGTCGGTGACGATGTCGCGCAGCTCGACCCTGGGGCTCAGGGTGCGGCTCCGGCCAGCCCGGCGTTCGCCCTGACCTCGTCGAGGAACGCCAGCGATCGAGGCCGGCGGTCCAGCGAGTACGCCAGGAACTCGCGCATGGCGATCTCGACGTCGCGCTCCGTCTCGGGTCGCACCCGGAGGGCCGCCAGGGCCTCCACGTCCAGCCGCTGGTAGGCCTTCAGGAGCTTCAGGCTCTCGAGCGACAGCCCCGCACGCTCGAACGGCGGCCCCGGGCAGCGCTCGCAGAGCACGCCGCCCAGCGGCGGCATCCAGCGGTATCGCTCGCTGGCATCGAGGAGCCGCCCGCATTCGACGCAGCGGTCGACCTCGGGTCGAACGCCCAGCTCGTCGGCGAGATGCACCTCGTACCACCGCGCGACCCGCGCGGGCGCCATCCCGGCGTCCAGGATCTCGTAGGCCCGCTTGAGCAGGAGGTACACGGCCTCGGCGCCGTGCCGCTCCTCGAGGGTCCCGTTGGCAAGCTCGGCGAGGTACGACGCCGTCCCGAACGACACCAGGTCGTCGCGCATCCGGAGCCACGGATGGACGACCTCGACCTGGGTGATGACGTCGAAGGTCCGGCCGTGCGCGAGCGCCAGCCGCAGCTCCGCGAACGGCTCCACCGAGCCCCCGATCCGCGACGTCGGCTTGCGGATGCCCTTCGCGATCGCCTTGATCTTGCCGCCGGCAGGGGTGATCAGCGTCAGGATCCGGTCCGCCTCGCCGTAGTCGAAGCGCGACAGCACGATGGCCTCGGTGACATAGCGACGGGGTGCGGGCACGACGTGACGGTACTCTCTCGCCAACCCGCCGTCAGGTGACCTGCGCTTGTCCGAGATCCAGTCAGTCGAAGGCCGGCCGATCAAGAAGGGAATCTCGCCCGGGCAGCGGTCCGCCTACACCGCGCTGGCGCTGCTCGTCGGCGCCGTCGCAATCCTGGTCGTCGGGCAGCTGATCCAGCCACCGCCCCTCCCGCTCGATCACGAGCTGGCGCTCCTCAGGTCATCGGGGGCGGTCGAGCTGGCACTGCCCGATGGCACCGCCGCCACACCGCTCTCCGGTTCCGGCGTGCCCATTGACGGGACGGCGATCCGGTGGGCGCCGGGCGGCGACTTCCTGGCAGTCCGCCGGGATGCCGAGCTCGTCATCGTCGACCGCGCCGGCGTGGTGGCGTGGCGGCACACGCTCCGATCGCCGTTCTCGGACTTCGCGTGGTCGCCCGATGGCAGCCGGATCGCCATCGACGACGCGGTGGACCTCGGCACGGTTGCCGAGCAAGGACCCATCGCCGGGCAGGTCTCCGTCGAGATCTACACGACGACCGGTGCGCTCGAATGGGGGGTGCCGGTTGACCCAGGTTTCGAGCGTATCGGCGGCGATGGCTCGCTCGCGTGGGCACCGGACGGGAGCTCGGTTGCCTTCACGGGCCTCACGCAGCGGGTCAGCGAGGGCCTGCAGTGGTCGTCCGTCTGGCTTGCCGGCATCCGCGGCCAGACGGTCCGGCGGCTGACGAGCGACACCGGAACTTTCGACTACGGGCCGGTGTGGACGACCGGCGTCGGGCTCGTCATCGGCCGGATGACCACGGCCGGGTCCAGCATCTCGACCATCGATCCGGCGAACGGCGCGGCCACCGAGCTCCTGCGACGGCCATCCGAGCTCTGCGGCTCCGGTTCCTCCTGCGCTCCCGTCCACCTCAGTCCGCTCGTTCCGTCGCCGGACGGAAGGCTCATCGCGTTCCGCGATCCGAGATTCGGTGTGTCCATCCTCAACCCGGCGACGCGCGAGATCATCAAGATCCCGCAGGAGGAGGTCGTCCCGGACGTCCCGTACGCGTGGTCCGAGGACGGCGCCTTCCTGTACTTGCAGGGCCATGCGGCGCCAACGGCGGACCCGTCCCACCCTGGCTCGCTCGCGAGGTTCGACGTCACCGCACGCACGTTGTCTCTGGTCATCGCCGACGTCGTCTCGTTCGACCTCCTGGCCAGGCCCTCATCACCATAGGCGAACCCGCTACTTTTACCGCGCACGTTTCTCCGCCCGAGGCTACACTCACCCCGATGGCCCTCTCGACGAGCCCGGACATCGCGCAGCTGATCGCCGACACCGAGGCGGAGATCCTCCGCCTCATCGAGGGCTCGGATCCGGCCACGGCTGGCGTCTACGAGATGTGCCGCTACCACCTCGGCCTTGACGGCTCGGGGTCCAGTGGCAAGCGGATGCGGCCCCTGCTGGGCCTCCTGGCCTACGCCTCGATCACCGGCGACCATCGGCGCGCGCTCCCGGGCGCCGCGGCGGTCGAGCTGGGCCACAACTTCAGCCTCGTCCACGACGACATCGAGGACGATGACCGGGAGCGCCGCCACCGCCCCACGCTGTGGGCCCTCCACGGCATCCCCCAGGCGATCAACACCGGCGACATGCTCTTCAGCCTCAGCCGGATCGCGCTCCACCGGCTGACCGACCTCGGCTTCTCGGATCGGACCGTCCTCCGGCTCATGAAGCTCTACGACGAGACGTGCGTCGCCCTGTGCGAGGGCCAGTACCTTGACATCTGGATGGCCGAGCACGGCGACGGGCTCTCGGTCGAGCTCTATTTCGACATGATCGGGCGCAAGACGGCGGCCCTGATCGCGGCGTCGATCGAGGCGGGCGCCGTGCTCGCCACGGAGGACGAGGAGGTCATTCGGCGCTACCGGGCGTTCGGGTGGGACCTCGGGATCGCGTTCCAGCTCAACGACGACCTGCTCGGGATCTGGGGCCCCGAGCGCGCGACCGGCAAGGAGCCGACCGACGTGCCGCGCAGGAAGAAGACCCTGCCCGTGATCTACGCCTACGAGCACGCGGTGCCCGCGGACCGCGAGCGCCTCGGCGAGCTGTACGCCAAGCGCACGCTCACCGACGAGCAGGTCGCGGAGATCGTCGCGATCCTCGAGCGGACCGGCGCCCGCGACTACACCCGCGACCAGGCGCTCCTGCACCGCGACCGCGCGCTCGCGTCGCTCGACGCCGCCGGCACCATCGAGCGCGGGCCCCGCGAGCGCCTCGGGGAGATCGTCCGCTCCGTCATCAGCGCCTGACCTCACCGATCCAGCCTGGCCCCGCCCGCCATCGGCGAGAACCTTTCCTGACAGATTCCACTCTGAGCGGCGTTAGGCCGGGGCGGCCTGCGATGACGAGCGTTGTGCAACGCTCAAGCGGCCCGGTGGAGTCTGTCGAATGCCAGCCGGCGGATCCTTCTGGCAGGAACCATCGACGTGGGGTGCGCCGACCGACGGTGGGGCCGGAACCTGACAGGTTGGCGGCCGGTCGGAGCGCGCACACGCCGGCCGGTCGGAGCGCGCTCGCGGGAGCCCGTTCCTAGCGGGGAAACGGGAGCCGGCTCAGCGCTTCGCCCGCGTCCCCGTCGACTTGGCCTTCGCGCTGCGGGTCTCGCGGTCCGCTCGGGGCGAGGCGAGGACGCCTTCGCCGTCCGCCTGGGCGTCCCTGTCCAGCCGTCGCGTGACCAGGACCTTGCCGACCCTGCGGCCGTCGGTCGTCTCCACCTGGAGGCGCAAGCCGTCGACCTCGACCGTGTCGCCCGGCGACGGCACGCCGCCGATCCGGTGGTACAGCAGGCCGCCGACGGTGTCGTACTCCTCCGCGTCCTCGAGCTTCATGTCCAGGTCGAACAGCTCGAGGAGCTCGTCGACGTCCGCGCGGCCGTCGATGCGGGCCTCATGGTCGGACAGCCGCTCGACCATCGGCTCCTCGACGTCGTACTCGTCCTGGATCTCGCCGACGATCTCCTCGAGGAGGTCCTCGATCGTCACGAGGCCGGCTGTGCCGCCGTACTCGTCGAGCACGATCGCGATGTGGACCTTGCGCCGCTGGAACTCGTGGAGCAGGTCGTCGACCGTCATCGACTCCGGCACCAGGACCGGGGGCCGGAGGAGCTTCCGCAGGATCGGCCGAGGCCCGGCGTCGGGCTTGAGGTACGGCAGCAGGTCCTTGGCGTAGAGGATCCCCACGATCTCGTCGATCGAGTCGTGGAACACCGGGATCCGTGAGTGGCCCACCTCGACCACGAGGTCGATCGCCTCCTCGAGCGTCCCGTCGTCCGGGAGCGCCGCCATCGCGACGCGCGGGACCATCACCTCGTGGACGCGGCGCTCGCCGAGCTCGATGACCGCATTGATCATCTGCTCTTCCTCGGCCTCGAGGACGCCCTGCTCGCCGCCCCGCTCGACGATCAGGCGGAGCTCGTCGGCGCTGATCGAGGCCTCCTGGTTGATGTCGACGCCGATGGACCGCGCGACCCAGCGCGTGATGCCGTTGAGAATGGACACGATGGGCCCGAGGAGCGTCGCGAGGACCTCGATCGGCCGCGACAGGGTGAGCGCGAAGCGCTCCGGTCGCCCGAGCGCGATGGCCTTGGGAATCAGCTCGGCGAAGATGATCGTGAAGAGCGCGAGGATGATCGTGACCACGACCAGTGCGACGTTCTCCGCGACCGCGGCCTGCATCCCGAAGCCCGTGAGCAGCGACGCCAGTCCCGTGACCAGGCTGACGGCCGCGAACGCCGAGGCGAAGAACCCGATGAACGTCAGCCCCAGCTGGGCAACCGCGAGGAAGCGGCCCGGCTCGTCGATCAGGCGCCGGACGCGGCGGGCCCCGGCGTTGCCCTCCTCCACCAGCTGGTCGATGCGGCTGCGGCGGACCGACACCAGCGCGATCTCGGCCATGACGAAGAACGCCTCGAGAATCGTCAGGAAGACGAGGAACAGGATCTCGCCGAGGGGGAAGCTCATGAAGAGGCGGGCTTCTGGCGGGGCTCGCGAATGCGCGCCGGCACGCCCACCGCGAGCTTGCCGGGCGGGACGTCCTTCGTCACCACCGCGCCCGCGCCGGTCCTGGCGCCGTCGCCGACCTCGACCGGCGCGACGAGCATCGTGTCCACGCCGAGAAAGGCATTCCGCCCGACCCTGGTGCGGTTCTTCGTCTGGCCGTCCCAGTTCGCGGTGATCGTGCCGGCCCCGACGTTCGTGCCGTCGCCGAGCTCCGCGTCGCCCAGGTAGCTCATGTGGTGCTGCTTCACGCCCTTCCCGAGCTCCGACTTCTTGACCTCCGCGAAGTTGCCGATCTCGGAGCCCGCGCCGATGTGGCTGCCCGTGCGGAGGTGGCTGTACGGCCCGATCGTGGCGCGCTCGTCGACGATCGAGCCCTCCACGACGCTCAGCCAGACCCGCGCATCCGGGCCGATCGTGGAGTTCTCGATGACGGCCCCCGGCCCGATCGTCGAGCCGGTGCCGATCTTCGTTGCGCCGCGCAGGAAGACGTTCGGCTCGATGACGACGTCCTGCGCGAGCTCGACGTCCCAGTCGATGTAGACGGTCGATGGGTCGCGCATCGTCACGCCGTCGCGCATGTGCGATTCGTTGATCCGGACCCGGAGCGCCCACTCGGCCTGCGCGAGCTGGCCGCGATCGTTGATGCCGTCGAGGGTGCCGTCGTCCTCGAATCCGACCGCGCTGACGATGCGGCCGTCCTCGCGCGCCAGCGCCACGAGATCCGTGAGGTACAGCTCGCCGTTCGACTTCGATGGCTGGAGGGCGGCGATGCGGCGCCGCAGCCAGGCGGCGTCGAACGCATAGAGGCCCGCGTTGATCTCGTTGGTCTCCAGCTCGTCCGGGGTGGCGTCGCGCGCCTCGACGATGCGCTCCACGGACCCGAACTCGCTGCGGACGACGCGCCCGAGCTCCGCGGGGTCGGCCGCGTAGACCGAGCCCAGCGCGATGGCGGCGTCATCGAGGCGGCGCTGCTCGACCACCGCCACGAGCTGCTCCCCGATCACGAGCGGCACGTCGCCTGACAGCACCAGGATCTCGTCCACGTCGTCCGGGAGCTGGTCCAGAGCGGCGCGCACTGCGTCGCCTGTCCCGCGGGGGACCTCCTGGAGCGCCATGCGGCCCCGATCGCCCACGATGTCGCCGATCGCCTCGGTTGCCGGGGAGTACACGATGACGGGAGCGGCGGGGCTCGCTCCCGTGCCGTCGAGCTCGGTCCGTGCCTCGTCCCAGGCGTCGAGGACGTAGGCCAGCATCGGACGGCCGCACAGCGGGTGGAGGATCTTGGGCGTCCTCGAGCGCATGCGGGTGCCGAGGCCCGCGGCGAGGACCACCGCCGCCGTCCTTCCGGACGGCTCGGTACGTGAGGTCACGCGGGCATTCTCGGGTCGGGCGGCGAGGCCGTCAAACGATCCGGCGCCGCCTCAGGCCCGCTCCCGGGCCGCAACGGCCTCGATCTCAACCAGCGCGCCCTTCGGCAGCGCGGCGACCTGGAAGGTCGACCGTGCCGGGGGCGGATCCGGGAAGAAGCGGGCGTAGATCGCGTTGAACGTCGCGAAGTCCGCGATGTCGGCGAGGAAGCAGGTCGTCTTGACGACGTCGCCGAGCGAGCAGCCGGCCGCGTCCAGGACCGCCTCGAGGTTCTTGAGGGCTCGCTCGGTCTGGGCCTCGACCCCGCCGTCGACGAGCTCCCCGCTCGTGGCATCGAGCCCGACCTGGCCGGAGCAGAACACGAGCTCGTCCGTCGCGATGGCCTGGCTGTACGGCCCGACCGCAGACGGCGCGGAGCTGGTGCTGACGGCTCGACGGGTCATGACTCCCTCCCTGGCGGCGCTGCGGTGGTTGCGGTGGCAGTGGTTGCGGTGGCTGCGGTGGCTGCGGTGGCTGCGACGATCGTGGTCGCGGTGACGAACGGCGGCCCGTCGCCGGGGCTGTCGAGCAGCCCGAGGGCGACCTCCTCCCGAACGCGGAGTGCAGCCTCCTCCGCGCCCGCGAGGGCAGGATAGAGCGCCCAGAGCGTCGGGCCGGAGCCGGACAGGCCGATCGGGACGCCGAGGAGGCGGGTCAGCGCTCGCCGGAGCGGGCGGAGACCGGGCAGCACAAGGTCCGCCGCGTTCGCGAGGTCGTTCGCAACCGCGAGGACGCCAGCGCGAAGCACCAGGTCCGCGCTGCGCATCGGCGCGTGCGCCGGACCGAGCTCCGCTGCGAGGTGCTCGGAGCTGAGACGTGTCGACCCGGTGTTGGCGGGCCTCGCCGCGGGCTCGGTGTCCAGCGCGCGGAAGGCGGCCTGGGTGGACAGTGGCGCAGCCGGGGTCACGAGGAGCACGCCGGGCGGCTCGCCCTGCAGCGGGCTGAGCGGCGTGACCCGCTCGCCGCGACCCTCCACGAGTGCCGCGCGGCCCGCCAGAAAGAACGGCACATCCGAGCCCGCGGCGGCCGCGGCACGACGCCGGTCATCCGGTGATACCTCCGCGCCCCACGCCTCGATGGCGCCGTCGATCGCGGCGGCGGCGTCGCTGCTCCCGCCGGCGAGGCCCGCCGCCACAGGAATGCGCTTCTCCAGCCGTGCCGCAAGCGCGAAGGTCTCCGCGCCGCGCCCGATCACGCGACGCGCTTCCGCGATCCCGCGCAGCACCGAGTCGTAGGCCGTGGCGTCCGCGACGGGCCGGCGGTCCTCGCCGACGACGTGCAGGCTGTCCTCGGTGCCCGCAGCGCGGGCGAGGCTCAGGCGGTCCGCGAGGGCCAGCGGGACCATCACGGAATGGATCGAGTGGTAGCCGTCGGTCCGCACGCCCAGCACGGCGAGGGTGAGGTTCAGCTTCGCCGGCGCGAGGCGCACCACCGGGGTCAGCCCGCGGTCGTTCACGCCTGCTCGCCGGGCTTCAGGAGGTCGAGCAGCCGCAGCCAATCGTCCACCGAGAGGGTCTGCGGCCGCCGGTCGCCGGCGATCCCCGCGGCCTCCAGTGCCGCGTCGACCCGCGCCTGCCCGACGAACGGTCCGGTCGCGCCATCCTCGCCGGCATGGAGCTGCCGCGCGAGGACGTTGCGGACCATCTTGCGGCGCTCACGAAACCCGGACTGGACCAGACCCCAGAGGGCGGGCTCCCGCTCCGGCGGAAGCGCGAGGCTCTGCCGCGGCTTCAGGACAGCCACGGC
>DASTIE010000141.1:0-19854 GCA_035717865.1 Candidatus Limnocylindrales bacterium
ATCAACATCGGCGTCGTCGTGGCGCTCGTTCCCGTGACCGGCATCACGCTGCCGTTCATCAGCGCCGGGGGCTCGTCGCTGCTCGTGAGCTTCGCGGCAGCCGGCATCCTGCTCTCGATCTCGCGCGAGACGCGTGAGCCCGTGCCCAAGGGCGAGCCGGGTGACGCGAACGGGACCCGAACCGAATCCGGGAGGACCGATGCGACTGCTGATCGCGGCCGGCGGAACCGGGGGCCACATCTACCCGGCACTCGCCGTCGCGACCTCGCTCCGTCGCCGACCCGGCAGGCCTGACCTGGCCTGGGTCGGGGGCCGGCGCGGGCTCGAGGATCGCCTCGTCCCGCCGGCCGGATTGCCGCTGCGCCTGTTGCTGCTCCGCTCGCTGCGGAGCGTCCAGCGCGACATCCACCTCGTCCTCGACCCGCTACGGCTGGCACTGTCCGTGCCGCAGGCGCTGTGGCTGCTCGCCCGGCGGCGCCCGGCAGCGGTGTTCACGACCGGCGGCTACGTTGCCATCCCGGTGCTCTTCGCGGCCCGGCTGCTCGGGATCCCGACGCTGCTGTGGGAGGGCAATGTCATCCCCGGCCGGAGCGTCCGCGCGACGGCGCGGCTCGCCTCGGCGCTGGCCGTCTCGTTCGAGGCGACCTGCGCGGCCCTGCCGGGAGGCCGCTGCTTCGTGACCGGCACGCCGATCCGTGACGTGTCCTCGATCGATCGCACGGGCGCGCGCGCAAGGCTCGGCGTGGGGGACGGCGATCGACTGGTCGTGGTGTTCGGCGGGTCCCAGGCGGTTCGGCGGCTCAACGACGCCGTCGCGGGGGCCATGCCCTCGTTGGCAGAGAAGGCCGTCGTGATCCACGTTGCCGGCGCGGACGGGATCGCCTCGGCCGAGGCCGGGCAGCGTGACCTGCCGGAGGCGATCCGCGACCGATATCGACCTGCGGCCTTCCTCGGCGAGGAGCTCCTGGATGCCCTTGCCGCCGCCGACCTGATCGTGGGCCGCGCCGGCTCGTCGACCCTCGCGGAGGCGACGGCGTTCGGGGTGCCGATGGTCGTCGTGCCGTACCCGTACGCGGGCGCCCACCAGCGCGCCAACGCGGCGGCGCTCGCGGACGCGGGAGCGGCGGAGCTCGTCGAGGACGAGGCGTTCGACGCGGCGGCGCTGCTGCGCGCGGTCGAGCTCCTGGACGACAGGGACCGGCGCGAAGCGATGCGCGCGGCGGCGCGCGGCGAGGGCCGGCCCGGGAGCGCCGACGCGGTCGCGGAGCTGCTCCTGGCGCTCGCCGAGCGGCGGCCCCTGCCGGATCCCGCCACGGTGGCGAGAATCGCCGGTGCACCCATGAAAGCCAGCGCGTGACCGGCCCAGCCGCCGTCCCGGCCCTCGACCTCATCGCGCTGTCGGGCGACATCGCCCGCCGGATCGGCGTGAAGGCAGAGCGCGCCGCGCCGCTGGCGAAGCTGACCACGATGCGCGTCGGCGGGCCGGCGGACCTGCTCGTCACGGCGCACAACGGCTTCGAGCTTCGTGCGCTCATCCGCTTTGCCCGGGCTCGATCGATCCCGCTGACCCTGCTGGGCCGCGGGAGCAACGTCGTGATCTCGGACCGCGGCATCCGCGGCCTCGTCGTCCACGTTCGCGCGGAGGGCAGCAGGATCGAGGGCGAGACGTACACCGCGGAGGCGGGCGTGCCGATGGCGCGCGCCGCGACCGAGACGCAGAAGGCCGGCCTGTCCGGCCTGGAGTTCGGCCTCGCGGTGCCGGGCAGCGTCGGGGGCGCCGTGTGGGCGAATGCGGGCGCCCACGGCTCCGACGTCAAGGCGGTCGTCGAATCGGCAGACGTCCTGCTCGCGGACGGCTCCGAGCAGCGCCTCGGCGCTGCGGACCTCGGCCTCGACTACCGCGAGAGCCGCTTCAAGGGCCAGCCCGCCGACGGCACGGGGGACATCGTCCTTGGGGCGCGGTTCCGCCTCGAGCCGGCAGCGGCCGAGGTGATCAAGGAGCGCCTCGACGAGATCCGGAAGTGGCGCCAGGCCCACCAGCCGCTCGGAATCCCGTCCGGCGGCAGCACGTTCCGCAACCCGGAGGAGGGACCATCGGCCGGCGCGCTGATCGAGGGGGCGGGGCTGAAGGGGCTGCAGCTCGGCGGCGCGACGGTCTCGGAGAAGCACGCGAACTTCGTGATCAACGATCGCAAGGGGTCGGCGGCCGACGTGCGGCGCCTCGTGGACCTTGTCCAGGCGCGGGTCCGGGAGCAGGCCGGCGTCGAGCTCGTCCCCGAGATCGTGTTCCTCGGCGACTGGGAGGGCTGGCCGTGGCCGGAGGCGAGCGCATGACGGCCGAACGCGAGTACCCGCCCATCGTCGTCCTCCTCGGCGGGCCCTCGGCCGAGCACGACGTATCGATCGTCTCGGGGACGGCCATCGCGGCGGCCCTGATGGACGCGGGCCTCGACGTGACCCAGGTGGTCATCGACATGGACGGCTCGTGGTGGTGGCTCCCGCAGGGTCACCGTCGCGGCGACCGCATCGCGGCGGACTACGACGATCCGGCGAAGCTCGGCGCGACCGGTCCCGTGACCATCGGCGGGGCCATCGAGCTGCTGGCGACACCGGACGCGGGCGCGCCGCTGGTCTTCATCGCACTCCACGGCCCCTTCGGCGAGGACGGCGCCGTCCAGGCCGTGCTCGAGGCGGCCGGCGTCGCGTACACGGGCGCCGGCGTGGCGGCCTCCGCGCTGGGCATGGACAAGGTCCTGCAGAAGCGCATCTGGCGCGGGCTTGGGCTGCCGGTCATCGACTGGCTGGAGGTTCGCGCGCCGGCGTGGCGGGCCAACCCGTCAGCGGTGGCGGCGCAGCTGCAGGCGTTCGCGGGCGAGAGCGATCCGCGGCTGATGGTCAAGCCGGCCCGCCTCGGATCGTCGGTGGGGATGACCCTCGCGCATACCCCCGACGAGCGCGCGACCGCCCTGGAGCTGGCGTTCCGGTACGACGACCTGGCGATCGTCGAGCGCTACCTCGCGAAGGCACGCGACCTGGAGGTGTCGGTCATCGGCTCCGAGCCGATCACGGCCTACGGCCCGGGCGAGGTCATCGCGGGCCATGAGTTCTATGACTACGCGGCGAAGTACACCCCGGGCCTGTCGGAGACGTCCACCCGCGCCGAGGTGCCCGACGGGACCCGCGAGCTCATGAAGAAGCTCGCGCGAGACGCCTACCGCGCGCTGGGCACCGAGGGCTTCGCCCGGGTCGACTTCCTCGTCCGCGACGACGAGGTCTACCTCTCGGAGATCAACACGATCCCGGGCTTCACCCCGATCAGCCTCTTCCCGACGATGCCGGCCGAGGCGGGCCTCGACTTCACCGCCGTCTGCCTCCGGATCCTGGACCTGGCGCTGGCCCGGCACGAGGCCCGGCTGGCGCGGCAGCGACTGACGACGGCAGACCTGCCGCGGTGAAGGGTTTCGGCGGCGGGCAACGGGGCCGTGGCGCGCGCCCGATGAAGGCCGCGAACCGGATCAAGGAATCGCGCCCTCCTGACGCCGCGCTCGGCCGCGCCACGCGCGGGCTCGTGGGGCCGGCCCGCGGCAGCCGCCGGCAACGAGGTGGCGGCTCCGGCCCCAAGCTGCCGAAGCTGACCGGGCTCACCGGCGTTTCGGGCCTCCGCGGTCTCGCCGCGATCCGGGGCCGGCCAGGCGCCGCGGGCCACTCGGCGGCTGGACGGCGACGGCGTGGCGTCGCGCGCCTGGTGACGCCTGCCCGGGCTGCCGGGCTGCTCGGGATGCTGGCCTCCGGGTTCCTGCTGACCTTCGTGACCGGACCGAGCGCGTTCGCGCTGACCCGAACGGATGCGCCTGCGCTCCAATGGACCGCCGACGAGGCCGTCCACGAGGCGCTCGCCCTGCCCTCGAACGCGAATGTCTTCCGACTCGACACGGCCCCTCTGGAGGCGTCCCTCGAGGCGCTGCCCGGCATCTCCAGTGCCGACGTCCAGGTCACGCTCCCTGACGGCGTCGTGGTCGTGACCATCCAGGAGCGGGAGGCGATCCTCGCCTGGCAGGCCGGCGGGAACCGCCTCCTCGTCGACCGCCAGGGCGTCATCTTCGCGTCCGTCACGCCGGACGCCGCGCTGCCCGCCGGCGTGGCCGTCGTGGAGGACCGCCGCACCGGCGCCGACGAGCAGCTCGCCATCGGCGCCCGTCTCGACCCCGTGGACCTCGACGTCGCGACCCGCCTCGGGAGCCTCGAGCCGCCGGACGTGGGGAGTGCCGCACCGCACCTCCGTGTCCGCGTGACGGACGCCGACGGCTTCCTTGTCTTCGTGGACAAGGGCTGGACCGCGGTCTTCGGCTTCTACAGCCCCGCCACCCGCGCGGCGAGCATCATCCCGGGCCAGGTCAGGCTGCTGCGCAGCTTCCTGATCGACCGGGAGGCGACGGTCGCGCGGGTCATTCTCGCCTCCGAGACCGACGGGACCTTCGTGCCGAAGGCGACCCCGAAGCCGACGAAGAAGTGACGGCCCGACGCCGGGCGCCGTCTGCACCATGACACACGGGGCCGTCGCGTTCCTTTACCCTTTGCCGGAACGCACCGCAGCGAGGACCCGACCCGTTGCTCCTCCCCCTGGCAGGCCTGCTGGTGGGCGTCCTGCTCGGGCTCGTCCTCAACGTCCAGGTCGGCGTCGAGCTGAGCCGCTATTCCGCCGTCGCGATCCTCGCGGCGCTGGACTCGGTGCTCGGGGCGGTGCGGGCAGAGCTCGATGGCGTCTACAACAACCGGATCTTCATCTCGGGGTTCGTCACCAACGCGATCGTCGCGGTAATCCTCACGTTCATCGGCGACCGGCTGAGCCTGGACCTGTACCTGGTGGCGCTCATCACGTTCGGATTGCGGATCTTCAACAACGTCGCCCTCATCCGGCGGCACTTCATCTGATTCAGCAGAGGTAGGCGTGGCGGTCGAAGGAGTCCTGGTCGCGCTCGACGTCGGGACGAGCAAGGTCTGCACGCTGATCGGCGAGATCGGTCGCGACGGCCGCCTCACGGTCATCGGCCATGGCACGGTGCCGTCGTCGGGCCTCAAGCGCGGCGCGGTCGTGAACATCGAGCAGACCGTGCGCTCCATCCGCGACGCCGTCGAGCGGGCCGAGCGCCTCTCCGGCTGGAAGATCGACAAGGCCTTCGTGGGGGTCGGCGGCGCGCAGATCACGAGCTTCAACTCCAAGGGCCAGGTGTCGGTGGCCGCACACACCAAGGAGGTCGGGCGGGACGACATCCGGCGTGCGGTCGAGCAGGCCCGGACGGTGCCGATCGCCTCCGACCGCGAGGTCCTCCACGTCGAGCGTCGCGGCTTCACGGTCGACGGCCAGGAGGGCGTCAAGGACCCGCTCGGGATGAGCGCGATCCGCCTCGAGGTCGAGACCCACATCGTCACGGCGCCCCAGACCGCGGTCCAGAATCTCATGAAGTGCGTCGGGCAGGCGGGCGTCAAGATCGATGAGCTCGTCGTGAACGCGCTTGCCTCCGCGGAGGCCGTCGCGAATGAGACCGAGCGCGACCTGGGCGTGGCCGTCGCGGACATCGGCGCCGGCACGATCGACATCGCGATGTTCAACGAGGGCTCGCCGTTCCGGACGAGCGTCCTGCCGGTGGGCGGGAACTTCGTCACGAACGACATCGCGATCGGGATCAAGACCTCGCTGCCCGCCGCCGAGGAGCTGAAGGTCAGCCACGGCACCTGCGACCTGCGGGGCATCGAGGAGGACGAGGAGATCGCCGTCTCGATCCTGGGCGAGGAGGCGGGCCGCTCCATCGGCCGGCTGGAGCTGTGCCGGATCATCGAGTCGCGGATGCGCGAGACCTTCGAGCTCATCGGCGCCGAGCTGCAGGCGAGCGGCGCGGGCATGCTGCCGGCCGGCCTGATCCTGACGGGCGGCGGCGCGCAGCTGGCAGGCGTCGCGGAGCTCGGGCGGGAGGTTCTGTCGATGCCGGTCCGCGTCGTCGGGCCGACGGGCGTCGGCGGCCTGACCGACTCCATCTTGACCCCGGCCTATGCGACGTCGATCGGGCTGCTCCAGTGGGGCGCCTCGATGCTCGACGACGGCGAGCCGATGCGGTACGAATCCGCCCCGGCGAACGGCGTGCTCGGCCGGCTCCGGAGCGCCGTCAAGAGCATGCTGCCCTAGGCGCCGGCAGGTTGGCGACGGGGGTGTGCGCGGGCAACGGCTACCACCTTTCCGAGCCGCCGTCTGTCGATTCCGATGCTCCGTCGATCCGGGGCGATGCTAGACTCGCGGCCAAGCCTCGGGAGGGTGATCTGCGGCGAGCGAGCGCGCCGGTGCCCCGTTCATTCAGCCCCCATAACGCGGTCCCGTGAGGCCGCCCGGAGGAGACGCGATGGGCCTGCGCTCGGACTCGGAGAACTTCGCCCTGGTCAGGGTGGTCGGTGTCGGTGGCGGCGGCAGCAACGCCGTCAATCGCATGATCCGGGCAGAGATGATGGGCGTGGAGTTCATCGCCCTCAACACGGATGCCCAGGCCCTTCTCCAGTCCGACGCGCCGCACAAGCTGCGCATCGGCGACAAGCTGACCCGCGGCCTCGGCGCCGGCGGTGATCCCTCGATCGGGGAGCGCGCCGCGGAGGAGGACAGCGAGAAGATCGCCCAGGCCCTCGAGGGCTCGGACATGGTCTTCATCACCTCCGGCCTCGGCGGCGGCACCGGCTCCGGCGCCGCGCCGATCGTGGCCGAGATCGCCAAGGAGCAGGGCGCGCTGACGATCGCTGTCGTCACGAAGCCGTTCACCTTCGAGGGCGCCAAGCGCAAGCTGACCGCGGAGCGCTCGGCCGAGTCGCTCAAGTCCAAGGTCGACACGCTGATCACGATCCCGAACGACCGGCTGCGTGACGTCGTCCAGAAGAACACCTCGATCCTCGACGCCTTCCGCGTCGTCGACGATGTGCTTCGTCAGGGCGTCCAGGGGATCAGCGACATCATCACGGTGCCGGGGCTGATCAACCTGGACTTTGCCGACGTGCGGGCGATCATGAAGGATGCCGGCTCGGCCCTGATGGGCATCGGCCGGGGGACCGGCGAGGGCCGGGCGCTGGAGGCCGCGCGGCAGGCGATCGCCAGCCCGCTGCTGGAGGTCGACATCGCCGGGGCGCAGGGGATCCTGTTCAACATCTCCGGCTCGTCGAACATGTCGCTGTTCGAGGTCACGGAGGCCGCGGAGGAGATCCGCGCCGCGGCGGATCCCGAGGCGAACATCATCTTCGGCACGAGCTTCAACGAGCGGCTCGGCGAGGAGGTGGCCATCACGGTCATCGCCACCGGCTTCGACGGCAAGCGCCACGGCGCGTCGTCGCGGGCCTCCGCTTCCGCGGATGCCGATGGCGGTGCGAAGGCGCCTCGTGACTTCCTCGAGGAGCTGGAGCGGCAGCGCAGCGCGATGTCCGAGACGGGCGTCCCGGATGCGCCGGCGAGCCGGGTCGAGGGCAATGGCGCGAGCAATGGCAACGGTTCCGGCGGGGTCGTCGAGCCCGTGCCGCTGCGCCGTCCCGCCTACGACGCCGACGACCTGGAGATCCCGAGCTTCCTCCGCCGGTCGCGCTGAAACCGGCTCGCGCGGTTCCGCGCGCCATTGCCAGGCGGCGGGCGCCAGAGGCGGGCGCATCTGTTCTGCGTCGGATGGCCTCTTCGGGCGCGTTTCCGCGGGTGTCCCGGCACGGATCCTTGGCTCCACGCCAAATGCTCATCGCGTGAGCGCCGATCACGGCCTGAGGCATGGTGCTGGGTCAGATGCTCACCAGGTGAGCGCTCGTCACCGGCAGGCGGTCAGCTGCTCGTCCCGTGAGCACCTGACCCGATTCCCACGCCTCTTCGAGCTCAGCCCACGCTCAGAACCGCTGTCACGAACGCAGGGCCACGTGACGAGCGCTCGCGGGATGAGCATTTGGCCGCCCCCGCCGCGAAGCTCTTGTCAGATCGTCACTGGGCGACCATTCGTCATCGGATGCTCGCCTCTCAGTCATGCCGCGACTACCTGACGATGATGGTCACAGCCTCGGAGGCGATCCACGATCGACTCGGGACGCCGGATCCGTGAGGGTCGTGACCAACAGGCATGGAGTGACGATGTGACGAATTCGGGGCCGGTCGACCTGGCGGGCGCACGGTCCGAGATCCTCGGACGAATTGCGGATGGCGCGGCCCATTCCGGTCGGCAGCCTGCGGCGGTCAAGATCGTGGCGGTGACCAAGACCGTCGAGGCGGCCCGGATCCGCGCGGCGGCGGCCGCAGGATTCACCCGCTTCGCGGAGAACCGCGTCCAGGAGCGCCAGGCAAAGGCGGGGGAGCTGAACGATCTCGGTGCCGGGCCCATTGAGGCCGCGCCAATCGCGACCGCGCCCATCGCGACCGCGCCCAGCGGCGCCGGGCCCACCGAGGGCGCGCCCACCGATGCCGCGCCGATCGAGACCGCGCCCGTCGACGCCGTGCTGGAGGAACGCCCCAGAGGAATCACGTGGGACCTCGTGGGACCGCTGCAGTCGAACAAGGCGCGGCGTGCGATCGAGCTGTTCGACGTGATCCAATCCGTCGATTCGCTCGAGCTCGCCCAGCGCCTCGATCGCATCGCCGCGGAGGTCCATCCCGGATCCTGGCTCCGCGTCCTGCTCCAGGTGAACGTCGACGACGACCCCGCGAAGGCAGGCTTCGACCCGGCGACACTCGAGCACGACCTCGCGGCGATCCTGGAGCTCGCGGCGCTGCGCGTCGAGGGCCTCATGACCGTCGGCCGCCTGGTCGACTCGGCGGAGGCCGCACGCCCCACGTTCCTCGCACTGCGGACGCTGTCGGAGCGGCTCCGAGCACGCCATCGCGGCCTCGGCGATGACCTCTCGATGGGCATGTCGGACGACTACCCGGTGGCCGTCGAGGAAGGCGCCACGATCGTGCGGCTCGGTCGCGCGATCTTCGGGGCCCGCCCGGCCGCACGATAGACTCGCGGCGATGGGCGGGCCGTTCCTGATGAACTTCGTGCGCTTCGTGTTGATCGCGCTCGAGGTCGTGATCCTCGCCCGGGTGCTGCTTTCGTGGTTCGACCCGGTGGGCCGCAGCGCCTTCGCGCGGTTCGTCATCCAGACGACGGAGCCGATCCTGGCGCCGGTGCGCCGCCTCCTTCCGCGCACCGGCATGTTCGACCTCTCCCCGCTCATCGTCCTGCTGGTGCTGGGCGTCCTGCTCCGAACGATCGGCTGAGCGTGGCCGCGTGCCGACGGCGTGCCGACGGCGTCCGTCTCGCCGTCCGGCTGATCCCCGGTGCGGGCCGCGATTCGGTCGACGGCGTCGCGGACGGCGTGCTCAGGGCCCGAGTCGCGGCACGCCCGGTCGACGGGGCTGCGAACGAGGCGCTGCGGCGCCTGCTCGCCGCCGCGCTGGGCGTGGCGCCCGGGCGCCTCGCGATCGTGTCCGGGCAGGCCAGCCGCACGAAGGTCGTCCGGATCCGGGGTCTGCCCGCGGATGCGCTGCGGTCACGGTGGCCCGGGATAGAGGTATGATCCCGGCTCGGTCCCGGCATCCCGGCCGGCGACCCGTTGGGCGATTGGCTCAGTGGTTAGAGCACGCGGTTCACATCCGCGGGGTCACTGGTTCGAATCCAGTATCGCCCACCAACGTGAGCCCACACGAGAGCGGGGCTTCGGCCCCGCTTTCGTGCATCCACCCTCCCGAGTGCATGCTGCCTCCGCGTGGAATGCAACCTCGGATCGATTCCTTCCGATCCTCGGGAGTCTTCGTGCACGGCGATGACCATTGGCAGGCGTCGCTTCGCGCCTAACCGAACTCGTTCATCGCCTGGGCCAGGCGCGCGATCTCCTCGTCGACGATGAAGAAGTGCGCCGCGATGCGCACGTAGCCGCCGCGGGACGATGTGACGAAGCCCCGGCCCAAAAGCCGTTGAACGAGGTCCTCGGGCGTACCCCGTCTCGGCACCACGCCCAGGATTCCCGACCGATTGACCGCGGCGCGCTGCGGCACGATGAACAGCGCTGGATCGAGGGCGTCGATCAGCAGGTCCTGGAGGCGCAGGATCTCCGCTCTAATTGCCTCCACCCCGTAGCGCAGGTGGATGCCCGCGATCGACGCCTCGAGAGCGGCGACGAGGGCGGGAGAGGCTGTTGCGTACTCGAAGCGTTTGGCGCTCCTGTGCGGCGCCCACGAGTGGTCGAGGTAGTCGACGCCCTGCAGCATCGTCTCTGCGCCGACGGCGACGTGCTCGAGCTTGTCCCGGAGCTCCGGACTCGTGTACATCACCCCGCTGCCGATGGGCCCGAGCAGCCATTTCCATCCGGATGCGACGACGGCAGCGACTCCGTGCTCGTCGGGCCGCAACGGCATGGCGCCGAGACTCTGCGCAGCGTCCAGAACCAGATCGATTCCGCGGTCGCGGCAGATGTCGGCCAGGGACTCGACGGATACGGCGAACCCGCTCGTGAACTGGACCGAGCTGAGGGCGACCACCCGCGTCCGGCGGGTGATGCGCCGCTGGAGCTCGTCCAGCGAGAACGCGTACGGGCGGCCGCCGGCACCGGAGTCGCCGGAATACGGGACGTTCGGAAGCTCCACGAGGCTGACGCCGCGCCGCGCCAGGTTTCGCCAGGGGTAGTGATTGGCGGGGTATTCGTGGACGTAGCTGACCACCTCATCGCCGGGCCGGAACGGATAGCCACCGGCAATGAGGGAAAGACCTTCGGTCGTGTTTCGTTGGAAGGAGACATTGGCAGCACCGGTGCCGAGCAACTGGGCCGCCGTGCGGTGGAAGCGGTCGAGCGTTTCGTCATACGAGCTGAACACCAGCCCACCGAATTCCGCTTGGTCATGAGCCGCCGCGGCCATGCGCTCCACCGCGACCGCAGGGAGCAGTGAAGCGCCGCACGCCAGCAGATGGACCTGGCGATCCCGTCCCGGGAATGCCGCAGCACGCTTGTCGAACGTGGCCATCAGTCGAGGAGGTTCTTCACGAGCACCGGACCGTCAGCGTCGAACCCCTCGGCGTACGACACCCCCGCCAGGGCCCCGAAGTGCGCGGCGCGTGTTTCCAGCATGGCCACGAAGCCGCCGTCATTCAGGGCGGTCGGCTCATCGTCGGCTCCGAGTGTCACCTGGCTCGTATAGACCCGGAGCAGCTCGCTGCGTACCCCCCAGACTGCTCCGACGTCGACGAGCACCTTCGGTTCGAATGGCGTGTGCAGCATGTATCGATAGACCCGCGTCGTCCGGTGTGGCAAACCACTGCCGTAGCGCCGCAGGCCGGCAAGGAAGCACGCCTGGCGGACCAGCTCGGCCGCCGCCACGTGGTCGGGATGGCGGTCGTTCCCGAACGGTGCGAGCACGACTCGCGGACGCAAGTCCCTGAGCGCGGCGACCACCGCCAGGCGATGCGGTTCGGTGTTGGCCAGCGCCCCGTCCGGCATGGACAATGCCCGCCGGGCGGCCAGCCCCATCAGCTCACTTGCCTCGTCGCGCTCGCGAGCACGCTGCTCGAGCGTCCCGTTCGTCGACAGCTCGCCATCGGTCAGGTCGACGATCGCCGTGGTGAGCCCGGCCGCGGCTGCGGAAAGCATCGTGCCACCGCAGAAGAGCTCGACATCGTCGGGGTGTGGGGCGAATGCGACAACGTCGATACCGTCGTGATCAGGAGACGGCACGGTGCAACCCCGTCGTGGCCAGCGAATGGCCGTAGACGGCCAAGTACGCTTCCACGGCTGCAGTGACCGAGAACGTCCGCGCGTCCTCGGTCGCGGCACGCCGCAGACCAAGGCGCAGCTCATCGTCGCTCAGCAGCGTTTCGACCAGGCGGGCGGCGGCGGCGTAGTCGCCGCGTTCGTAGAGCATCCCCGTCCGCCCGCGCCCGGTGACCTCGGTGAACCCGCCGACATCCGGACCGACCACCGCGAGTCCCGCCGCCATGGCCTCCAGGGCCGCCAGGCAGAAGCTTTCTTCGAGGGAGCTCATCAGCAGGACGTCGCATTGCGCAAGGAGCCGCCCGACCTCCGTGCGGTATCCGAGGACGCGGACGTCTCGGCGCAGTCCACGGCGATCCAGGGCCGCGACGACCGAGGGCAACTCCGGGCCATCGCCGATGAGCCATAGCTCGGCGTCGCGGCGTTCGCGGACCGCGGCGAACATCTCCACCACGCCGTGGGGAGCCTTGACGGGACGAAAGTTCGAGACGTGCACGAGCCGGGGCCGCGGCCGGCCGGACAGAGGATCAGCGAAGTCGATGCTGAGCGGAAAGGCCGCCGGATCGACGAAGTTCGCGATGACCGTGGGTCGGAGCGCTAGACCAAGGCGCTGACGGGCAAGGTCCGCGTACGCATTGGAGACCGTCGTCAGCCTGTCCGTGCTTTGCAGCGCGGCGATTGCCGACTCGTCGGGGGGATGCGTGACGTCCGTGCCGTGCAGCGTTCCCACGATCAATGGTGCCGCAGATCGCATACGCCGCTTGAGCCGGTCCAGGACTCGGGCGAACGGCCACGCGTAGTGGTAGTGGATGACGTTGACGCCGCCGTCGCGGACGAGCCCCTCGAGGTGCCGCTCGAGACGCTTCAACCGCCACTGGTCCCACGACGTGTCGAGCGTCGCCCTCCAGGGCCCCGGCGCCACCAACGACACCGCGTGACCGCGCCGTTTCAGCTCAGCCGCCAGGTGGCGAGCCACGTGAGAGCTCCCACCCGGTCCCGCGTGGCTGAGCATGGCGAGACCCACGCCCGGAAGTTACCGCATCCACAGTGGGAGCAGGCGACGCTGTGCGATATTGAGGCATCGTGCCGAGTAGCCCATTGTCCTCATCGATGCCGACGCTCGCGGCGGGGAGCGTCTCCACCGCGAATGCCAGCAACAGCCTCGCGGCCGTGGCCGGGCTGTGGGACGCCCTGGACACCGTTCGGTGCGGCCATCCGGAGGTCGTACGCGGGTTCCTGACGTCGCTTGCGCCGTACGGGAGCGTCGTCGACATCGGGTGTTGGAACGGCTCGATCGCCGAGCTCGCAGCGGAGTGCGCGAAGGATGGCGAGTGGCGCTCCTACGTCGGCGTGGACGCCGTTGAAGAGGCAGTCGCCTATTTCAACGCACGGCACGTCGATCGCCCGCGCACGAACGCCGTCCTCGGTGACATCCGGGCGCTGCCGCTGCCGGACCGAAGCGCGGACGTCGTGCTGTGCCTGTTCGTCTTGCAGGACTTGGAGGGCTATCGGGCCGACGGGTTGCAGGCGTTACGGGAGATCGCCCGGATTGCGCGCCCCGGGGCCAGCCTGCTTCTGGGCCTCACGGTGCACACGCTGCGCGAAGAGAACACCTCGTACGTGGTCAAGAAGCTGCGCCCTGCGGGCATTCCGGAGAAGCCCACGCACCACTGGCACGGCCCCCAGTTCCTGGCTGCCGTACGCGAGAGCGGATTCAGGATCACGCACATCGATCGGTTCGGCCCCAACGAGCGGGGCTTCGTCGAGCTCTATGTCCAGGCGATTGCGGGACCGCCGGCCGACCGCACCGAATCAACGGTCAGCACCGCCCTCGTGCCATCAGCCCCGCCGCTCTTCATCGACTACGTCGACAGGTTCGATCACCTCGGATCCCTATTCGCGCACGACTACCGCGACCCGTCCTCGTTCGAGCGGGCCGGCGCTGCCGCATCGGCTCGCGAGCTGCCGCGAGGGGAGGTGGCCGACGTGCTGCACGATCAGCACCGGGTGTTCGTCGGCGGCGACGCGGCATCGCGCAACATCGAGCGGTTGCGGGACCCGGAGGCGGTCGCGGTGCTCACCGGGCAGCAACCGGCGCTCTTTGGCGGGCCCCTGTACAACATGTACAAGGCGGCGACCGCCGTTCAGTTGGCGCGACGGCTCGAAGCGACGACCGGCCGGCCGCACGTACCGGTCTTCTGGATCGCCAACGAGGACCACTCGCTCGACGCCGTCGACCATGTTCACGCGGTGGACGCCGACGGCACCGTCGTGCGGATCACCTGGGAGCACGGTCGGACCCGCAGCACCGAACCCCTGAGCCTGATTCGGCTTGACAGGGGCGTCGAGACCGCCCTCGACCTGCTGTCCCGGGTGTGCACATCGGCGGGGGTGGCCCTTGCCGCCCGGACGTTTCGGGCCGGCGAGCGGCTCTCCGACTGCTTCGGGCGTTTCCTGGCGGCGGCGTTCGACGACCAGGGCCTCGTCGTGGTCGATCCGAGTGACGGCCGCCTGCGCGAGCTCGGGATGCCCCGATTGGCCGCCGACCTCGAATACCCGGCACCGAGCGCCACGGCGGCCCGAACGCCCACCGAGTGGCTCCGGGCGCAGGGCTACCCACCTCAGGTGGCGCTCCGGGACGATCGGCTCGGACTGTTCCATGGCCATACCGCGCGCTTCCGCCTGCGCGGCTCGGAACGGGGCTGCCAGATGGCTTTCGGGACCGCGCCAGTCGAGTGGAGTGCGGCACGGGCGATGTTCGCTGCCGCGCCTCGGGAGTTCAGCGGAAATGTGTTGTTGCGCCCGATCTATCAGGACGCGCTCTTCCCGACCGCCGCATACGTCGGCGGGCCGAGCGAGATCTCCTACTTCGCGCAGCTCGCGCCGGTCTACGCCCGCTTTGGACTGCCGATGCCGGTGATCTACCCGCGAAAGAGCGTCACCTTGCTGAACGCCCGCGCCGATCGCGAGCTGGATGCGCTGGGCCTCTCCGTCGAGGATGTGTTCCGCGACACCGCTGCACTCGGACCGCAAGCCTTCGCGAACACCGACCGTAGCTGGTTGTACGCGTTCCTCGCTCCCCAGGGTGCACCCCAGGAACGCGTGATCGGCGCAGCGTGCATCCCCACGGCCGGGGGGCTCTCGGATGTGTCGCTGGACGTGTTCGATCACCAGGTGATCAGGACAGACGACGATGCGTGACGATCTCGACTCGAGCGTCACGAGCCTCGTCCGCCTCGTCCGCGGCCTCGGCAGGACCGCCGACGTCCTGTACGTTGGCGCGCATCCTGACGACGAGGACAGCGCCCTGATCGCGATGCTCGCGCAAGGGGACTCCGCGCGCGTCGTCTGCTGGTCGGCGACACGCGGCGAAGGCGGTCAGAACCGCGTCACCTCCTACGCCGGTTCGGAGCTCGGGGTGTATCGCACCTGGGAATCCACGCAGGCGCGCGCGATCGACGGCGGCGAGTCGTGGTTCGGTCCGTTCTACGACGACGACTACAGCAAGAGCGGTGCGGAGACGCTCGAGAAGTGGGGCAGGGACCGTCTCGTCGCGGAGATCGTGCGGGCGATCCGCGCCGCGCAACCGCAGATCGTGATCAGCGCCTGGCGCGGCGATGACACCGACGGGCATGGTCATCACGCCGCGGTCGGGATCGCCGTGCACGAGGCATTCGTCGCCGCCGGCGACCCTGCTCGGTTCGCCGAATTTGAACGTGTTGGTCTTGCGGCCTGGCAGGCCCGCAAGCTCTATGTCGGCATGCGCAGCGACTGGGCGCCCGGTCAGAAGGTCCAGCTGGGCGTCCGCCGCCCCGAGCTCGAGGTCCCCGGATGTCTCCGGCTGAACGCCGGGACACCTGACCCGATCGCGCACGTGACGTACGCGGAGATTGGAGCGATCGCGCTCAACCAGCACCTGACCCAGGGAACGACCAGCGTCCCGGTCCCGGGCGACCATTTCATCTATCTGCGCCTGGACGACGTCGCCCCTGCATCGGGACCTGACGTGTCCGAGCCGATCTTCGCGGGCATCGACTGCGGCCTCACCAGCCTGGTCGACCATGCCGGTGGCGGCGCAGAGGTCCTCCGGCGTGAGCTCGAGGTCGCCCAACGTCATGCGGCCCTGGCGACCGAATGCTTCCGGCTGGACGAGACACAGCGCGCAGCGCCTGCGCTCCTGGACCTCCTGGCGTGCCTCGCCGATCTCGAGGAGCACCTGAGCGAGCACGTGCCGGACGAGTCGGCACGCGTGAGCCTGGCTCGATACCTCGGGCGCAAGTGCCGGGACGCCGAGGTCGCGGCAGCCCGATGCCTCGGCCTGCGGCTCGTGGCAACGGTCGATCGCGCGGCGGTGACCCCCGGCGAGTCGATGCGGCTGTCGGCCCGGCTGCTGGGGTTAGAGTCATCTCCGGAAGCGCAGGTGGAGTTCGAGCCCGTCGTGATGATCGCCAACGCCGGCGTTAACCGCGCCAACGCCGGCGACGCCCACGCAGCCCTGTACGACATCACGGTCCCAGCTGACGCCGGCTTATCGTGCCCATATTGGCTTCGGCACGCCGCCCGCGCGTATTCATATGTGTGGCCCGAAGAGGTCGCCGTCGGAGAGCCCTTCGATGAGCCACCGATCACCGTGAGGTGTTCGGTTCGGATCGCCGGCCGAACGCTGCATCTCTCCGCACCGGCACTGTTCGAGGAGGCGTTCGCCGGCGGCTACCGTCGGCTCGCGACGGCGATCGTGCCGCCGATTTCCTGCCGCCCGCTTCTCGACCGCTACTTCCTGCGCACGCAAGGCGAGTCGCAGGAGATCAACCTGCTCGTCAGCGTGGTCGGGCATGACCAGGCGGTCTCGCCGATCGAGGGGGTGCTCGAAGTCTCGGTACCGGACGGATGGACGGCGAGCCCGTTCCGCACACCCGTCCGGCTGCGCAAGGCCGGCGACTCGGACACGATCGAGGTCTCCGTCACGGTTCCGCCAGGTGAAGCGGCGGGCTGTCAGACCATCTCCTTCGGCATGCGCTGTGGTGACAGGTTGTACGAGTCGTCGATCACCACCGTCATGCAGGGCCCCACCGTCCCGGGCTCCGCGCCGGACGAGGGCACCTTCGTGCGCCGCGAAGTCGTCGCCGAACCGTCCGCCGTGGTCGCGGATCTGATCGACGTGGCTGTCCACGACTCGCACACGTATGGCTACGTGAGCGGCGTCGGTGACGACATGCCGCGCGTCCTGTCGGGACTCGGGTTGTCGGTCGAGCTGCTCAGCGACGACGCGCTCCTGCAGTCGGATCTGGGCAGGTACGACGTGATCTGCATCGGTCCGAACGCGTTCCTGTCCCGCGACGGGCTCCGGAGGTCCAGCGGCCGCCTGCTCGACTACGTGCAGGGGGGTGGCACCTTGCTGGTGCAGTACCAGGGCTACCGCTACGCGAGCATGGCTGCGGCGCCCTACCCGTTCTCGTACGCCGAACCGCATGACCGCGTGACGCAACAGGATGCGCCCGTGCAGTTCCTGAACCCGGACCACTACCTCCTCCGATTCCCGAACCGCATCGTCGCCGGGGACTTCGACGGGTGGGTCCGAGACCGGGGCATGTACTTCTTCGGGGAGTGGGATCCTGCCTACGAGCCGCTCCTGGCGTGCTCCGATCCCGGCGAGTCCCAGAAATGGGGTGGGTTGTTGGTCGCGGCCTACGGGCGCGGTGCGTATGTCTACTGCGGTTACACCCTCTTCCGTCAAGTCGCGGCCGGGGTGCCCGGCGCATTCCGGCTCCTCGCGAACCTCCTGGCGCTCCCAGAAGGGCGGCTTCGCGAGCGCATGGAGCACTTGCGCCACGTGTCGATCTTCGAAACGCTCGACGAGGCCCAGCTGCGCGAGGTCGCCCGGATCGCCATCGAGCGCAAGGTCGCCGACGGCGAATACCTCACCCGGGAGGGCGACATCGGCAGCGAGCTGTACGTGATCAAGTCCGGCAAGCTGGAGGTGCTCCAGGGCGTCGACGAACGCTATCTCCGGACGTGCGTCGCGGGCGAGCCCGTCGGCGAGCTCGCGGCGATCACGCGCTCGCCGCGGACTGCGTCGATGCGTGCCGATGGCGCGGCCGAGGTCCTCGCGATCCGCGCCGACGAGTTCCTGGACCTGCTGCGAAGTGACGGTGACGTTGCCGAGGGGACGGTGACCCTGCTCGCGCGTCGCCTCTACGCCGCCATGGCCGATCCGGGCTCGCTGCCGCCCGACTACGAACGAGCCGAGCCGAGCAGCGAGTCGAGCACGATCCCGCCGACCTCATTCTGATAGAGGCGCACGGCATCGAGGCGGCCCGTGAATGACGGCTCGCCGGCGAGGATCCCGGTTGCCTCCTGACCGGCTCCGAGGCCGAATGCGAGCAGCTGCGGAAGCTCCGGTCCGTCGACGCTCACCAAACGGGCCCGCTCGGTCACCTGCAACCCCGTGTTCGTGGTAGCCAGCTGAACCGAGCGGCCGTCAGGCCACCTGATGTCGGGGACGTTCGCCTCGTACCCGATAGCGGCGATCACGGCGCCCGCCCTGTCGAGCGCTTTGGCTGCGGTTGCGCGGACTCGCTCGTTGTCGACGAGGGAGATCGCCCGCACGGGACCGTCCGCGCCGTTGTGCGTCGCGGCCCAGGCGAGCCGGTGGGCGTCGGCGCGCAAGCCTCCGTGTCGATTGACGACGCCACTGTGCGGGCACACGTCGGCGGCCTCGTCGAACGCATAGCCGGCCGCCCGCGCCCGCGCCGCATTCCGGAAGAAGAACCGAAGTGGGCTGCGATGCAGTACGGTCACCTTCGGCGGTCGATCGTCCTCGTCGCGAAGGGCTTGATCGTGGAGCAACAACCACGCCGCGGACCAGGCGCTGTGCGAGCCGCCGACGACCACGACCTCCCGCGTCGCGGCGATTGCCCGACGCAGCCGCGCCGGCAACCCGACCCGCCGGTCAAGGAGGTCGTTCGCGTGACTGAGCTTGCGCTCGTACGGCCGCAGGTCCAGGCCCGGGAGCAGTGCCACCTGCCCGAGGTTCCCGCGCGGCCTGGCTCCCATCGCGAGCACGACCTGGTCGGCCGTGACCGTGATCGCCGCCCCGCCGTGCACGGGCTCGAACCTCACTGCTGCCCCGCCCGCGTCGAGGAGCGTCACCTCGCGGACGGCATGCTCCGTGACCACGGAGCAACCCGGGACCGATTCAACGCGGGCGCGGAGCGCCTCCCCGAGCATCGCCAGATGCTCGCCAACCAACGGCAGGCGTGGGAAGACCGTTGCGAACCGGGCAAGGGCCTTGGTCGAACCGGCGTTCCGGGCGGCGTCGAACGCTTCGCGGGGCTCCGCGTCGTCGAGCCAGAAAAGAAACGTCGCGCCGCGAGTGTTCGCGGAGATCGGGTACGACCCGATCGCACCCGGGCCGATGACCGAGTCCTGTTCGATGACGCAGACGCCTTTCGCCAACAAAGCGTCCAGCCGTCCCCGCTCTGAGGCGCAGACGAGGATGCCGGTGGTTGCTGGTCCCGCGCCACAGAAGACGACGCCGTAGTGGCCGCCCGGATTCAGTCCCACCCCTCCCGCGCGGCGGTCACGGCGGCGAACTTGCTCTCGGCGCGGTCGCGCACGAGGTCACGCAGCCAGCTCTCCACCGCCGCCGACCGCCCATGTTCGACTTCGTAGGTGAGCCTGCGACGATGGAGCTCCGGCTCCCGCCCGGCGAGCACATCCTCGTAGAACGCGTCGATGTCGTGCTCGGAGCGCACGAGCACGCTGCCGTCGACGCCCGGCAGGCGTAACCGCGCGCGATTCAGCCGAAGCGCGTCCGCGAGCGCAAGCCGTGGGTCGATGGCTTCAGTGCCCGCCGGGAGCAGCGCCGCGAGGACCTCGAAGGCTTCGGCGTACAGGTCGTCGAGGCGTGCCTCGAGGCAGAGCTTGATGAGCAGGTACTCGTCGACGGTCCAGTACTGATCGAGCCACTGCGTAGCGTGGACGTATTCGTCGCCGCCCTGCTGCATGCGCAGGCTGAAGTCCTCGCAGAACCCCCGCATCTCGCCCAGCGTGCGATGGCGCTCGGGGTCCGCGAGCATCAAGGCGTCGATGACGCGTGAGAAGGGGAGTCCGGAC
>DASTIE010000142.1:0-6300 GCA_035717865.1 Candidatus Limnocylindrales bacterium
CAGCCCGGACAGGGCCTCGGTGCCCCCCGGATCGAGCTCCGCCGCGGCCTCGTCGAGCACGAGCAGCGGCGGATCCATCGCCAGCGCCGTGGCGATCACGAGGCGCTGCTGCTCGCCCCTGGAGAGCGATTCCGGCGCGCGCCCTGCCAGCCCCGCGATGCCCAGCGCGGCCAGCGCCCGCTCGATGCGCGAGTCCATCGCGTCCCGAGGCACGCCCAGGTTCTCGAGCCCGAAGGCGACCTCCTCGCGCACGGTCGCGCGAGCACCGGAGAGGCCGGCAGCCGGATCCGCGAGGACGAGGCCGGTCGGCGTGGGGCCGGCCACGGTTCCGCGCACGCCGGCCCGAACCACGCGCGGCAGCAGCCCCGCCGCCGCGAGGCACAGCGTCGACTTGCCGGCGCCATGCCGCCCCGCGATCGACAGGAATGCATTCGGCTGCAGGGCGAGCGAGACCTCGCGGAGCGCGTCACGCTGCGCCGCGGGATACCGCACGGTCAGGTCGCGGATCTCCAGGACCGGGCGCTGGTCGCGCATCGCTAGACCGGGAGGACCCGCGCCACGCGCAGCACGGCGACGAGCGCGAGCGCCACCAGCAGGACCTGGGCGAGTCGCGTCGCCAGGAGATCGGCCGGGCGCCACGGGAGCAGCCGGTACGCGGTCCGCGGCCGCCCGGACGAGAATTCGCGCGATTCGAGCGCGAGCGTGCGGTCTCGAACATCCAGCAGCGCCCCCACGGCGAGCGCGCCGATCACCGGCCGGAGCGCACCCGCTCGCACCCGAAGCGAGCCCGTCGTTCGGAGGCCGCGCGTGCGCCCGCCGTCGACCACCCGTCCGGCCTGCCGTCCCAGTCGCGGGATCGCCTGGATCGCAACGAGCAGCCCGAACGCGAGTCTCGGGCTCACGCCGTGCTGGACCAGGCTCTCCATGAGGTCGTCGGGCCGCGTCGAGAGGACGAAGCTCGTGACCGCCGCCAGCGCTGCCACGAGCCGCCCGGCGATCGGCAGGCCGAACTCGAGGCCGTCCCGCGTGATGGCCAGGGGACCGAGCGGCACCAGGACGTCGCGGGCCCCTGGAAAGACGAGCCCGTTCAGCAGCACGATCGGCAGGCCGACGACAAGGCTCCCCACCGCAAGCGAGCGCAGGAACGGCCGGCCGAGGCCCGCCGAGACGCCGGCCATGACGAAGACGACGATCAGCACCGGAATCGCCCACACGGGAAGCGCGAACGGCGCCAGCACCGCCCACGCGAGCAGGAGGACCTTCGGCCAGGGGTGGAGCGCGTGCAGCCAGCCGGTGCCGGGCCGGAAGAACCCGAGGACCTCGGGCCGCCTCAGGTCGATCGGTCGCCCTGCGGGAACAGCAGCTTCACGCTCGCCGGGAGGGAGAGCAGGATGAACCAGACGAGCAGGAACACGACCGTCTTGTCGATCGGGTCGGACACGCCGCTCTGGAGCAGCGTGGCGGTGAACGCGTTGTCGGTGAAGTTCCGCAGCACCCCGACGAGCAGGTCCGTCCCGCCCCCGGTCGAGCCGCCGAACACGAAGTACGCGATCGGGGCCGAGACAACCGCCGCGACCAGCCCGACGAGGAAGCCGACGACGGCCACGACGATGCCGCCGGTGGGCGCGCGCCGCGCCGCGAACAGGCCGCGCCGCCCGGCGAGGCCCGCGAGGAGCCCGATGACAGCGGAGGTGATCGCGAACGGGATGGTTGTCGACGCATTGGGCAGCGCGAGCCCCCACACGACGTTCGACAGCACGCCGGTCAGCACGCCGGCGAGCGGCCCCGCGAGCACGCCGACGAGGACCGTGCCGATCGAGTCGCCGTACAGCGGCAGCTTCAGCACGTTCCCAACCAGCTGGCCGACGACCGCGTTCAAGGCGATCGCCACCCCCATCAGGACGATCGTCGACGTCTCGAACCTCGGTCGAGCGGCGGCCATGGGCTGCGACACGCCGCTAGCGTGCCACGCCGGCACGTCGCGCTGCGAGGCCGCCGACGCGATCGATGAACCGCTCGAGGAACGCCTGCGCGTCGCCCTCGACCGCAACGTCGACGTTCGCGGGCCTGCCGGTCAGGTGGCGCCAGTCCGCGACCGTCATCCCGTGGGCGAGATTCTCCCCGGTCTCGACGTCCACGAACACGGGCTCGGCGCGAACCAGGGCGGGGTCCAGCGCCGCCGCGAGCGCGAACGGGTCGTGGATGAAGGCGCCATAGAAGCCGTCGTAGCGGGCATGGAACTCGAAGTAGAAACGGAGCGCGTCCGCCACGAAGCGGAGGACGGGGTTCGCTGCGACGGTTCCGGTGGCGGCGATCGGCTCGCGCCCGAGCGGATCCGCATCGAGCGGCATCGCTCCCGCTCGAACCGCGAGATGGCGCAGGTCCTCCGGGCGAATTCGTACGCGCTCGCTGACCTCGAGGCCCATGGCGAGCGGCAGTGGGGTGCCCCCCGCGGGGCCCGCCGCGACGGCCGCTCCCCACGCGGCGAACGCGTGCTTCGCCGCGTCCGGGTCCACGTGGATGTTCCACTCGCTCGTGGGGGTGGTGTTGCCCGCGCCGAGGAAGACGCCACCCATCAGCACCCAGCCGCGGAGGAGGCTCGGGAGCGAGGGTTCCCGCTCCAGCGCGAGCGCGAGGTTCGTGAGGGGCCCCAGCGTCACGAGGAGCAGCTCGCCCGGCCGGCTCCGTGCCAGCTCCACGATCCGCTGGGCTGCCTCGCCGTCCGCCAGGGAGGCACCGGGAGCCGGGAGCTCCGCGTACCCGAGCCCATGCGGGCCGTGGGTCTCGGTGGACGTCGCGAGCGGCTTCCGGAGTGGCTGCTCGCTGCCGAGGTACACGGGCACGTCCGGTCGGCCTGCCAGCTCCAGCACCGCGAGCGTGTTCGCCGCCACCTGGCGGGCATCGACGTTGCCGCCGATGCACGTGACCGCGACGAGCTCGGCCTCCGGCGACGCGCAGGCATAGAGCAGCGCCAGGGCATCGTCGATGCCGGTATCGACGTCGAGCAGGAGGGGCACGCGGTCGGTCACGCTCGAATCCTATCGACGAGCGCGGCGGACGAACCGGACGAGCGTCGCGGATCGATCGGCGTCGCGGCTGCGATCGCCTCTCTCCGGCCCGGCGGCCAGGCGCTTCGCCCAGGTCGAGCCCGAAGCGGCGATCTCGGCGCTCGTCGCGAGGCGCCCAGCCTGCAGGTCGAATCCGTGCGGCTCGAATGCGCACCGGACAGCGTTCACGACGTCCTGCGGCCCGGTCGGGACGCCGTCCAGCCCGTCGCGCCCGCACGGCGCGAGCAGCAGCTCGAGCGTTCCGGCCGGCGCCACGAGCGTCGCGACGCCCTCCGTGACCTTCGCGTCGAGTCCGACGCAGCCGCGAAGCAGGGAGCCCCACGGGAACCTCACCGTCACGAGGTCCGCGGCCCCGGCGAGCGCTGCCGGCGGCGCCTCCGCTGCCGCGAGGACGAATCCGGCGTTCGGCCGTCCGCCCCTGCGGGCCGGTCCGGCGGCTCGACGGGACGCCTCGACCATCCCGGCCGCGCTGGCGTCGAGGCCTAGGACGAGCGTCGCGGGCTCGCGGGCGGCCGCGTCGAGCACCGCTCGGCCGTCGCCCGTGCCGATGTCGATCGTCACTCGCGCGTGGCGAGCGACGAGGTCGGCAACCTAGCCGACGTCCACCTCGGTGATGCGACGGCCGACGACGAATCGAGTCATCGCGCGAGGATACCCGACCTCCGCGCGTCTACCGGAACAGCCTCGTGAGTGCCAGCCCTCGCTTCCGCGTGCCCGGCGGCGGCTCCGCATCCCGGTGCACCTCCGCCAGCGCGGGAGCGACCGCGGCGGCGAACCCCGCCGTGAGCTTCCGCGCGCTGTCGCGTTCCGCGGCGGAGCCGGCCTCCGGAACCGGCATGCCCGGCGGAAGGTCCGCGAGCGCGCGGGGATCGAGGAGCGGCAGCACCCGCAGCACGATGCGCCGGCCCAGGAACAGCTCGTGGTTGCCCCCCAGGACCAGGGGCACGATCGGGGCGTCGTTGCGGAGCGCGACGTACGCCATGCCACCGCCGACGCGCCGCAGCTCGCCGATCTTCGAGGGTGGACCGGTCTCCGGCATGACCATGAAGATCGCGCCGGCGTCGAGGACCTCGCGAGCCGCCGCCAGGTGGAGCGCGACCGTCCGAGGGTCGCGACTGGCGGGGATCGGGATAACGCCGCCGAGGCGGCGCATGAGAAGCCGTCGCACCGGCGATCGGGCCATCGTCCGGGCGTCGCCGAAGAACGCGAACCGCGGCCGATCCGGCAGGAGGATCCACGGGACGAAGGGGTCGATCCACGTCCGGTGCGGCACGACCGCGGCGATCCAGCCGCCGATCGGACGGCCGCGAGCGTCGCGCGGGAGGTGCTCCGCGCCCTGGAGCTCCAGGCGGACGCGAAGGATGAACGCCACGGCCTGCCAGACCCAGCGCAGTGCCCGGTAGGTCAGGCCCGGCTCGGCGGTCGCGCCGCCGACCAGGCCGGGCGGCAGCTCAGGTTCCGGCACGGCAGCGAACGATAGACTCCGGCGGTGACGCAGGTCCGATCGAACGCAGGGTCGAGCCGGTCGGGCTCGGCCACGTCGAAGCCCATCGGGCCGTACGAACGGCTGCAGGCCGAGGTCCACGAGTGGGACCCGCGGACCGCCGAGGTCGCCACCCGCGTCGCCGCGCTCGTCGCGGAGCACCGCCCTGACCTGACGGTCGAGCACATCGGCAGCACCGCAGTTCCGGGCCTTCCCGGCAAGGGCATCGTCGACCTGTCGATCGAGACGGAGGCGGCGGACATCCCGGCCGTCGTGGCCATGCTCTACGACCTCGGGTTCGGCCCGCAGCCCGGCCCCGATCCGTGGCCCCCGACGCGGCCCATGCCGGTCGGCTCGCTCGAGCTCGACGGCCACCGGTACCGCATCCATCTCCACGTCCAGCCCCGCGGCGGCGACTACGCGCGCGACATCGCCTTCCGGGACGCGCTGCGCAACGACCCCCAGCTGCGACAGCAGTACGAGGGCCTGAAACGCGGCATCACCGACGCCGGCCCGGTCGAGGGCCTGCGGTACACGCACTCCAAGACCGCGTGGATCCTCCAGGTCTACCGGCGCCTCGGGTTCGCGCCGCCGCCGATCGCGCCGCCGTCGACGATCGGGATCATCGGCGGCGGGCAGCTCGGACGGATGCTGGCGCTCGCCGGTCGAGAGCTGGGCTACCGCATCGCGATCCTGGACCCCGATCCGGAGGCACCCGCGGCGGGTGTCGCGGACCGCGTCGAGCTCGGCGCGTACGACGACGTCGGCGCCGCCCTGCGATTGGCCGAGGGCTGCGCCGTGATCACGTACGAGCTGGAGCACGTCGGTCCCGCGGTGGTCGCGGCCCTCGACGACAGGCGCCGCCCGATGCGGCCCGGCCAGTACCCACTGAAGCTGACCGCGGATCGGCTCGCCGAGCGCCGGTTCGTCGAGGCCAACGAGGGGGCGGTCGCGGAGTGGCGGGCCGTCTCGTCGCACGCCGACGTGCTGGAGGCGGCCGCCGAGCTCGGCTACCCGGTGCGGCTCAAGGCGGCCCGCGGCGGGTACGACGGGCGCAGCCAGGTGCGGCTCGCCGGCACGGCGGGAATCGCCGAGGTGGACGGCCGGTTCGGGTGGCCGTCGCTGCTGGAGCGCGAGCTGGACTTCGAGGCGGAGCTGTCCGTCGTGGTCGTCCGCAACGTCGACGGGGTCAGCCGGACGTTCCCGGTGGCGCGGAACCGCCACGACCGCGGGATCCTCGTGGAGACGGTCGTGCCGGCTGGGGTGCCCGAAAGCGTCGAAAAGGCCGCGGCCGCGCTCGGGCAGAGCCTCGCCACCTCGATGGGGCTCGTCGGGACGCTGACCGTCGAGCTGTTCCTGATGCGCGATGGCACGCTCGTGGTGAACGAGCTGGCCCCGCGGGTGCACAACAGCGGCCACTGGTCGATCGAGGGCGCGGTCACGAGCCAGTTCGAGCAGCACCTGCGAGCAATCTGCGGGCTGCCGCTCGGCTCCGTCGAGATGCGCGCGCCGGCGGTTGCGATGGTCAACCTCCTCGGCGAGGGCGCGCCGCGACCCGCCCACCCGGTCGGCATCTACGAGGCGCTGGACGTGCCGGACGCGCACCTGCACCTGTACGACAAGGCATCCGTGTTCGAGCGGCGGAAGATGGGCCACGTGACCGCCCTGGGCTCGACGCCCGAGGAGGCGCTGGCGCGGGCCCGGGAGGCTGCGGGCCACATCGCCTGGCGGGCATGAGCGAGCGCGCAG
>DASTIE010000143.1:0-3378 GCA_035717865.1 Candidatus Limnocylindrales bacterium
GCCCTCCGCTACCACTCCCCTCGACGCCCTCGCATCCCTCGTCGCCGATGGCGGGCGTGCCGCGCGCATTCCGGCCGATGCGGTCCTGGTCCTCGCCGTCTCCGGCGGTCCCGACTCGATGGCCATGCTCCATGGCGCTGCCCGCTCGGCCGCGACGCTTCGACCTGGCTGGACTCTCTCCGTGGCGCACCTGGACCATGACCTGCGAGGGGGCAGCGCGACCGATGCAGGCGCCGTCGTGCGGGCATCGACTGCGCTCGGCCTCCCGTGCGAGGTCCGGCGCGTCGACGTCGCAGCGCTGGCGCGCGACGAGGGTCGGTCGATCGAGGATGCCGGGCGTGAGGCCCGCTACCGCTTCCTGGAGGAGGTCGCGCCCGAGGGCGCCGTGATCGCCACCGCCCACACGGCCGACGACGCGGCAGAGACCGTGCTGCTCAATCTCCTGCGCGGGAGCGGCCTGCATGGGGCGCGCGGGATCCCGCGAAGGCGCGGTCGGGTCGTGCGGCCACTGCTCGACGCTCGGCGCCCGACGCTCAGGGAGCTGCTCGACGGCGCGGGCATCGCGTACGTCGACGATCCGTCGAACGCTGACCCGGCCTACTTGCGCAACCGGGTGCGAGGCGAGCTCATCCCGCTCCTCGAAGCGATCCGGCCCGGCGCCATCGACCGCATCGGTGCCTTCGCCAGGCTGGCGGCCGATGACGACGCGCTGCTCGACGAGATCGCGGCCGCCGAGCTGGCCCGACGGCGGCAGGACGACGGCGCCGTCGACTGGCGCGACCCGCCGGCGCGGGCACTGGGCAGGCGCGTCCTGAGAGCGGCCATCGACGGTCCGGGGCCGAGCGCGGAACGGATCGAGGCGATGCTGGATGCCGCGGAGGGCGACCGCGGCGGCATCCGGATCGAGCTCGGTGGGGGCCGGTTCGCATCGGTCCGGGAACGGCGGATCCGTTTGATCTGATCCGCAGGGTCACCCAGTACGTATAGAAGGGTAGAGCGGACCGGATCGGCTGTTTGTTCGGTTCCTGAGCCGCACCTATACTGGCGCGGCCCGAGACGTGCATTGTTCTCGAGCCGGTGACGGCCAGGGCCGACACTGTTTGCACGGAGGCGAAAGCAGACCTGAATTGACCAGTCGCATCGTTCGCAACAGCGTCGTGCTCGTCGTCCTGGCGGTCTTCGGATTGGCCGTCCTGTGGACGTTCATGAGCCCCGACGACCCGGGCGAAACGTACAGCTACAGCCAGCTCCTGGAGGATGCCAAGGCCGGCGACGTCAGCTCGGTGACCCAGGAGGGCACCGCGCTCACCGTCACGCTCAAGAACGATCAGGAGAAGACGGCGATCGTCGCGTCACCTGACATCAACTACCGCGCCGAGGTGTGCGCGGCTGCCGGCCCTGACTGTGGCGGCATCTCGTACGACTACAGCGAGCCGAGTGCGGCGGGCGGGATCCTGACCCTGCTCATCACCGCGCTGCTGCCGGTGCTGCTCATCGGCGGCTTCATCTTCTTCATGATGCGGCAGGCCCAGGGCACGAATAACCAGGCCATGAGCTTCGGCAAGAGCCGGGCTCGCATGTTCCTCGGCAACAAGACGGTCGTGACGTTCAACGACGTCGCCGGCGTCGACGAGGCCAAGCAGGAGCTCACCGAGGTCGTCGAGTTTCTCAAGTACCCCGAGAAGTTCAACTCGCTCGGTGCCCGAATCCCGCGCGGCGTCCTTCTGGTCGGCCCGCCGGGCACCGGCAAGACGCTGCTGGCCCGTGCCGTCGCCGGTGAGGCGGGCGTCCCCTTCTTCAGCATCTCCGGCTCGGAGTTCGTGGAGATGTTCGTGGGCGTCGGCGCGTCTCGCGTCCGCGACCTGTTCGAGCAGGCCAAGCGGAACTCGCCGTGCATCGTCTTCGTCGACGAGATCGACGCGGTCGGCCGCCAGCGCGGCGCCGGCCTGGGCGGCTCGCACGACGAGCGCGAGCAGACGCTGAACCAGATCCTGGTCGAGATGGACGGCTTCGACACGAACACGAACGTGATCGTCGTCGCCGCCACCAACCGGCCGGACGTTCTCGACCCGGCGCTGCTGCGGCCGGGCCGATTCGACCGCCAGGTCGTCCTGGATCGGCCGGATATCAAGGGCCGCAAGGAGATCCTCAACGTCCACATCAAGGGCAAGCCGCTCGACAAGACGGTGGACATCGAGGCGCTCGGGCGTCGCACACCGGGCTTCAGTGGCGCGGATCTGGCGAACCTCGTGAACGAGGCCGCCATCCTCGCCGCGCGGCGGAACAAGAAGAGCGTCGGCGCCGGCGAGTTCAACGAGGCGATCGATCGCGTCATCGCCGGCCCGGAGCGCCGCAGCCGGATCATCACCGAGGACGAGAAGAAGATCATCGCCTACCACGAGGGCGGACACGCCGTCGTGCAGCGCGTGCTCCCGAAGTGCGACCCGGTGACCAAGGTCACGATCGTGTCGCGCGGCATGGCCCTCGGCTACACGATGAGCCTCCCCGAGGAGGACCGATACCTGCATTCCAAGACGGAGTTCGAGGACAAGATCGCGGGCATGCTGGGCGGCAACGTCTCGGAGACGCTCGTCTTCGGCGACACGACCACCGGCAGCTCGAACGACATCGAGAAGGCGACGAACCTGGCCCGCGCCATGGTCACCCAGTACGGGATGAGCGAGAAGCTCGGCCCGCTGGCCTTCGGCAAGAAGGAGGAGATGGTCTTCCTGGGCCGCGAGATCAGCGAGCAGCGCAATTACAGTGACGAGGTCGCGGCGAAGATCGACGCCGAGGTGCGCGCGATCATCGACCAGGGCTTCGCCCGCGCCAAGGAGGCGCTGACCTCGCATCGCGACGTGCTCGATCGGCTCGCGGCCCTGCTGGTCGAGAAGGAGACGATCGAGAGCGAGGAGTTCGAGTCGCTCTTCGACGGCGTCCTGCCCCCGCGAACGGGCGGTCCGAAGCCGAAGACGGCGGGTGCGGACGTCGACGACGGGGTCCCGACCGACCTCGAGCCCGATGCCGAAGAGGGCGGCCGCCAGCCGCGTCCCGGCCCGGCGCCGCAGCCGGCCTAGCTCTTCCCCATCACGTTCACCGGGAGGCCCGCCAGCGATGGCGGGCCTTCTCCGTGCGCCGTCCCGGTGTTCAGCCCTTCCCGGTGAGCCGGTCCCAGAACGAGCGGCCGCCGCGCAGGTCGTCCAGGAAGTTGCCCCACTCGGCCTCCGCCTTGACTGCCCGCTGCAGGCCCTCCACCCGCTCCTCGACGATCTCGCGGACGCGGACGGCCTCGCCCTCGTCCAGCCAGAACCCGTGCTTGTTGGTGTCGCACACGTCGAGCTCGAGGTTGTAGGCCCGATAGTTGAAGGCGGTCATCCG
>DASTIE010000144.1:0-6192 GCA_035717865.1 Candidatus Limnocylindrales bacterium
CGCGAGACGCTCGTTGCCGCCGGGTCGTCGCCGTCCTTCGCGTACGTGCCGATGGGACCGGGCCTCGTGGTGCGTCCGAGCGGCGGCTACGCGCCGACGTCGCTCAATCCGTGGGTCCCGGTGGCGACGACGGGGGTCATCCGCGGCGCCGAGCGGAACAGCGAAGTGGTCGCGGTCCAGGAGGTCGATGTCGTGATGATCCCGGCCGAGCGCTACGCGCGGGAGTGGCTGCGGCCGCTGGGTCCGGAGCAGCTGCGGGCGCTGCTCGGCGCGCGCGTTCCAGCGGGTTGAGGCCGCCGGCAAGGCGATGACGACGATCGAGCGCGTCATCACGCTCCAGCGCGTCGCGTTGTTCGCCGACACGCCGGGCCGGATCCTGGCGGCCGTCGCCCGCCGCGCGACCGAGGTGGAGGTGACCGCTGGCGAGGTCCTGATCGAGGAGGGCTCGCTGGAGGACCACCTGTTCGCGCTCGTTCGCGGGCGGCTGCGCGTGCACCGCGGCGAGGTCACGGTCGCGACACTGGAGCCGGGCGCGTCCGTCGGCGAGCTGGCCGCGCTTGTTCCCGAGCCGCGCTCGGCCTCCGTGACGGCGGTCGAGCCGTCGACGCTGCTCCGGATCGAGAAGGCCGTCCTGGACGAGCTGCTGCTCGATTGGCCGGAGCTGGCGACCGGCGTCATCGCCGCCCTCGTGGCGACGATCCGCGAGCGGACGCCGTCCGGGTCTGACGAGCCCGGGACCGACGAGCCCGGGGCGTGATCGCAGGGCCCGCGCCCGCGCCGGTGCCGTGATCGGAGCGCGCGGCCTCGCCGCCAGTCCCGTCGCGTGGCTGAGCGCGCAGGCGATCCTGTTCGGCGCCGTCGCCGCCATCCTCGGGGTCGTCGCGAACGCGATGTTCCTCGAGGCGTTCGGATCGGGGCTGCTCCCGGTCACGTACGTCGTCATCGGCGTGGCCGGCGTCCTGGTCTCGACCGCGATCCGGCGGGGCGCCGAGCGATTCGACCTCCTGCGGCTCGCGGCCGCGGTGCTCGGTGGCGCGAGCGCGCTGTTCCTGGTGTCGTGGCTCGTCGGTGCTCGACCCGACGGCGTCTGGGTGTCCGGTCCGCTGCTCGTGCTGTTTCCGATCCTCATCCAGCTCGGCTTCGTCTTCATCGGTGGCCAGGCGGGTCGCGTGCTCGACATCGCCGGCATCAAGACGAGCTTCCCGAGGATCATGGCCGGTTTCCCGATCGGCGCGACCATCGGCGGGCTTGCGGCGGTGCCGCTGGTCGATGTGCTGGGGCGCGTGGAGGACCTGCTGCTCGTCGTGGCGATCGTCCAGGGCGGCTTCGCGGCGCTCGTCTGGGAGACGGGGCGGCGGTTCGCGCGATTGTTGACGTTGCCGTCCGCGCCTCCGCCCGGGCCGGCACCTGCATCCGCCACGCCGGGCTCCGCGACGCCAGACACCGATTTCGAGCACCAGACGGGCGAGCTCTCGCTGCGGAGGCTGCTCGGGCGGCCGTTCATCGCGCTCGTGCTGGCCTACCAGGTCCTGTCGGCGCTGGGCAGCCAGGTGGCCGATTTCCTGGTTTTCGATCGAGCGAGCGTGCTGTTCCCGGGTGCGGAGGATCTCGGGCGGTTCCTCGCCGCGTACACGGCGCTGATGAACGGCATCGCGATCGCCTTCCTGTTCCTGCTTGCGGGACCGTTGCTGCGGCGGCATGGCCTCCGCCTGGGAATCGGCGCGAACCCGATCGTGGATCTCGCCCTCGCGCTCGCGATCCTTGTGGTGCTGGCCGCGGCGGGTCCCGCCTCCGTCGCCCTCCTCGGGATCATCTCCGCGGCACGGATCGCAGACATCGCGCTGACGGACGGGATGACGCGAACGTCGATCAACGCGCTCTACCAGGTGCTGCCGGCGCGGCAGCGGCTCGCGGCCCAGGCGACGGTCGAGGGCATGGGCGTGCCGCTGGCGATCGGCGCATCCGGCGTGCTGCTCCTGCTCCTCAACGAGCTGCCGATTGCACTCGCGGCGAAGGTCGTGGTCCTCTCGCTGGTCTGCGCCGCGTGGACCTGGGTCGCGCGGCGGCTGTACCACGAGTACGCGCCGGCCCTGGCCGCGGCGCTTCGGAGCAGGCGGGTGCTGGATACCGAGGCGCCGCTCCAGGCGACGCTCGACGATGTCGTGCTGCTCGCCGGGCTCGCCGCGGGCGACGAGCCGCGGGCGGCGCGGCTCGCGCAGGAGCTGGCCGTCGCGCTGCCTTCGCCGACCGGCGTGCTGACCGAAGGCGGCGCACTCGCGCGCGGATCACGGGCCGTGGCGCTGCGCGACGTACCGGCGCTGCGCGCGATGCTGCATGACGGCTCGCCCGAGGTGCGGCGCGGAGCGCTTGATGCGGTCCAGCCGGGAGACGACTTCGCCGTGGACGCCGCCGTTGGAGCGCTGCTCGATCCGGCCACCGCGGTGGCCGCGGCCGGCGCCATCGCTCGACTCGGAGACGCCGCGGCCCCGGCGCTCGCGAACGTGCTCGGTGCGGTGGGCAGCGGCCGCGGCGAGGCGCGCGTTACGCCCCAGCCCAAGGGAGCGAGGGCCGACGTGGACCTTCTCGCGGCGCGCATGGTTCGCGCGATGCGCACGGCCGGCCCGGCACGTGACCGTGTCCTTGTCGAACACGTCGGCACGCCAGATCGCTCGGTCGGGCTGCTGATCCTGCAGCGCCTGGCTGCGCCGATCCCTGCTCCCAAACCGGCCCACGCGAGCCTCGACGCGGTCGTCCAGGACGACCTCGAGCACGCCGTGCGGATCCTCGATGCGCTGGCGGCGCTCTCGCGCGAGCCTGCGACGGATCCCGACGGCGTCGTGGTGACTGCCCTCGCGGAGGAGCTGGAGCTCGTCCGTCGGCGAGCCGCCGCGGCGCTTCTGGCGCGGCACGGTCGCGACGACCTCGGCCCTGCCCTCGCGCGACTGAGCCGGGATGCCGGGGCAACCGGGGCCGCGCTCGCCGCCGAATCGCTCGAGGTCACCGTCGGCAGGGAGCGCGCGGGGAGGATCGCTGCGCTGCTCGCTCCCGGACTCGACTCGAGCGAACGACTGCGCGGCCTGCGCGCAACGAGCCCATCCGCCGCGCGAAACGAGGCACCGGGCGAGCGGCGTGCCTCGGCCTGGCTCGTCGACCTCGCCGAGGACCCCGCGGGACCCTGGCGATCGAGCTGGCTCCGCGCTTGCGCGACCCGCGCCATACCGCTCCTGGGGGAGGGAGGGGCATAGCGCCGGCCCGGATCCGGGCCGGCTAGCGCCGGATCAGGATCAGTCGAAGCTCCGGGGCCAGGTAGGAGATTGCGCTGTCGCCGGGCGGCTGGAGCGGCGGCGCGACGACGAGGAACGGCAGCTGTGTTGCGGTGAACTGCTGGCCGCCCGGCGTCGGGGTGATCAGCAGCTGCCGCTCGCCGAGCAGGTCGTGGTGGAACACCAGCATCTGGACCGTCAGCGTCCCGTCCGGCCCGACGATCGCGCTCGTCTGCTGCTGGGTGATCCCGCGGTCCCACTGGAGGTTGACGGTGGTCCCGACGGCGAGATTCGTGCCGTACAGGACGGTCACGATGCCCGGAGGCCCGACGGCCGGCTCGAGATGGAACTCGGGCGCCGGGACGCCGCCGCGAAGCGCGACGCGCTGCGGGCTGTCCAGAGCGTTGTCCATGATCTCGAGCGTCGCCTCGCGGGGGCCCTCCGCAAGGGGCACGCTCAGGACGTCGATCACGCAGGTCCCGCCGTATGGGATCGTGAGCGTCGTGCAGGTGTCGCCGGCGACGACGAAGTCGCCGGCGTTCGAGCCGGAGATCGTCGTCCCCAGCATCGTGACGGGCGTCCAGCCGACGCTCTGGACCGTGACGCTCCCGGTCCCCACGTCCCCGAGCGCCACGACGCCGAAGTCAACCTGATCCGGCGTGACGACGACCGCCGGAGGCAGGTCGCGGATGAACACGTCGCGCGCTCCGTTCGAGTCGCGCGCCGCGAGGCGGTTCGACGTCGAATCGAACACCACCGCCCCGCCATCGCCGGACACGCCGGCCCTGCGGCTGTCGCTGTTCGACTGGCGCCCGTTCGTCCCGACCGAGGCCCGGATGGTTGCCCCCCGCGAGATATCCCGGAGGAACACGTCGCGAACGTCGTTCGTGTCGCCCTCGACGAGGTCCGCGGCCGTCGACTCGAAGGCCACCACACGGCCGTCCGACGAGATCGATGGATCGCCGCTGTTGCCGCGGGCGGGCCCGCGCGGCCCGACGGAGACGAGGCTGATCCCGCCGGTCAGGCGCTGCCACGCGAAGACCTGGGTCCGGTCCGCGTCGAGGCCGGCGTCCCCCGTGAGGTTCGTGGTGTTCGAGGCGAACGCAACCGTGCTCCCGTCGCTCGACATCGATGGGTTCCGGCTGCTGCCGTTCGACCCGCCGCCGACCCGCCGGGAGACGAGCTGGACCTGGCCGATCGAGCCGTCCCAGAGATAGACGTCGGTCTCCCGGTCCGCATCGCCCGCCACGAGGCTCGAATCCGACTGGAACGCGACCAGACCGCCGTCGGCGGAGATCGAGGGCCGGCTGCTGGAGCCGCTGCCGAGAGCGCCGATCTGATCGTGCGAGACGATGGTCGTCGTCCGGAGCTGCCGGTCGAAGACGACGACCTGCGTTGGTGCCCGCGGTTCGATCGGCGCGGCGAAGCCGATCGATGTGTCGCGCGGCGCCCTCGATTCGGTTGCCGCGGCCGGCACGACCGAGCCGAATGCGGCGATGGCGCCGAGCGTGATCGTCCCCAGTGTCCGGGCCGCCTGTCGCGCGCTCACAGGATGCAGCCCTCCACGCGCAGGACGCGCGAGCTGGTCCAACCCTGGGTCGAGCGGTTTCCGAGCGTGTCGAATGCCTCCCAGTAGTAGTCGACCTGGGCGGCGCCCCCGGGACCGTCATCGATCGTGCCCGACCAGGTGTCGCCGGACCGGCTGGTGGCAGATTCCGTGTAGAACCCGGAGAACCCGTAGCGGTAGTAGAGCCGGACCACGCTGACGCCCGATGGATCCGTCGCGGTGATCGACACGGTGGCGGTGAACGGTGGCCCACAGCCCGGATTGACGAAGATGCAGAACTGCGTGTCGAAGCAGCTCGTCGCACCCGCGATCGTGAGCCCAGTGAGGTTGGGCCCGCTCGTGTCTGCGGGTGGCGTGGGCGACGGTGTGACCTGCGGACCCCACTGCGTGTAGGCGACGTAGCGTCCGTCGGCGGAGATCGTGGGTTGGTAGCCCGGGACGGCCCGGCCGGTGCTGTCGACCGAGACGACCTCCGTGCCGGTCAGGCGGTCCCACACGAGGACGTACGGCGTGGCCGCCCCGGCCGCGACGGCGATCCCCCGGAGCGTCGTCGTCACGATGGCCGTGAAGGCGACCGCGCTGCCGTCCCGGTTGACGGCCGGTTCGGCCGCGACGACCCCGTTCGGGAAGGCCACGCCGCCGATCCACGGGATGGCCGTCGTCGTCCCGTCCTGCCGATCGCGGAGGTACAGGCCGCCGGGCGACGGCGCGCCGCCCACGAGATTCGTCGCGACCGAGGTGAAGGCGACCCACCGGCCGTCTCCGGAGACCGCCTGATCGGCGTTTGATGCGGCGATCAGCGCGTTCACGCCACCGCTCGCGCCGTCGCCCTGCTGCTCGTTGTCCGCGACGGATACCCGCTCGGTGGTCCCGGGAGGGGCCGGCAGCTCCGCGGAGAGGACCGGTTGCGCTGGCCCGGCAGGCTGCTCGCGCTGTGCAACAGCGAGCGGGGCAGCCAGCGCAACCAGCGATTCCCTGGCGCCCGCGACGATCCCCGTTCCGACGATCGTGAGTGCGAGCGCGCCCGCAATGGCGGCACGCCTGCTGCCGCCGAGCCTCAAAACAGGCAGACCCCGTTGCTGTACAGGCGGAAGCTGTTCGAATAGTCCAGCTGGCGGGTGTTGCCCTTCGAATCGGTCGCGACGACCCAGTAGGCGATCAGCCCGTTTGGATCCTCGTTGAACATCGAGTCCGACCAGCTGTCCTGGGCGTTGATGGTGCCCTGCCATGAGTTCCCGCCCGCTGGCGACATCTGTGTGCTCAATTTGCCCGAGTTTCCGGGCCAGTAGAAGAGCGTGATCGATGCCACGCCCGACGGATCCGACGCATTCACCGAGACCGTCGCCGAGTGCGGCGTGCAGC
>DASTIE010000145.1:0-2134 GCA_035717865.1 Candidatus Limnocylindrales bacterium
CCTCGGGGAGGGTCGATGGGGCCGCAAGGCCCCATCGGCCTGCCATGGGGCCGCAAGGCCCCATCGACCTGCTTTGAGCAGGACGATCACTCGGCTGAGGCATTGCACCCCCTCGGAAGGGTGACTACCGTCGGACCAGGACGACGAAACGGCCCGGCGACGCCGGTCGAGAGGGGGGTTCGACGATGGGACAAGCGAAGGAGCAGGAGGTCCGGCTGATGGGGCTCGGGTTCCTGATGCTGGCGATCGTCGCGTCGCTCGTCCTCATCGTCGCGGCCGTGAGGATCGGCGGCGAGCTGCGATCGCAGTCGACGACTGCCGGCGTCGCCACGCAGAGCGGCGCGCCGCTCGGGTTCGACGGGCTGCAGTCCCGCTGACGGCCACTGGCCGCAAGTGGGGGTGCGGACTACTCGTTCGAGGTATGTCGCATCACCCGAACGGGGCTACGGTGCGACCATGACCCGAGTTCGCTCGACGCTCCTTTTCGCAGTTGCGGCGGCGGCGCTCGCCGTCGCTCCGGGAGCGCTCTCGGTACCCGGTGGGAACGCCGCGCCGCTCACCTCGCTGGCGCGCGTCGAGGTGGTCGGCTCCGGCCCGCTCGCCTGGCGCAGCGTCGCGGTGCGGGCCGCACCGAGGCGTTCTGCGCGCGTGCTCACGACGATGAAGGAGTTCCGGTCGGACTACAGGCCGCGCGTCGTGCTCGCGCTGTCCGCGCGGACGAATGCCGCCGGCAAGGCAACGTGGTACCGCATCGCGATCTCCGGCCGGCCGAACGGGCGCACCGGCTGGATTCCCGCGGGCGCGGCCGACCTCCGTCCGGTCGACCGGTGGCTCGTGATCTACCGCGACTCGAGGCGGTTCGAGCTCTACGTCGACGGGCGCCTGCGCCGAACCGGCCCCGTCGCCGTCGGCGCGCCCGGCATGGAGACCCCGACCGGCCTCTTCTACGTCCAGTCGCGCTTCGTGCCCGTCGAGTACCCGATCCTCGGCGCGTACGCCTTCGAGACGAGCGGCTACTCCAAGCTCTCCGACTGGCCCGGCGGCGGCGTCGTCGGCGTCCACGGGACGAACATGCCGTGGCTCGTCGGCCAGGCCGTCTCGCACGGCTGCGTCCGCCTCCGGAACAGCGACATCCTCGCGCTCCGCCGCTACGTGCGGCCCGGCACGCCGGTCAAGATCGTCCGCGCCTGAGGCGCGTCAGGCGGAGAGGGCGTCGAACGCGTACGCCTGGGGCGCACCGGCCGACAGCGTCCGCTGGCCCGCCGGCGCGGGGCTGAGCTGGCGGACCGCGTAGCCACGGTCGCGGAACGTGTAGCCGGGCTCGAACGTCTGCCACGACCCGCCGAGCGAGCGCGCGACGCCGACCTGCTCGAAGCGGAAGCCGAAGCCGTTGCAGGTCGCTGCGCCGCCGTTCCACGACTCGGCGGTCGCGAGCGGCTCCCAGCGCTTGTGCGAGCCGGGGAGCACGATCGGATCGGTGACCGGCTGTCCGTCGAGCCAGACGCGCCATACGCCCGGCCGACGGCTCATCTCGAGCACCGCCAGGCGGTGGCTCTCACCGACGGTGACGTCCTGGCGGAGCGGAAGGAACGCAGGCTCGCTGCCGGGGCGGGTGATCTCGGCGTAGACCATCAGCGGCGTGCCGGGAAGCGCCGCGACGCCGGTCTGGAGCCACATCGTCTCCCCATTCGGGCCCGCTCCCGGGCCGCCGACGCCGATCCAGCCGGCCGCGTGACCGGCTGCGACGGCAGGCTCGCGGATCGCTGTGATCGTCGCGCGAACCCCGCTGCCGATGCGGTTCGACTGGAGCCCCGCGTATGCGTAGCCGGCCGACCCGTGTGTCCCCGAGCCGCACGCGAGCGAGTCCGAGCTCGCGCCCGCAGGGGAGAGAAAGACGGCGAGGGCGGCCAGCCCGGCCAGGGCAAAGGAGATCGCCGCAACTCGCCTCACATGTCCCTCGATCGGCGTCCCCCGAACTCGGGCCAATCCCTCGATCGAGGCAGGATCGGAGCGGCGGTAGCATCCCTCTCATGGCGCGGGTCGAGGATCGGCGCACGGGCGCGCTCGAGGCCTGGCGCTCGCGGTTCGAGGCGTCACCGCTGCGCGAGGGCGAGCTGTTCACGACGATCTCCGG
>DASTIE010000146.1:0-24258 GCA_035717865.1 Candidatus Limnocylindrales bacterium
CAGCTCCCGCAGCGCCGTGCTGCCGGCAACGTAGCCGCCGAGCACGCCCATCGCCTTGGACATCGTCCCGACCTGGATGTCCACCCGGCCGTGGAGCCCGAAGTGGTCGACCGACCCACGACCGTCGCGACCCAGCACGCCGGACGAATGGGCGTCATCGACGAAGACGGCGGCGCCCACCTCCTCCGCGGCCTCGACGATCCCTGGCAGCGGCGCGATGTCGCCGTCCATCGAGAAGACGCCGTCCGTGACCACGAGGATGAGCCGATACGGGCCGGAGCCGTCCGGGCGGCCCTTCTTCGAGGCCTCGTGGAGGACCTCACGCAGTGCCGCCACGTCGGCGTGCGGGAAGACCTTCCGCGGCGCCTTCGAGAGCCGCATGCCGTCGATGATCGAAGCGTGGTTGAGCGCGTCGCTGACGATCAGGTCCTGCTCGCCGGTGATCGTCGGGATGACCCCGGTGTTGGCCGTGAAGCCCGACTGGAACGTCAGGACGGCCTCCGTGCCCTTGAACTCGGCCAGCTCGGCCTCGAGCGCCTCGTGCTCGGTCATCGTGCCGGCGATCGTCCGGACGGCGCCGGAGCCGACGCCGAACTCGCCGATCGCGCGCAGCGCGGCGTCGCGCAGCCGCGGATGGTGCGTCAGCCCGAGGTAGTCGTTGGACGACAGCGAGATGACCTCGCGCCCGTCGACGACGGTCAGGGGACCCTGGGCCGCGCTCATCACGCGCAGCGGCCGGTACAGGTGCTTGGCCTTGAGGTCGTCGATCTCCGCCTCGACGAAGGCGAGGGGATTGGCGCGCCCCCGGTTCGACGGCGTCGTCATTCGGTGGTTCCCATCCAGTCCATGATGACCTTGCCCGAGTCGCCGGACCGGCCCGCGGCGAACGCCGCCTCGAACTCGGTGTGCGGGAAGCGATGCGTGATCACCGGCGTGATGTCCAGGCCGGCGCTGATCAGCACCGCCGACTGGTACCAGCTCTCGTACATCTGGCGGCCGTAGATGCCGCGGATCGTCAGCTGGTTGAAGACGATGGCGTTCACGTCCAGCGTGATCTCGCCGGTCGGGATCCCGAGCTGGGCGATCCGGCCGCCGTGGGCCATGTTCTCGATCGCCGATCGAAGCGCCCTGGCGTTGCCCGACATCTCCAGCGCGACGTCGAAGCCCTCGACCATGCCGAGCTCGCGCTGGACGTCCTTCAGGTCCCGCTGTGTCGGATCGACCGCGATCGTCGCGCCCATCCTCTCCGCGATCGCGCGGCGGAACGCGATCGGCTCGGAGACCACGACGTGGCGCGCGCCGGCGTGCCGGACGACCCCGATGGCCATGAGCCCGATGGGGCCCGCGCCGGAGATGAGGACGTCCTCGCCCATGACCTCGAAGGCGAGGGCCGTGTGGACCGCGTTGCCGAACGGGTCGAAGATCGCCGCGACCTCCTCGTCGATGCCGGCCCAGTGGTGCCAGATGTTGGTCATCGGCAGCGCGACGTACTCGGCGAAGCAGCCGTCGCGACCCACGCCCAGACCGACCGTGTTGGCGCAGAGGTGCCGCTGGCCGGCCATGCAGTGGCGGCAGCGACCGCACGTCACGTGGCCCTCGCCGCTCACGAGGTCGCCCGGGTGGAAGTCGCTGACGTTGGAACCGACGTCCACGATCTCGCCGACGAACTCGTGCCCGACCACGAGCGGCGGCCTGATCGCCGACGCGGCCCAGTTGTCCCAGGCGTCGATGTGGAGGTCCGTCCCGCAGATGCCGGTCTTGTGGACCCGGATCAGGACGTCGTTGATGCCGATCTCCGGAACCGGGACCTCACGGAGCTGGAGACCGGGACCCGCCGCGACCTTGACGAGCGCCTGCATCACGGGTCCTTCGCGGCCTGTCGGGCTCGGACTCGACGTCGCGGGGCCTGGCGCTCGGCCGGCCGGGCTAGGGCGCCGTGGTCGCCGGCGCGGCCGTGCCGGTGACGGCCGGAGCCGGTGAGGCGGCGGATGCGGCGGGCGTCCCAGTGGCAGCGGGGGCCGGCGTGGCGGGACCGGGCGTCGGCGTGGGGTCGGCGCACTGCTTCTCCGGGTTGTACAGCTCCGCGTTGCGTGCGTAGAACTCGAAGAGCAGGTCGCGGTCGATCTCCGTCATCGGCAGCACGACGTCCCACACGAGGGCCGTGTAGGGGCTGGGCATGTCGTCGAAACGGGCGATGACCGGCGTGAGCGGGCCCTGCGGGATCTTGCAGATCGGGCTGTCAGGCCAGCCGTCGATGAGCTGCTTCAGCTGTTCCTGGCCGGCGTCGGTACAGGCGGGCGCCGTCTGTCCCTCCGGCGCCTTGCAGGAGTACAGGAGCACGATCGCGCCGTGCTCGAGGTTGTGGATCCAGCCCGGCGGCGCCACGGTGTCGCCGGGGCCGTACAGCCCGGCGCGGATCGGCCCCTGGTTGGTGCCGTTGTAGTGGCGGCCGCTGGCCGGCGGGCAGTAGCGGTAGGTGACCGTGGAGCCGAGCTCCGCATGCACGTGGCCCATGTCCGGCTGAACGTAGCCGGGCGGCGGCGGCGTCACGGCGGGCGCCGGGGTGGCGCCGCTCGCGACCGGGGCGGCGGTCGGCGCAACCCAGCTCGGAGCGGGGGTGGGGTCGAACGTCGTCGTGCAGGCGTAGGTGGGGCGGGTGAAGCTGAGAAAGGCCATCCCGATCAGCAGCACGAAGACGAGAGCGCCGACGCCCCACAGGAGCTTCGAGCGGTTTCGCTCCAGGAAGGACTCGTTGCGGGTGGTGGCGCGGCGGGAGCGCCGGGTCGTCCGGGTCGCGGCGGAGGTTCGACGCGGGGGCGTGGTCAACGGGGCGGCCTCACTGGCGAGGATGTCTTGGGGATCGGCGCAGAGTCTGCCAGATCGTGCGCGAATCGGGCTGCCGGACGGGCTGCCGGGCGAGTCGCTGGCCAAGCTGCGACGGAGCGCTCACGCCTGATCCAGCCAGGCCTGGGCGGCTGGCGCCCGGAGGCCTTTGTAGAGCAGCAGCCCCAGCGCGGTGACGAAGGCGGCGACGATGACCTGCCCCCACAGCAGCGCCAGCGGGATCGCCGGCACGGTCAGGCTGACGAGGCCGAGCGTCAGCCCGCGTGCCGCGGTCTTTCGCTGGAGCACGAGCGTGATCGTGAAGATTGCGTACGCGAGGAGCGCCATCAGGACGATCCCCTCGAAGGTGATGGGGATGAGCACTGCCCGCTCCACTACCGGGCCCAGCGCGAGCGCCGCGCCGGCCAGGATCAGGAAGGCATAGCCGAGGAAGAGGCCGATGCCCCAGGGCATGCCGCGGACCGAAACCACGCCCCCATTGTGGCCGACCGCGCGGCGGCACCGGCGAAGTTGCGTCCGGGTCTTGACGCCGGTTGCCCTCGTCGCTACTGTCACTAAACCGGTTTTCTAAACCGGTTCAGCCGATCGGTGCCGTGGAGGATGGCGCGGCGGCTGCGGCGCCGGGGACGCGCCTCGCCCCGCTGCGGAGGAAGCATTGGAGCGTCGACGACATCGTCCGCGCATCGCCGACGTCGCGCGCGAGGCGGGTGTCTCGAAGACCGCCGTGTCGTTCGCGTTCAACAGCCCGGAGCGCCTCTCCGCGGAGACGGCCGGCCGGATCCGCGAGGTCGCCGGGGCGCTCGGCTACCGGCCGAACCCGGTCGCGCGGATGCTCACCCAGCGCCAGACGATGACCCTCGGCGTGCTGACGCCCCAGGCCCTCGCGGTGATCTTCTCGAACCCGTTCTTCGCGCTCTTCAGCGAGGGCGTGGCCCACGCTGCCGAGGACCTCGGCTACGAGCTGCACTTCATCTCGCCGCTGCACGGCTCGCTGGCGCTCGCCGTCGGGCGCTCGACGGTCGACGGCGTGGTGGCCATCGGCCTGTCCGCCGATCACCCCGAGGTCGAGCAGATTCGCGGCGCGGGCGTGCCCATGGTCCTCGTGGACTCGGACGACCTGCCGGAGCACAGCTCCGTGGTCGTCGACGACGAGGCCGGCGCGCGCACCGCCGCGGAGCACCTGCTGGAGCTCGGCCATCGCGAGGTCGTCGTCATGGCGGTCGAGGGCCCGGAGCAGTCCCGCGAGGACGACAATGGGACGCGCGACTCCACGAAAGCGGCCGCCTCCCGGACCGCTTCCGTGCCCCGGCGCCCGGGCTACGCCGACTCCCGGGGCAACGCAGACTTCCGGGGCAGCGCCGACTTCCCGGGCACCGCTGAGCTCGCCGGCCATGCCGAGGGCGTGACCGCGCGCCGCCTCCGCGGCTACCGCGCCGCGTTCACGGCCGCCGGAGCCGACATCCCCGCCGACCGCGTCGTGGCGGGTCGCGCCTCGATCGACGGCGGCGCATCCGCCTTCCACCGCGCCTGGGCGCTCGGCCTGCGGCCGACCGCGGTCCTGGCGATGAGCGACGCCATGGCCATCGGCGTCATGAGCGCGGCCCGCGAGCTGGGCCTGCGCATCCCCGACGACCTGAGCGTCGTCGGCTTCGACGACATCGACCTCGCCGCCCACGTCGACCCGCCGCTGACGACGGTTCACCAGCCGATTCGCCAGAAGGGCGCCGACGCGGTTCGCCTCCTCCTCGCCGAGGTGGAGCAGCGAGAGGCGAACAGGCCCGAGCACCTCCGGCTCGACACGCGGCTCATGGTCCGCGGGTCGACCGGTCCCGCGCCGCGCGAGCGGCAGGAGGTGCCCGGGGCGAACTGAAGGTCGATGCGTGCGGACGGCCGCAGGGACACAGCTTCCTGGTCGACCGAGATTCACGAGGACCGGCCGTCGAGGCCGGCCCACGGCCTGCTCACGGAGGAGGCCCCAGGCGCTGGGGCCCGAACCACAAGAGGAGACACCAGATCACATGAAGCACCCGATTCGACTCGCAGGGCTGCTCGCCGGACTGGCCATCGTGGCCGGGGCGTGTGGGCCCGGCGGCACCGGCTCGTCCGCGCCGACGACGGCGCCGGGCACGGGCGGCGCGCCGTCCACCACGGCGCCGTCCAGCGACGCTCCTGCGGCGCTGTCCGGCAAGATCACCCTCTGGCACTCGTACGGCTCGTCCGGTGGTGGTGCCGAGTCTGCCGAGGTCAAGGCCCTCAACCAGGTCATCGCCGCGATCACGACGGCCAACCCCGATCTCGAGATCGAGGCCATCAACGTGCCCTTCGCGGACATCTTCAAGAACTTCGAGACCGAGTCCGGCACGGGCGGCGGCCCCGACATGTTCATCGCCCCGAACGACAACCTCGGGAGCGAGGTCCGCGGTGGCTACCTGCTCGACCTGACCGGCAAGATCGACGGTGTCATCGCCGACACCAGCGACGTTGCCGCCAACGGCAGCATGGTCGACGGCAAGGTCTACATGGTCCCCGAGTCCCTCAAGGCCGTGGCCATGTACTACGACTCGGCCAAGATCACGACACCGCCGACGACGACGGATGAGCTCAAGGCGCTCGTCGACGGCGGCGGCAAGGTCGGCGTCATCACCGGCAACTACTTCGGGTGGGGCTTCTACTCCGCCTTCGGTGGCAAGATCTTCGACGACGCCGGCAAGTGCGCCGCGACGGCCAACACCGGCATCGCCGACGCGATCACCTACGTCCGCTCCCTCAACGAGGCGGGCGCGACGGTCGACTCCGACTACGCCAAGATCAACGACCCGTTCATCGCGGGCGACCTCGACCTGATCCTCAACGGCAACTGGGCGCTCGGCGACTACCGCAACGCCCGCAGCACGCTGGCGGTCGCACCGTTCCCCAGCGGTCCCGCCGGCGCCGGCCGCTCGATGACCGGTGTCGATGGCTGGTACATCAACTCGGCGATCTCCGAGGAGCAGCAGGCCCTCGCGATCGCGGTGGCCAGCGAGCTCGTCAGCGCCGAGTCGCAGCAGATCATGGTCGACACCGCCGGCCACGTCCCTGCCAACAAGAACGTCACGTCCACGGACGCGCTCGTGAAGTCCTTCACGGACGCGATCTACGCGGGTGACCCGCGGCCGCAGACGGCCGAGTTCGGCAACTACTGGACGCCCTTCGCGGATGCCTGGTCGAAGTCGATCCCGGACGACGAGTCGGCCGGTGGCGACGTCACGCAGCTCGTCGCGGACGCCTGCGCAGCGCTCGACACGCTCAACTCGAAGTAGGCACGGCAGCTCGCTCCGCGAGCCCTGCGTGAACGGGAACGGGCCGCCTCGGCGGCCCGTTCCCGGCCTTCGCCGCACGTACACTCCAACCTCTCGATCGATGGCGCTCGGCGTTCGGAGGAGAACGGCACGATGACCGCGATCACCGCCCGGCTCGGCAGCCTCCGCGGAACGCGTCCACGCGGTCCGAAGCGCCAGCGCGCGGCCTACCTGTACCTGGTCCCGGCGTTCGCCGTGATGGGCCTGATCACCATCTACCCGCTGCTCTACCAGGTCTACCTGAGCTTCACCGACACGGAGCTCAAGCACCTCAACATCCGCCTCGGCCTGCAGCCGGACTTCGTCGGCCTGACCAACTACGGCGAGATCATCAGCAGCGCCCTGGCGATCCCCAACTACGACTTCCTGCGGCTGCTGATCTACAACCTGTGGTGGGCCTTCTCCAACGTCGGCATCCACCTGGTGCTCGGGGTCGCGATCGCCCTGCTGCTGAATGCCAAGGGCCTGTGGTTCCGGAAGTTCTACCGGGCGATGTTCATCATCCCGGTCGTCATTCCGCCGATCATCGTGGCGACCGTCTGGTCGCACATGTTCGACCGCGAGGGCGGGGCGATCAACCTCCTGCTCAGCGGCATCGGCGGGATCTTCGGCATCCCCGCGGCGACCTTCAGCATCGACTGGCTGCGGCAGGTCGCGCCGCCACTGCCGGGGCTCCTGCCGAGCATCCCGGGCGGTCCGGACCTCAGCCTGCCGCTGTCGTACTACGCGATGCTGATCACCAACTCCTGGCTCGGCTGGCCGCTGAATGCGGTGGTGGCCACCGGCGCGCTCCAGAGCGTGCCGAATGAGCTCTACGAGGCGGCGGAGATGGACGGCGCGACCGGCTGGCAGAAGTTCCGCAACGTCACCCTCGCCTACCTGCGCCCGGCGATGCTCCCGTACGCGATCTACGGCTTCGTGATCACGTTCAACCTGTTCCACCTGGCGTTCTTCATGAGCGGCGGCGGCCCGAACGGCAAGACCCAGCTGCTCGTGACCCAGGCCTACGCGCTCGTCAACGACCTGAAGCTGTACGGCGTCGCGGCGGCGTTCTCCGTGATCATGTTCTTCATCCTGCTGGTCATCACCCTCATCACCAACCGCCTGACGAAGGCCACGCAGAGCTACAACCTCTAGGAGCCGACGATGACCGCTCTCGCCGAGGACAAGCTCCCCGTCGCCCGCCGCTCGTCATCCTCGCGCTCCGGCTTCCGCGTCTGGAGCACCCGTGGCGGCCCGGGCCTGATGCGCCAGGCCGGCTACCAGGCGCTGGCGCTGTTCGTGCTGCTCACGGTGATCTTCCCGATCGTCTGGATCTTCAGCGTCTCGCTGAGCCCGCTGAACCTCTCGAAGCCGCAGGACCTCCAGATCATCCCGGACGGCGCGAGCTTCGACGCCTACACCAAGGTCCTCCACGCGCCGACGTCGAACAAGATCACGTTCTTCGAGCTGACCATGAACAGCCTCAAGGTGGCGCTCGGGACGTCGTTCGTCTCGGTGCTGATCGGCGTCTTCGCCGCCTACGCCTTCTCGCGGCTGCGGTTCCGCGGTCGCGAGGTGCTGATGCTCGTCATCCTGGGCGTGCTGATGCTCCCGGCGGTCGCGACCCTTGCGCCGCTGTTCGTGCTGCTGAACTCCGTGAATGTCGACCTGCCGCTGCTCGGCGAGTTCAACCTCCGGCGGTCGCTGATCGGCCTTGGGTTGGCCGTCGTGTCCGGCCTGCTGCCGTTCGCGATCTGGAACCTCAAGGGCTACCTGGACACCATCCCGCGCGACCTGGAGGAGGCTGCCGCCGTCGATGGGGCCAGCATCCACCAGACCTTCCTTCGGGTGATCCTGCCGCTGTCGGTGCCGGCGCTGGCCGTCACCGGCTTCCTCGGCTTCATCGCGGGGTGGACGGAGTTCTACTTCACCTCGACCTTCCTCAGCGGCGAGGTCGCCAACCATACCCTTGCACTGGCGCTCTACTCGATGGTCGGGCAGTTCTCGCAGACACCGTGGGCCCAGTTCTCGGCCTTCGCGATCATGTTCGCGATCCCGCCAGCGATCGTGTACTTCTTCGCCCAGCGCTGGATCACGTCGGGCCTCGCGATCGGCGCAGTCAAGGGCTAGCGTGGCGGCCGGCCGACGGCCGGCGGCTCACGATGGCTCGGTGGTCGTCAGGCCGTCGACCAGCTTGATCACCGCGGAGGCTCCGGCGGGGATCACCGGGAGCGGCACGTAGCCCCGCAGGCCGCCGGAGGATGTCACGGAGGGTGAGGCCGGCTCGGCGAGCTCCTCGTCGCCCTCCGTGCGGGCGTACAGGAAGAAGGCACCCGGCGACCCGCACAGCGGCCCTGCCGTGAGATCGAGGGCAACCTCCGTCGCCGGCTCCCGGCCGAGGTTGTGGAGCACGAGGATCCACTGGTCGCCGAACACGCGGAGCCACGCGGCGACGCCGGGGTTCGAGGCCTTCAGCCGGACGAAGTCGCCGGCACCCAACGCGGCCTCGTGCGTCCGGAGCTGCACGAGGTCGCGATAGGTCGACCACATGGACGTGAGGTCGGCAGACTCGGAGGCGAGATTCGCCGTCTCCGCCCCGTCCGAGAACGCCTCCCACGGCGTGCCGGTCGTGAAGCCGAAGCCGGGTCCCGAGGCGGTCCAGGGGTACGGCGTGCGGAGCCGCTCGTCCGGCTTCGTGCCGGTCATCCCGAGCTCCTCGCCGTAGTAGATGAACGGGACACCGGGCGCGGTGAGCAGCACCGCCGCGGCGCGCTTCGCGGCTGCGAGATCGCCCTTGAGCTGCGTCGCGAATCTCGCCTGATCGTGGTTCGACAGGAACGTGCCCGCGACCCCTGGGGCGTAGCGCGTCGACAGCTCGTCCAGGGAGGCGAGCGCCGTCGTCGCGTCGCCGTAGACCGCGTTCGCGAGCGCCGGCCCGATCCCGAAGTCGAAGCTCATGTCGACCGCGCCGTCACGCGTGTAGGAGCTGCTGATGCCGCGGGCGTCGAAGACCTCGCCCAGGACGAGGGCGTTCGGATGCCCGGCGTGGATCGCGCCGCGGAAATCGGCGAGCCAGGCCTTCGTCTCGGGCGTGTTGATCTGCGCGTCGGGGCCCGTCTCGATCAGGTGCTTGGCGGCGTCGATCCGGAAGCCGTCGACCCCGAGGTCCTCCAGCCACGTCTCCGCGATCCCCGTCAGCGCCGCGGTCACCTCGGGATTCCGCAGGTTCAGGTCCGGCTGGGTATCCGAGAACGCGCCGTAGTAGAAGTCGCCCGCCGGGGTCTCGTGCCACGGGTTGGGGCCGGCGACAGCCGGCCAGCCGGGGTCGGTGTCGGACCAGATGTACCAGTCGCGGTGCTCGCCGCCGGCGAGGGCGTCCTTGAACCACGGGTGCTCGTTCGAGGTGTGGTTGATGACGAAGTCGACGATCACGAGAATGCCGCGGTCGTGGGCGGCCTGGACGAACGAGCGCATCGTGCCGTTGTCGCCGTAGTCGCGTTCCACGGCCGTGTAGTCGACGACGTCGTAGCCGTGGTAGCTCGCGGCCTCCGCGACGGGCATGAGCCAGATGCCGGTGACGCCGAGGTCCTCGAGGGTGGTCGGATCGCCGTCATTCAGGGTGTCGAGCTTCGCCGTGAGGCCGGCGAGGTCGCCGATGCCGTCGCCGTTCGAGTCGGAGAAGCTTCGGACGAAGACCTCGTAGAAGACCCGGTCGCGCCACGGCGCCACGCTCGGCGCGGTGGTCGTGGCGCACGCTGGCGCCGCTGCGGGGCCGGAGGCGCCGGGCAGCAGGGACGCGCTCGCAGGCGCTGTGGACGCGGTGGGTTGGCAAGCGCCCAGCGCGAGGGCCGCGACGAGCGCGAGGCGGGCCTCCGCGCCGACCCATCGCGAGCCACGTCGGAAGCGCCGGTCGATCGCCCGCCCCGCGATCGCTCTTCGGTCAGTCGCCCGCCGGTCGATGGCTCGCCGCGTGCCGGCGGGCTCAGCCACCCTCGCGCCCCGCTTCGAGCTGGGCCTCGGCATGGTCCTCCGGCGGCTGCCACTGGAACCACCAGCGCTCGCGCAGCAGGATCCCGACGACCAGCATGTCGAACACCGCGCCCACCAGGCCCACGAAGGTCAGCGTCTGCAGCCCGAGAAAGGCCGAGACCGCGACGACGTTGAGGGCCACGAGCCATGCCCGCCCCGCGCGGAGCGCGAACCCGAGGATCACGAGCAGCACGCCCAACGACACGGATGTCGCCGCGAGCGCCCGGGCGAGGCCGGTCGACGCCGACGCCATGGTCTCGAAGGAGATGATGACGTCCGTCGTGGAGCCCACGATGAGGATCGCGGCCGCGACCTCGACGAGGACCGGGCGACGGGGGCGTTCGACCTCGAGATCGTCCGTGGTCCGGGCTGCCACCGGGTCAGTCTAGTGGCACACTCGGCACTTCCCGATCGAGCTTGAGGAGCCGCATGCCCGACGTGCCCGCTTGGGTCCGAGACGCCGTCTTCTACCAGATCTTCCCGGACCGATTCGCGGGCAGCTCCCGGGTCGCGAAGCCCGGCCCCCTGGAGCCGTGGGACGCGCCGCCGACCAACTACGGCTTCAAGGGCGGCGACCTGCTCGGCATCACCGAGCACCTCGCCCACATCGAGTCGCTCGGGGTCAACGCGCTGTACCTGACGCCGGTCTTCCAGTCGGCCTCGAACCACCGCTACCACACCTACGACTACCTCCAGGTCGACCCGCTGCTGGGCGGGAACGAGGCGCTGCGCGAGCTGCTCGATGCCGCGCACGACCGCGGGATGCGCGTGATCCTCGATGGCGTCTTCAACCACACCGGGCGCGGCTTCTGGCCGTTCCACCACGTGCTCGAGACGGGTGCGGGCTCGCCGTATCGAAGCTGGTTCCAGTTCGACGAGGCGGCCCTGGCACAGGGCCGCGCGCTGAACGCCTATCCGGACGGCAGGCTCCGGAGCGGCCACACGCCGAACGACCCGCAGATCGGCGAGACGGAGGTCGACGTACGGGTCGAGGATCGGATCGACGTCGAAGGCGACACGGCGTCCGCCCGTTCGCGCCTTGGGTACGAGGCGTGGTGGGGGATCCCGGCGCTCCCGAAGCTCAACATCGCCGAGCCCGCAGTTCGCGAGTACATCTGGAGCGTCGCGGAGCACTGGCTGCGCTTCGGGATCGATGGCTGGCGCCTCGACGTGCCCGCGGAGATCAACGATCCGCCGTTCTGGGCGGAGTTCCGGCGGCGGTGCCGAGCGGTCAACCCCGAGGCGTACCTCGTGGGCGAGATCTGGCACGTCGCCCCCGAGTGGCTCGCAGGCGACCGCTTCGACGCCCTCATGAACTACCCGCTGGCCGAGGCGATCATCGGCTTCGTCGGCGGCCGCTCGCTCAACGAGCCGCTGCTCCGCTCGCATCACGAGTACGGCCAGACGAAGCGGCTCGACGGCGCGGGATTCGCGGCGCGGATCGGCGAGCTGCTGGCCGCGTACGCGCCCGAGACGAATGCCGTCCAGCTGAACCTCCTTGACAGTCATGACTCGCCGCGGGCCTTCTCGCTCCTGGGCGGCGATCGCGAGGCGATGGAGCTGGCGGTCCTCCTCCAGGCGACGCTGCCCGGCGCGCCGTGCACGTACTACGGCGACGAAGTCGGGGTGATGGGCGGCATCGACCCGGACTCGCGGCGGGCCTTCCCCTGGGACGAGTCGCGCTGGGACCAGGAGCTGCTCGCGTCCGTTCGGGCCTCGTTCGCGCTGCGGCGTGCCGAGCCCGCGCTTCGATCCGAGGACGTGCCGATCGTCGCGACGGCCGGCGGGGGCCTGGCGTTCGAGCGGGCTGCCGGCGAGCGGCGCCTCGTCGTTGCTCTGAACGCGGGCGAGGACCCGGTATCGCTCTCCCAGCCCGCGGTCGCCTCCGGGGTGCCGACGCTGCTCCTGGCCGCGGGCCGGGCGCGAGGCGAGGCGCCTCGAATCACCGCCGCCGAGGGGATCCTGACGATCGACCTCGGTCCGCGCGCCGGAGCGGTGGTCGCCCTCGCCTGACGCCTGGCTGCCGGCCTGACGTTCGCGAGCCTGAACCTATACTCCCGCGGATGTCCGACCTCCCGGTGTCGCTGCCGGCCGGGCTCGACCCGGCGTTCCTCGCCGCCTTCGACCCGCCCGGCAAGCTCGTGGCCGCGCTGGAGGCCCTGGGGCCGGTCGCCGGGCGCGACGTGGTCGTGGTCGACCTGGCCGGCGGGCCGGTGCTCGAGGGCCTGACCGAGGCCGGAGCTCGGATCGTCGGCGCGTCCAGCTCGTCGCCATTGCGCCTCGACGCCGTCGATGCGTCCGCGGACGTCGTCATCGGCCTGTGGTCGGCGTTTCGCGGGGTGGAGGCCGCCGATCTCGCGGAGGTCGACCGCGTGCTGCGCCCCGGCGGACGCCACCTCGTCGTCCACGACTACGGTCGCGACGACGTGTCCCGGCTGTACCCGGCCGATCGACCGGAGTACGGCGCGTGGAGCCATCGCTTCGGGCCGTTCCTGAGCGGCGGCTTTCGCGTTCGGGTCGTGCACTGCTTCTGGGAGTTCGACACGCAGGAGGCGGCGACGGACTTCCTCGTCGCGGGGTTCGGCGATGCGGGCGCGGCGGTCGCCGCGACCCTCAAGCGGCCGAGGCTCTCGTACAACGTCGCCGTCTACCATCGATCGCGACCGTGATGGACCAACCGCCTCGGGCCGCCGCGCCGCCGGACCTGGCGCCCGGCCAGCCGCCGGGCCGGCAGTCGTTCGCGCCGATGTCGCAGCAGGGAGACGACGTGAGCCCACGGGGCGGCCGCAAGATCTCGATCCCGGGCATCCTGCTCACGCTCGCGCTGCTGGGCTCGGTCGGGTTCATCGTGTACGTCGTCCTGCAGATCGAGGACAACCAGATTCCGCTCATGGCCAGCGGCTTCGTGGCGCTGGGCGTGACGCTGGCGCTCATCGCGCTGTGGTGCCTCAACGGCATCTGGCGCGCGGCTTCTCGTGCGCGCGGCGGGCGAGCGTTCGTCCTGGCGATGATCGGCGGCCTGGCCGGGATGGGTGCGATCGGCTCGTTCGCGGTTGCGGCGGTGTCGCTCATGCTCACTACTTCCTGATCCTTCGGAGGCCGCTGCTACACTCCCCCGGCTCTCGGGCCCCCATCGTCTAGAGGCCTAGGACGCCACCCTTTCAAGGTGGAGATCGCCGGTTCGAATCCGGCTGGGGGTACTCCCTTCGCGGGCGTGATCCGCACCGCCTGCGGCGTCGGCTCGGTCCGCCTCTCCCTCGCGCACCCTGGAGTGCGCCCTGAGATCTCGATCCCGGCGCTCCGGAACGAGCGATACCATTCGGGGCGATGAGCCCGCTCGACTATCTCGGCGTCCATATCCCGACGATCGTCGAGGACAACGTGTCGATCCGGTGCGATGGCTGCCTCGAGGTGATTGGCGGCACGCCGTGGCGGATGAACATCCTCGACGTCGTGGCGCCCGAGACGGCGGTCTCGTGGGCCGAGCGGCCGCCGCTGAACCCCGGACCGTTCGAGTTCCACGGCGACGGCGCGCACGTCCGGATGTGGATGCGCGCAAAGGGCTACCTCTTCTGCCGAAAAGGCGAGGTCCGCGAGATCATGCGGCCGATCCCGATCCCCGGCCCCGAAGACGCACCGCTCCGGTACGGCCTCTGCGACGGCGTCCACCGGGACGACCACGAGCTGGTACCCGCCTGACCCCGACCCCGAAGCGGCGCGAGCCGCGCCAGGCACGCGGCGGAGGAACGCGGGCCACCTAGACCAAAGGACGAACACTCGATGCCCGTCGCGCTTCCTGCCCTGACCGCCACCCTCGCCTTTGCCATGGCCATCGCCCTGCTGGATCAATGGCGCGACCGGCGACAGCCGTTCCAGCTCGTGTGGGCGATCGGCATGACGTTCTTCGGAATCGCATCCGGCTGCGAGGCCCTTGCCGCCGCATCCGGCTGGAACGAGGCCCTGTACCGCACCTGGTACCTGACCGGCGCGGTCCTCACCGCCGGCTGGCTCGGACTGGGCACGGTCCTGCTCCTGGCGAAGACCCGGTTCGGCTACGCGATCGCGCTGAGCATCTTCCTCGCCGGCGTGTTCACGCTGCTCACCCAGCGCCGGTTCAACTACGAGGGTGCCGGCAGCACCCCGATCCTGTACTTCATCGGCGCTGGCCTCCTGGCGCTCGCCGTCGCGGTGGAGACGTACTTCCAGAACGAGCGCTGGCCGGCGTTCGTGGCCGTCGGTATCGGGGCCGCCAGCATCCTCGCCCTGGTGCTCACCGCGACCGTGCCGCTGGCGGAGCCGTACCGGCTCGATCCGGCCACCGGCCAGCCCGTCGCCGACCTGTTCCCGGGCTCGCTGCGGCTGCTCACGCCGTTCCTGAACATCACCGGCGGGTTCGCACTGGCATTCGGGGCGCTGTTCTCGGCGTGGATCTTCATGCCCAAGAAGCGGGTCCTCGCCTACAACCTGGACCCCAACCAGCCCGGCGACCATTTCCTGTTCAACCTCCTGATCTCGATCGTGGCGCTGCCCGTGAACTTCGTGGCGTCGCTGCCGGGGGCGCTCAACGGCCTCGTCCGGGGGCGCCTGCACAGCCGCGTGCCGGCGACGCTCCTGATTGCCCTCGGCGGGTTCGTCGCGTCGGCCGGCGATTCGCTGAACCGTTTCGGCGTCACCGGGCCGTTCGCCGTGGCGAAGCTCATCTCGGTGGTGCTGCTGCTCGCGGGCTTCCTCGTCTCGATCGAGGCCTTCCGCGAGATCCGCGTCCCGTTCACCGGCATCCGCCTGGCCGGCGCGCGGCGCGAGCCCGGCACGGGCCCGTCCTGACCACCGCTTGACCACCGCCGCTTGAACAGCGCCGCGCCGCGGTCGACCCTGCTCGGCGCGGGCACCGTCGTCCTCTCGGCCTCGCTGTTCGGGTCGCTCGGCGTCCTCTCGAAGATCGCCTACGGCGAGGGGATGGCGCCCTTCGCCTTCGTCACGTGGCGCGCGGGCGTGGGCGCGCTCGCGTTGTGGCTCTTCATCGTCGCCATCCAGCGGCGTGGCATGGGCGCGGAGCGCGCCGCCGTCGACCGGCGCGGACGAACGTGGCTGCTCATCGCCGTCGTCCTCGCGGCGGTCCTGAACCTCGCCTCGTTCCTGGCCTTCGAGAAGACCAGCGTGGCGCTCGCGCTCCTGGCGTTCTACACCTATCCAGCGATGGTGGCGGGCGGCTCCGTGCTTCTCGGGCGGGAGCGCCTCGATCTCGCCCGCGTGGCGGCACTCCTCCTCGCGCTCGGCGGCATGGTCGCCGTCGTGATGGGCGGCCCGACCGGCCAGGTCTCCGGCGGCTCCGACCTCCTGGGCATCGGGCTCGCCCTCGTGGCCGCCATCTGCCAGACCGCGTTCGTGCTCACGAGCCGCGCCTACCGCAGCCTCCCGGCCGACCACGCCACGTGGGCGCTCCTGCTCGGCAGCACCGTCATCGCCGGGGCCATCACGGTCGCCTCCAACGGCCCCGCGGCGCTCGCATTCCCCCTCGGGCGGATCGACGTCCTCGGGCTGCTCCTCTACGTCGGGGTGTTCGCGGCCGCCGTCCCGTCGGTGCTGTTCCTGCGCGGCATCCGCTGGATCGGCGGCGTCCGCACCGGGATCCTGATGCTGTTCGAGCCGGTGGTCGGGGTGATCCTGGCCGCGGTGATCCTCGCCGAGGGCCTGGAGCCGCTCCAGGTCGCCGGCGGCGCGACGATCCTCCTCGCGGCGCTGATCGTCCAGCGATCGACGACGAGCCGCCCGGATCCCGCCCACCCGGACGAGCCGCCGGATCCGGTCGAATCGATCGTCGTCGCGCCGGCGCCGGGCGGCCCATGACGGTCGAGCCCGGCACGCACTGGTCCGTCACCGGCCCCGAGGGGGCGCCGGCAATCGTCTTCGTGCACGGCGCGATGATGGGCCGCTCGGTGTGGTGGCCCCAGATGACGGCGCTGGCCGATCGCTATCGCTGCATCGCGGTCGACCAGCCCGGGCACGGCTCGCGACGGGACCAGGCCTTCTCCCTCGACGTCGCGGTGGGCAACGTCCTCGAGGCGATCGAGCAGGAGACGAACGGGCGCGTGATCCTCGTCGGCCTGTCCCTGGGCGGGTACACCGCGATGACCGTCGCGGGCCGCCACCCGGAGAAGGTTCGGGGCCTCGTGATCGCCGGCTCGACGCGCGAGCCGGAGGGCTTCAGCCGCCTGGCATTCGCGCTCTATGCCCACGGCCTGCGTCTCGCTCCCGAGCCCGCGGTCCGCGCCGTCGCGCTGGCGTGGTTCCGGCGCCGCTACGGGCCCGCGCTCGCCGCCGCCATCACCGCCGGCGGCCACTTCGCCAAAGGCGGCTCCGCGGCCGTGAAGCGCCTCGCCGGCGGCCGCTTCCGGGACAAGCTCCTGGCCTACGGTGGGCCGATCCTCGTGATCAACGGCTCCATGGACCTGGTCTTCCGGATCGGCGCGGGAAGGTTCCTGGCGGGCGTGCCGGGGGTGACCAACAGGATGATCCCGCGGGCCGGCCACCTTTCCAACGTCGACAAGCCGGAGGCCTTCACGGCACTGGTCCAGGAGTTCGCCGAGACGCTCCCGACATAGGTTTCGAAGGCGTCGAAACGGGGTCCGCCGGCAACCCGGTGGTATCCTCGGGCGCGGCCACCACTCCGGCCGGCCATTCCCGTGAGGTTCCATTGCGCGTCCGTAAGGCTGTGTTCCCGGCAGCCGGTTGGGGTACCCGGTTCCTGCCCGCGACCAAGGCACAGCCGAAGGAGATGCTCCCGCTCGTCGACAAGCCGATCATCCAGTACGGCGTCGAGGAAGCGGTCGCTGCGGGCATCGAGCAGATCATCATCGTCACCTCGACCCACAAGGGCGCCATCGAGGACCACTTCGACCTCAACCTCGAGCTGGAGCACGTGCTCGAGGAGAAGGGCGAGATCGAGAAGCTCCGCCAGGTCCGGCACATCAGCAACCTGGCCCAGCTCGCGTACGTGCGCCAGAAGGAGCAGCTCGGCCTCGGGCACGCGATCCTGATGGCCAAGGACCTCATCGGCCACGAGCCTTTCGCGGTGCTCCTGCCGGATGACGTCGTGATCGCGGATCGACCGTGCATCGGGCAGCTCATCCACGCCTACGAGCAGACCCACAGCTCCGTGGTCGCCGTCATGCAGGTCCCGGCGGAAGAGGTCTCCCGCTACGGCATCGTCGCGGCCGAGACGGACGACAGCGCGCTCGACGGCGGCCGACTCCGCAAGATGACCGCGATCGTCGAGAAGCCCAAGCAGAAGGACGCACCGTCGGACCTCGCGGTCATCGGGCGCTACGTTCTCACGCCGAAGATCTTCGACAAGCTCGAGCAGACCCAGCGCGGCTCCGGCGGCGAGATCCAGCTCACCGACGCGATCGAGGCGCTCATGGACGAGCAGGCCGTCTACACGTACGAGTTCGAGGGCGTCCGCTACGACGCCGGGACCACGATGGGCTGGCTCCAGGCCACGGTCGAGGTCGCGCTCCAGCGTCCCGACCTCGGGTCAGACCTTCGGGCGCATCTCCGCACGCTGGACCTCTAGCAGCCGCGGCGTTCGGGGCGATGACCCTCGAGGTCTGTGGCGCTGGACCACCGGGCAGCAGGTGGGTCGTTCCAGGACGTCACGCGCGTCGGCTGCCGCGTCGTCGTACGGTACGATGCCCGCCGCGTGACGGCGGCGGCGCAGGCCGCCGGCGCAACGCCAACGGGGAACCCAGGGAGGTCGTTTGACGGACATCGGCACCGTCCTCGGCGGACGGTACCGGCTGGTCGAGCTGCTCGGGCAGGGCGGCATGGCCACCATCTACCGGGCCCGCGACAACCAGCTCGAGCGCGACATCGCCGTGAAGGTGCTGCGCCCCGAGTACGGCACCGACCCTGATTTCATCGACCGCTTCCGGCATGAGGCGCAGTCGGCGGCGTCGCTGAACCACCCGAACGTGGTCGGGGTCTACGACTACGGCACCGACCCGGTGGGACCGTTCATCGTGATGGAGCTCGTCGAGGGCGAGGACCTCGCGTCGGTCCTGCGCAAGACGGGCGCGCTGCCGCCGCGCGCCGCCGCCCGGCTCGTGGCGCAGGCCGCCCGCGCCGTCGCTGCCGCCCATGACCGCGGGTTCGTCCATCGCGACATCAAGCCCGGCAACATCCTCGTGACCCGCGAGGGGCGGGTGAAGGTCGCCGATTTCGGGATCGCGCGGGCGCTGTCGGAGTCCGCGCTGACGCTGCCGGGCACGACCTTGGGCTCCGTCCACTACTTCAGCCCCGAGCAGGCGCGCGGCGAGCTCGCCTCGCCGTCCTCCGACATCTACAGCCTCGGCATCGTCCTGTTCGAGTTGCTGACGGGGCGACGGCCCTGGAGCGGCGACACGGCGGCCGCGATCGCCACCGCGCGACTGACCGGCGCGGTCCCCAGCCCCTCGGCCATCCATGGCGGCATCCCGCCGGCGCTCGAGGCGATCACGCGCAAGGCGCTCGCCACGACCCCCGAGGAGCGGTTTGGGTCGGCGGCGGAGATGGCGGCGGCGCTCGAGCAGGCCATCGGCGACGATCGCGGCGCGGGAGCGGCTGGTCTCGCCAGCGCCGCGGGCACCGCTGGCGCGGCTGGTGTGGGCGGCGCGGCTGGTGCCGCCGCCGAGGCGGGCGGGGCTGCGGCCAGTGGCGCTGCGGCGGCCGGATCCGCGGCCGGATCCGCAGCGGGAACGCCCACCGTCGCGGCGGGCGTCGCGCGGGCGAACCCGGAGGCGAGAATCGACTATCCCCGGGAGGCCTATGCGGGCACGGCCCCTCCCCGGCCCCCGAACCGCGTCGTCGAGGAGGAGGGCCACGAGGACGACGAGGTCGAGCACCGTGCGACCAGCCCGTGGCTGTGGATCACCGCGGTGCTGGCGATCGTCATCCTCGCGCTTGCCGGGTTCCTGCTGACCCGCTTCCTCGGCGGACCCGGTCCGTCACCAGCGGCGCAGGTCGTCGTCCCGAATCTCGTCGGAATGACCTTCGAACAGGCCCGTGTGGCCGCCGCGGACGTTGGCCTCGAGGTCGCGCAGGTCGCCGTCGTGGAGGCCAGCGCCGCCGTCGGCACGATCGTCAGCCAGGACCCGCCGGCGGGTGACACGGTCGACGGCGGGTCGACGATCGACCTCACGGTCGCCAAGAGCGCGGACTTCACGGCCGTCCCGAACCTCCGGCTCCTGACCGAGTCGGAGGCCCTCAACGTCCTGTTCGACGCCGACCTGCGTCCCGGCACGCGCACCGACGCCTTCGATCCGATCGTGCCGCTCGGCGCCGTCATCAGCCAGGAGCCGTTCGCGGGCCAGGCGGTGGCCCCGCAGACGCCGATCAGCTACGTCGTCTCCAAGGGTCCCGAGCCGACGCCGAGCCCCTCACCCACGCCGGTCCCGACGCCCGTTCCCACGCCGACACCGCCGCCGCCCCCGACTGCGCCGCCGCCACCCCCGCCGACCCCGACACCGACCCCGGAGCCGATCGAGGTCGGCGACTACCGCTGCGTGACGCTCGCGAACGCGGCCTTCCAGATCGACGGCGATGGCTTCGACGTGGGCTCCATCTCCGGCCCCAACGACCCCGATGCGGTCGTCGTGGCGCAGGATCCGGCGCAGGGGACGGCGCTGCCGCCCGGCAGCGACATCGACCTCACCACGCAGGCCCAGCCAGTGGAGACCTGCCCGCCGGCCTGAGCTGCGGATCGCCATATCTCCACGGGCGTCGTTGTGCGGGTCGTTGACGAAGCGCGAGCGGGCCAGATCCGACGACGCTACCGGCTGGAGGCTTCTCCGAGGCCCAGGCCCATCTCATGGTCAAAACCACGGCTTGGCGGGGTACAGGGACCGGGCCAGCCGGATCCGGGGGCATGGGTCCGCCCGATCCGTTCCTCGGCGGCGGTCGCCGAGCGTGAACGAGCGCGGGGGGACGCTCGGCCGGCACCATGACCTCGCTCAGCTGGTCGTTCTGGCCGTCGAAGTGCCGGATTTGACCATGAGAATGGTCACGCCCGGGCTCGTCGGCCTGCGCCATTTTCAGACCGTCCTTGGTCATCATCACTGGACGTCGGCCTCTCCGAAGAGGCTGACGCGCTGCTCCCAGTCATCGCTCACGCCACCGACGTCGTCCCCCACCGCCTGCCGTGGTCTCGCGACCCGCGCCCGCTTCGCGTCCGTGTGTCGCTCCGGCCGCCGCCCTTCGCGGCTGGGGCTGTCGACGATGTCGAGCTCCTCCACGGGCACGAAGCCCCGCAGGCGCATTGGATTCGGGCGGTCCAGGGGTCCGCCGTCACCCCGGATGGACGTCGCGGGCCCGTGTGCCGGCTGGTCGTCGCGGAGCGCCGTCCCGCGACCTTCCTCCCAGCACGCCCGCAGCTCGAGGCCGGTGAGCGGCGTCCGCCAGCGATCCCTGGCGCAGTACCCGACGTCGGCGGCGAGCGACGTGCGGAAGTGGCGGCAAGTCGAACAGGTGGTCGATGAACGACGGCAGACCCAGCAGCGAGCGGTCTCTGCCTGTGGTGCTCCGCAGTGCGGGCAGTGCCACATCTTGCCACCGGATGGTAGCTGCGCATGATCCGTCGCGCTACACCCAGAGCGCGCGCTGCGATCGGCTGGGCGCCGGGGAAGCTGGGTCTACTTGACGAAGTTGAGGGTCACGCGGTCGGCTGCCTGGCCGTAGAGCTCCGTGGAGACCAGGACCGTGGCGATGCCGCCGCCGGTGCCCAGCTCGCCGACCAGCGGCGTCGTGAACACCGCGCGACCGTCGGGGCCGGTGCGGAGCTCGTTCGAGATCGGGGAGAGGCCCGGGATCTGGAGCGTGAAGAAGGCCGTCGCGCCGGCGAGCGGCTTCCCGGCTGGATCCGTCGCCGTCACCGACAGCTGGATCGACGACGGCGGCTTGGAGACGCTCACGCGGTAGATCGAGGACGACAGGCGGACGCCGAGCTCCTTCGACCCCTGGATCACGGTGAGGGTCGACGAGCCGGTGTTCCCCGCCGGGTCGATGCCCGTGATCGTGATCTCGTTGGTTCCGGCTGCGAGCGTCAGCGTGAGCTCGAAGGAGCCGTCGCCGGTCGCGGCGGTGGAGATGGAGGTGTCGTTGCTGTCGTTGTGGGCGACGAGGTCCGTCCGGCTCTGCGTCGTGCCCTTGATCCGGACCTGCTGCGTCTTGATCGCGGCGCCGTCCTTCGGCGTCGTGATGGTGATCTTGGGCGGCGTGACGTCGAGGATGTACGTCACGACCGGTGAGTGGTCGGACTCCTCGTCGCCTCGGAACAGCGTCGCCGAGATGTTGTTCCGCCCCTCGGTCAGCTCGAACGGGACGATCATCCGGCTCGTGGTCCCGACGGGCACGTCGACGACCGGCGCGGGCTCCAGCCCCTCGAGGGCGAGGTAGATGCGGACGCGGGCCGTCTGGTCGCCGAGCACCGAGACCGGGACGGTGATGCTGAGGTCCACGACCTGGCTGTTCGTGAAGGCTTCGGCCGGCACCGCGATCCGCGGCGACTCCGTCGGCGGGGCGACGTTGTCCGTCGGGAGCGGCGTCGCGGTCAGCCTGCCGAGCGCCGTGCCGAAGCCCGCGGCGAGGGTCGAAAGCGCCGGCCCGACGCCGCCGCTGGCGACGAGGAAGGCCCCGGCCGCGAGAACGGCAACCGACAGCGCGAGCACCGTGCGGGTCACGAGCGGCGCGCGACGACGGCGAGCCTCGAGGCCCTTGTGCTGGCGGACCCGGCGCCGGTCCGGCGCCTCGGCCCTGACCGGCTGGAGGCGCGGCCGACCGCTCGACGGCGGACGGGGGCGCACATGCGACGCGGCGCGGCGGGACGGCATCTGCCTCCTATCGTCGCATGCGGCGGGCCCGATCGGGCCCGGTCGCTGCGTCGTCGCCGCTTCCGAGCGGTTCGGTGGGGTTCGCTGCGGTTCCGCCGAGCGCGTTTCCCGGTGTACGCTGGAAACGTGCGGCGGCTTGACCGTCGACGGAGTGGGGGAACACGTGCAACCAGGCGGTCCCAAGACGAGTCGCGGGGCCCGAGTCAGCGGACGTCCACCGTTCGGCCTCGGCCCCATCGCGCGGGTGTCGACGGCCCCTGTCCCCGACACCACTGATGGGATGGCGTCGGGGATGCCCTCCGCTCCGGAGCGATTCGGGATGCAGCCGAGCCGGCCGCCCGATCGGCGATTCGGCTTCCCCGTGGGCGGCGGTGCCGACCCGGCCAGGACCCGGGCCTTCGGGCTGCCAAACCTCCGCCGGAACGTCTGCCCGCACTTCTACGTGACCGGGTCGCGCGGCGCCCTCCCGATCCACGCGCCGCACCTCCTCAAGGGCATCGTCCGCCAGGACAGCGTCGTCTCGCGCTGCCAGCTGCGAGGCGGCGTGCACCTCGAGCAGAGCTACGTCAACGACGTGTGCCTCTCGCCGCGCTTCAATCAGTGCGTGTTCTACGAGGAGGAGCTGAGCGCCCGTTGAGGCCCTCGCTCCCGGATAGCGACGCCGCGGGCCACGACCCGGCCGCCGCGCGGGCGTACCACGCCGCCGTCCGTGCGCTGGAGCAGCGCGGGCGGTTCGGCATTCGGCTTGGGCTGGCACGGACTCGGGCACTCCTGCACGTCCTCGGCGATCCGCAGCTGGCGGTTCACGGCGCCCTGGTCGGCGGAACGAACGGCAAGGGCAGCGTCCTGGCGCTCGCCGGAAGCGCGCTGCGCGCCGCGGGCATCCGCGTCGGGACGACGCCCAAGCCGCACCTGGTGTCCTACCGGGAGCGGATGGAGATCGACGGCCGGCCGATCGATCCGGTGACGTTCGCGGCCCTCGTCGGCGACGCGCTGGAGGCGGCCGACCGCATCGAGCGGCGCCACGGCCAGCCGACCGAGTTCGAGCTGCTCACGGCAATGCTGTTCCGATGGTTCGCCGACGAGGGCGTGACGGTCGCGCTCGTCGAGGTCGGGCTCGGGGGGCGGCTGGACGCCACGCATGCCTGGAACGGCGGCGTCGCCGCCATCACCAACGTCGCGCTCGATCACCAGGCGTGGCTCGGCGACACGGTCGAAGCGATCGCGCGGGAGAAGGCCGCGATCATCGAACGCGGCGACGTCGCGGTGACCGGCGCGACCGGCGCGGCCCTTGCGGCGATCCGGCGCCGGGCGCGGAGGGTGGAGGCTCCGCTCACCGAGGTAGGCCCCCCGGAGGTCCTGGCCCTCGACCGCGACGGCATCGAGGTCGCGCTCCGCGCGCTCGGCCCGACGAGGATCTCGCTCCGTGGCCGGCACCAGGCGCACAACGCGGCGGTCGCGGACGCGGTGCTGGACGCGCTCGAGAGCGCGGGCATCGCGAGCGTCGGCGCGGATGCCAGGCGGCGCGGCTACGGGAGCGCGACGTGGCCAGGCCGCCTCGAGCTGCTCCGGGTCGACGGCCGAGACGTGCTGCTCGACGGCGCCCACAACCCGGCCGGCGCCGCGGCGCTCGCGCAGGCGCTGGACGATCTCCGGGCCTACCTCGGCGCGCCGGGAGATGGCGGCCCGGGCGCCCCCATCACGCTGGTCCAGGGCTCCATGGGCGACAAGGACGTCGACGGGATCATCGAGGCGCTGCTCCAATCGCAGGCGCTCGAGGGCGCCCGCGTCATCGTCACGCAGGTGCCCGGTGAGCGGCCGCTCCCGGCAGCGGAGCTCGCGAGGCGCTGGCGGCGGCTCCGCCCCGAGACGGAGCTGACGGTGCTGACCGATGCCGGGGCGGCCCTCGATCGCGCGCTCACCGTTGCCGAGGGTCCGGTCGTCGTCGCGGGCTCGCTGTACCTCGTCGGCGAGGCGCGCCGGCGTTGGGTCGACGACCCGCTCGTGCGCGACCCGGAGGAGCCGGCTCCGTGACGGTCATCGGGCCTCGCACGTTCCACTGGGGCGAGCGGACCTACGTGATGGGCATCCTCAACGCCACGCCCGACTCGTTCTCCGGCGACGGCCTGCTCGCGCCCGGACCGGACCACGTCGCGCGCGCCGTCGCCCGGGCGCGGGCCATGGCGGATGAGGGCGCGGATCTA
>DASTIE010000147.1:0-8465 GCA_035717865.1 Candidatus Limnocylindrales bacterium
CGAGGTCGTGGATCGGATGGAGACGTGGAGCTCACTCGTGTTCGACCATCTGGAGCGCGTCGGGGTCTGACCGCCCGGATCGACCGTCGAGCGCCCCGGTCGGACGCCCGACCCTTCCGCGCGGCGGTGCGATACTGCCCGCGGAGGTGGTGACCACCGTGTCCACCAGGGGGCGCTTGGGCCTCACGCTCATGGCGCTGGGCGCCTTTGCATTCGGTGCATCCGGCGTGCGCGGCGCCGGCCCAGAGGTCGTCGTGCTGCCCACGACCGGGATCGTCGATCACACGATGGCGAAGTACCTCGCCGACTCGATCGGGAGCGCGCAGCAGCGCGGCGCGGCGGCGGTCGTGATCAAGCTCAACACACCGGGCGGCGAGCTGACCGCGACGAACGACATCGTCGGCACGCTCCTCGAGGCGCCCATCCCGGTCATCGTCTGGGTCGCGCCCGCGGGTGGCTTCGCCGCCAGCGCCGGGACGTTCATCACCCTGGCCAGCAATATCGCGCTGATGGCGCCGGGCACGAGCATCGGCGCCGCCTCGCCGATCAGCGGCGACGGGACGGACATCCCGGGCACCCTCGGCGACAAGGTCAAGAACGACGCCATCGCCAAGATCACCTCGATCGCAGACGCCCGCGATCGCAGCGTCGAGTGGGCCGTCTCGACCGTCCGCGACGCGCGCTCCTCGCCCGCGAACGAGGCGGTCGAGCAGGGCGCCGTGGATGGCATCGCCAGCACGCTCGACGAGGTCATCGCGTTCGCCAACGGCAAGACGGTCACCGTCGCCGGCAACCGGTCCGTCACCCTCGACCTGACGGCGGCGGTCACGAACGAGGTCGGCATGAACCCGTTCCTGGCGTTCTTCCGCATCCTCGCGGACCCCACGATCGTCGGGATCCTGCTGTCGGCCGGCTCGATTGCCATCATCGCCGAGCTCTACAGCCCGAACTTCGTCACCGGCATCCTGGGCGCGCTGATGATCCTGCTCGCCCTGATCGGCGCGGGAACGCTGCCGCTGAACGTCGGTGGGCTGGTGCTGATCGTCCTCGGGTTCGTGTTGTTCGGACTGGAGGTGACCGTGACCAGCCACGGCCTCCTTGGATTCGGAGGCGTGCTGTGCGTCGGGCTGGGCCTGTCGTTCCTGTTCACGGGCCCCGTGGACCCGTTCGAGCCGCTCTCCCGCGTGGCCCCGGCGGTCGTCATCACGATCTCCGTGACCTTCGCGATCATCGTCGGCCTGGTGGCCTTCGGCGTGGTGCAGTCGCGGCGCTTCGGCCCCGCGCCGGCGTACGGGACGGCCGTCGCACCGGGGGCGTCCGGCGAGGTCCGGTCGCCGCTGCGCCCGCTCGGCTCGGTCTACGCGGCGGGCGAGGAGTGGACGGCGCGGAGCGCGGACGGTCGGACGCTGGACCGCGGCACGCCGGTCCGGATCACGAGGGTTGACGGTTTGACGCTCACCGTGGAGCCGGACACGTCATCATCGACAGGTACGTGACACCGCGGCCAGGTCCGCGCGTCGCGGAACGGAGGTAACCGGTGGAGCTCCCAGTCGTGCTCGCGAGCGGCGCGTTCATCGTCGTCGTCCTGCTCGTGATCCTGTACCTGTCCGTCCGGGTCGTCCGGCAGGGCTACATGATGGTCGTGTACCGCCTGGGCCAGGCCCGCGAGGAATGGGTCCGGGGTCCGGGCCTGAACTTCCTGATCCCGTTCATCTGGACGCCGAAGATCGTCGACACGCGCGAGCAGTTCATCGAGGTCCCGAGCCAGACGACGATCACCAAGGACAACGCGCCGATCAACGTCGACTTCCTGATCTACTGGCGGATCAGCGATCCGCTCAAGAGCGTCGTCAACGTCACCAACTTCGCCGGGGCCCTGCAGGGCGTCGCGACGACGACCCTGCGCGCCGTGATCGGCGACATCCTCCTCGACGAGGTGCTCTCCAAGCGCGAGCAGATCAACGAGGTCCTGCGCGTCAAGCTGGACGAGGTCACCGAGCGCTGGGGCGGCAAGGTCACGACCGTCGAGATCCGCGAGATCACGCCGCCGCGCGACGTCCAGGACGCGATGAACCGGCAGCTGTCCGCAGAGCGGACCCGGCGCGCCGTCATCACGGAATCCGAGGGCACCCGGCAGGCCGCGATCAACGTCGCGGAGGGCCAGAAGCAGTCGGAGATCCTCAAGGCCGAGGGTGACCGCCAGGCGGCGATCCTCCGCGCCGAGGGGTTCAGCGAGGCCCTCACGCGGATCTTCGGTGCCGCCAGCGGGGTCGACGAGAAGACGATGGCCCTGCAGTATCTAGAGGCGCTCAAGGCGCTCGGGGCCAGCCCGGCGACCAAGTTCGTCATCCCGACGGAGTTCACCCGGCTCGTGGAGCCGATCACGAACTACGTCAATCGGGGCATGGGTCCGGGCGGTTCGCGCGGCTCAGCCGAATAGCCTTTTCAACCGGGGAGTGGCATGACCAAGATCCTTGTCGTCGACGACGAAGCGAACGTCCAGCGCCTCCTCCAGTACACCCTGAAGCAGGCGGGCTACACCGTCGTGGTGGCGGGGGACGGGCAGGAGGCGCTGAAGCTCTGGCAATCGGAGTCGCCGGGCCTGATCCTGCTCGACGTCAGCCTGCCGAAGCTCGATGGGTACGCCGTCGCGGAACGGATCCGGGCCACCGAGGCGGGCAAGCACCACATCCCGATCATCATGCTGACGTCCGAGAAGGAGGTCGAACAGAAGGTCCGCGGCCTCCGCGCCGGCGCGGACGACTACCTCGTCAAGCCCTTCCACCAGGCCGAGCTGCTCGCGCGGATGAAGGGCCTGCTGTCGCGGTTCGGCGGGTCGGATGCCTCGTCGCGGGCCCGGCCGCCGCTCGGCAAGATGATCGCCTTCTACGGCGCCAAGGGCGGCGTCGGGGCCACGACGATCGCGATCAACACCGCGATCGCGCTGCGGACGGAGCTGGACCGCAAGGTGGCACTCGTCGACGCTGTGCTGCAGTTCGGCGACCACCGCGTGTTTCTGGACCTCGGGAACGACCGGAAATCGATCACGGACCTCATGACGGCCCCCCAGATCGATGCCGAGCTGCTGAAGGGCGTGATCCTCAAACACGATTCGGGGGTCGATCTCCTGCTCGCGCCGACCTCGCCGGAGGAAGCCGACCTCGTCACCCCGGAGAATCTCGCCTCCGTGCTGGCAATGCTGCGGTCGATGTACGACTACGTGATCGTCGACGTCGACAAGCGCCTCGGCGACCTGACCCTGTCCGTCCTGGAGCACGCGGACGAGGTCCATATCGTCATGACGGCCGACCTGTCCTGCCTGAAGAACGCGCGGCTCGTGCTGGAGGCGCTGCGGCGGATCGGGTTCGATCCGAAGCGGCTCAAGCTGGCGCTGAACCGCTCCAACGCGTTCACCGGGATCTCCGTGGGGGCCGCCGAGAGCGCGCTCAAGCGCGAGTTCGAGACCAAGATCACCAACGAGTACCGGGTCGCGATCTCCGCGCAGAACACGGGCTCGCCGTTCGCCTACTCGAAGCCGGACTCGCCGCTGGGCCGCGAGATCGTGGAGCTCGCTCAGGCGATCGACGCAGTCTTCGCGCCGCAGGTCACGCCGGGCGCCGGCGGGGCTCCGGCGCGGCTCGGGGCCGGCGCGGGGGCGCGGTGACGCTGCCTGCCGCTCGTGCCGCCGGCTGGCGGCCACCCGGCAGCAGGTGAGCCGGAGATAAGCCGGGGTTCGTAGGGTGGCGGTGTGCTGGCCACGCTTCTCTCCGCAACGCTCGTCGCGCTCGATGGGCGTGTCATCCGCGTCGAGGTCGACGTAGCGCCCGGGCTGCCGGGATTCACGATCGTCGGGCTCGGGGACGCGTCGATCCGCGAGGCGCGGGAGCGCGTCCGCGGCGCGCTGCGGAACTCCGGGTTCGTGCATCCGCCGCGCCGGATCACGGTCAACCTGGCGCCGGCGGACGTGCCCAAGACCGGTTCCGCCGCGGATCTGGCCATCGCCGTCGGGATCCTGATCGGGTCGGAGCAGTTCGTGCCGCTGGCCGGGCGAGCGGCGCTCATCGGCGAGGTCTCGCTCGGGGGCGAGATTCGAACCGTGCCCGGGCTGCTGCCCATGGTCGCGGCGCTGGCGCGGCGGCGCGTCGGCCGCGTGCTCGTGCCGGCGGATGGGGCCGCGGAGGCGCGGCTCGTCGATGGCCTGGAGGTCGTGCCGGTCGGGACCCTGACCGACGCGGTCGATGCGCTCCGGAAGCGCCACCGTGCCGGGCCCAAGCCGCCGGCGCGCGTCGAGATGGCCTCGGCCTCCGTCACCGCTGCATCGGGACCGGCCGTGCCGGCCCTCGCGCCCGTGCTGGCCCCGCCGGACCTCTCGGACGTGCGCGGCCAGCTGGAGGCGCGACGGGCGCTGGAGGTCGCGCTCGCGGGAGGCCACGGGCTCTTGCTCATCGGGCCGCCGGGCACCGGCAAGACGATGCTCGCCCGAACGATCCCGGGGCTGCTGCCCGCCCTGTCCGACGAGGACTCGCTCGGCGCCACCATCATCGCCTCGGTCTCCGGTGTCCAGATCACCGGGCTGATCAGGCGACCGCCGTTCCGCGCGCCCCACCACACGAGCTCCTACGCGGCGATCGTCGGCGGCGGACCGCGCCTGACGCCCGGAGAGGTCACCCGAGCGGACGGCGGAATCCTGTTCCTCGACGAGCTGGCGGAGTTCTCGCGCGACGTCCTGGAGGCGCTGCGCCAGCCGCTCGAGGACGGCCGGGTGACCATCGTGCGCGCCGCGGGCTCCGCGACGCTGCCTGCGCGCTTCCAGCTCATCGCCGCAATGAACCCATGTCCCTGCGGCTACGCCGGCATGGAGGGGCGCTGCGACTGTCCGCCGCTGGTACCGGACCGCTACGTCGGCCGCATCTCGGGGCCGTTGCGCGATCGCATCGACGTCTGGGTCACCCTCGCCCGGATGCCGGCCGAGGTGATGGTCAGCGGGTCCGAGCCGGAGTCCTCCAGCGTCGTCGCGGCGCGGATCGCCGAGGCCCGTGCCCGACAGCTCGCGCGACCTGGTCGGCGCCTGAACTCGCGCGTGAGCGGCAGGCGCCTGCGCGCGATCTCCGACCTCTCACCGGAGGCCGGCGAACGGCTCACGCTGCTCGCGGACAGTGAGCTCCTATCGGGCCGCGGAACGGAGCGCCTGTTGCGCGTTGCTCGGACCATCGGCGACCTCGCCGGCTCCGCTGCGGTCGAGCCGGAGCACCTGGAGGAGGCGGCCCGCTGGCGCCCGCCGGCCACTCGAAATCACCTGGCGCTGGCGGTCTGACGATGCTCGGCGTTGGCGTCGGCCCGGACGGAGGAGAGGACTCGGCCATGGAGAGGACGTGGAGTTCCACACCGGCGCGGCCCGAGCCGATGTCGCGCGCCGACCGGGATGCGGTCGCGGTCCTGCTGTCCGTGCACGGCCTCGGTCCGCTGACCCTCGGGCGGCTCGTCGAGCGGCTCGGCTCGCCAGCCGCCGTCCTGGACGTCGCGACGCAACCCCGCGCGACGGTGGCGCTCGTCGAGGCGAGCCGCGCAACGGACGGTGAGGCGCGGCCGATGCCCGCCAACGTCGCGGCGGGCATCATCCTGGCCGCCGCGCGCCGAGCGACGATCCTCGCGGAGGTGGAGCGAGAGGGCCTGCGCGTCGTGGCGCAGGGTGATTCGGATTACCCGACCCGCCTGCTGGCCATCGACATGCCACCGCCAGCGCTGTTCGTGCGGGGCTCGCTGGCGGCCCTCGCCTCTGATCACGTCGTCGGCGTGGTCGGCACGCGGCGTCCCAGCCCAGCGGGCCGACGGATCGCGAGCCGCATCGCCACGGCGCTCGCTCGCGCGGAGGCCACCGTCGTCTCGGGGCTCGCGATCGGGATCGACGGCGCGGCGCACGCCGCCGCGGTCGCGGAGGGCAGCCCGACCATCGCGTTCATCGGCGGCGGCCACGGCCGCCTCTTCCCGCGGGCCCACGATCGGCTCGCCGATGCGATCGTCGAGGGCGGTGGCGCGGTGCTGTCCGAGTACGCGCCGATGACCGAGCCCTCGAAGGGCACGTTCCCCCAACGCAACCGCCTGATCAGCGGCTCCACGGACGCCGTCGTGGTGGTCGAGGCGGGCGCGAGCAGCGGCGCCCTCCTCACGGCGTCCTGGGCCCTGGAGCAGGGCCGCGAATGCTTCCTCGTGCCCGGCTCGATCGATTCGCCGATGTCCGCCGGCTGCAACGGCTTCCTGCGGGAGTGGGGCGGGGCAGCGCGCGTCGTGTCCGGCATCCCGCAGCTGCTCGACGATCTCGGGCTGTTCGGCGCCGCCGCGCTCGAGGGCGGCTCACACGAGGGCGCGCCGCTCCAGCCACCGGACGCCGGCCGGCCCGCGAGCCCCGGCGGCGTGGTCATCTCCCCGAAGGTGCGGCTGCCGACGGTGCGATCGGTGCTCTCCGGCCGCGATCCCGCGCAGAAGGCCGTCGGCGAGGCGATCGTGCATGGTGCCGTCACCGCGGACGAGCTCGTTGCCGTGACCCGCCACACCCTCGGCGAGGTGCTCCGGGCGCTGACGCGGCTGGAGGCGAGCGGCCTCGTGCTGGCGCGCCGCGGCCGCTACGAGCCGCTGGGCGCGCTGGCGGGTGCGAGCCCGAACCGGAAAGCCGCCTGAGGCACGCTCCGCGAGGCAACCGGACTACACCGCACCGGACCATCGGGTGGGGAAGTCGCCGCCAGAGCCGGTGGTACGGTCCCGACCGTGATCCGCGCCATCCTCCACCTCATGAACGACCAGCCGCTTGCGGTCGACCTCATCGAGGAGCCGAAGCCGTCCGACCTGACGATCGTCTGCACCAACGTGCGCACGATCGACGGCAAGCGACCGGTGTTCATCGACTTCTCCGCCTCGACCTTCGTCTTCCCGATGGCGATGATCCGGTTCGTCGAGATCCCGCAGGCAGGCGCGGAGCAGGAACGCGCAGCCGGCCTCGTGGCGCTGTCGCCGGACGCCGAGGACACCGAGGACCTCGATATCGACGAGGACTTCCTCCGCCGCGTCCGCGAGGCGTAGACGCCGATATGGCTCGGGCCCTTCGGGCCCGTCCGCGCCGCAGGCCGCCGACGCGCTCGCGGTTGATCGGGACATAAGCGACCTGTGCGTATACTCCCGGCCGTGCCGAAGCACCTTGTGATCGTGGAATCCCCGGCCAAGGCGCGGACGATCGAGCGCTACCTTGGCGACGATTACCGCGTCCTGGCGTCGTACGGCCACGTCCGCGACCTGCCGGACAATCCCGGCAAGGGCAAGTTCGGCGTCGATGTCGAGCATGGCTTCGAGCCCGAGTACGTCGTGTCCGAGGACCGGCGCAAGCAGGTCTCCGACATCGAGAAGGCCGCGAAGTCCGCGGACACGGTCTTCCTCGCGACGGACCTCGACCGCGAGGGCGAGGCGATCGCCTGGCACGTGACCGAGGCGGCGCACGTCGCGAAGTCGAAGACCCGGCGGGTGACCTTCTCCGAGATCACCGAGCGGGCGATCAAGGACGCCTTCGCGAACCCCCGCGAGATCGACGAGCACCTCGTCGACGCGCAGCAGGCGCGCCGGATCGTCGACCGGCTCGTCGGCTACACGCTCAGCCCGCTCATCTCGCGCAAGGTGCGGAGCGGCCTGTCCGCCGGTCGCGTGCAATCCGTGGCCGTCCGTCTCGTGGTCGAGCGGGAGCGCGAGATCGATGCCTTCGTCGCGCGGGAGTACTGGACCCTCCGCGCCCTCCTGGCCACGGAGAAGGGCGAGGAGTTCGAGGCGGAGCTCGTTCGCATCGAAGGCAAGCCCATCGAAGTCGACAACGGGACGCTCGCCGAGCACCACGCCGAGACGCTCCGCACGCTGCAGCCCCGCGTGATCTCGATCGGGACGAAGAAGCAGAAGCGCAGCCCGGCGCCGCCGTTCACGACCTCGACGCTCCAGCAGGAGGCGAGCCGCAAGCTGTCGTTCAGCCCGAAACGGACGATGTCGATCGCGCAGCGGCTCTACGAGGGCGTTGACACGCCCGACGGCCACGTCGGCCTGATCACCTACATGCGAACCGACTCGGTGGCGATGGCCGGCGTCGCGATGGGCGAGGCCCGCGACGTGATCCGCCAGCGCTTCGGCGAGCCGTACACGATGCCCAAGGGCCGCGTCTACAAGACGAAGTCGAAGGGCGCCCAGGAGGCCCACGAGTCGATCCGCCCGACGTCGTTCGGTCGCGACCCGGACTCGATGGCGCCGTACCTCAAGCCGGAAGAGCTCCGGCTGTACCGCCTGATCTGGCAGCGCGCCCTGGCCAGCCAGATGGAGGCCAAGGAGCTCGAGACGACGACCGCGGAGCTCGCGGCCGGTCCGTATGAGCTGCGGGCCTCCGCGACACGCGTCCTGTTCGATGGCTTCTCGCGCGTCTACACGGAGGGCCGCGACGATCG
>DASTIE010000148.1:0-7807 GCA_035717865.1 Candidatus Limnocylindrales bacterium
CACGTGGGAGCCGAGAGCGTCTTCGCCGCTGCGGGGATGCGCGAGGTCAGCCGGCCGGGCAAGCGCAGGCTCGTCATGCGCGTCGACTTCAGCGAGCCGGCGCCGGACGCCACGTGGTCTTGACGCTGGCCGATAGCCGACCATCCACCTCGGTCTCCAGGCCGGCGTCATCGGCCTGCGCGATCACCTGGCCGGTCACCGAGTCGAGCGGGATCTTGATGCGCGTGGCCCAACCCGTGCCGCCGCGGGTCAATCATGGCAGAACGATCAATGCAGGAGGACCTTCATGACTGAGCAGCAGCGCAGCGGAGCGCCAATCATCCTGGTGCCGGGCTTCTGGCTTGGCGCGTGGGCATGGGACGAGGTCGCGACGATCCTGCGCGGCGACGGCCACGACGTGACGGCGCTGACGCTACCCGGTCTCGAATCGGCGGAGACGGATCGGGCGCAGATCCACCTCTCCGACCACGTCGATGCGATCGTCGATGCCATCGAGGCCGCCGGACACCCGGTCGTGCTGGTCGTCCACAGCGCGAGCGGCTTCTCCGGGTACGCCGCGAGCGATCGCGTGCCGGAGAAGATCGCGGCGATGGTCTACGTCGATACGGCGCCGGGGGTCGGGGCGCTCGACCCGGATCAGCAGGGCGACAAGGCGTTCGTCTGGAGCGAGATCGAAGCGGGTGAGAATTTCGACGGCCTGTCCGAGGAGCAGAAGGAGACGATGCGCCAGCGCGCGGTGCCGGTTCCCGGAGGCGTGCTGCGCGAGTCGATCGAGCTCACGAACGACGCCCGTCGGGACATTCCAAGCACGCTGATCGCCACGGGCTTCACGTCCGAGGACTACAGGAAGTACGCGACCGAGGAGCCGGTGATGTCCTGGCTGGCGGGCATCCCCGAGCTGCGGAACGCGACGTGGATCGACCTGCCCACCAGCCACTGGCCGATGTGGTCGAAGCCGGAGGAGATCGCCACGATCATCGGGAACGTCGCGAAGGACGCGGCGGCCCGGTCCCTGTAGGGAGCGCGAGCCGCCCGGGGCTACGCCTCGAGGCCGGAGAGCGAGCGGATCGAGCGGGCGACCGCGGACATGTCCTCCTCGGCGTGGCCCTGGCCCATCAGGCCGCCCTCGATCGCCTCGCACAGCGCGCTGACCGGGAGGGAGACGCCGAGCTCTCTCGCCATGGCGAGGGCAATGCCCAGGTCCTTGAAGTGCAGCGCGACCTTGAACCCCAGCGGGTAGTCGTTCTCGAGCATCCGCCCGCTGCGGTTCGTGAGGACCCACGATTGCGCGGCCCCGCCGGACAGCGCGCCGACCACCTGCTCGACGTCCAGCCCCGACTTCAGCGCCAGCACGATCCCCTCCGCGACGCCCAGGTACGTGCCCGCGAGGATCACCTGGTTCACCGCCTTCACCGCCTGGCCGGAGCCGATCGGACCGACATGAGTGATCGTGGTGCCGAGACTCTCGAGGACCGGCCGAGCGCGCTCGAGATCCGCTGCCTCGCCCCCGACGAAGATCGACAGGGTCCCGTTCTTCGCGCCCTCGCTGCCGCCGGAGACGGGCGCGTCGAGCATCGCGATCTCCTGGCTCGCGAGCCGCGTGGCGAACTCGCGCGTGGCCGATGGCGAGATGGTCGACATGTCGATGACGAGGCTGCCCGGCTTCGCGCCCGCGGCGACGCCACGCTCGCCGAACAGGACGGCCTCGACGTCCGGCGTGTCCGACACGATCGTGATGATCGCGTCGCTGGCGTCGGCGACGGCCGCCGCGCTCTCGGCGACGGTGACACCGACGTCCGCCAGCTCAGCCGCCCGGCCGGGCGTGCGATTCCAGGCGCTGACCTCGAAGCCGGCCCGCGCCGCGTTCGCGGCCATCGCGCCGCCCATCGTCCCGAGCCCGACAAAGCCGACGCGCATCCCATTCCTCCGAATTCGAGTGAGGCTTGATCGTAGGGCTCACGCGGCGTGCCCCAGCACCCAGACCTGTTCCTTGCCGTATTCGGACGGGCCGCCGTCGAAGTCGCCGTACTCGGCGTCGACCTCGAGGCCCTCCAGTTCGAAGAGGAGCCGCATCTCGCTGCGAGTCGACCACCGAAGCGTCAAGCGTTCCGTCTCCTCCCGGAGGACCTCGCCGGACGGGCCAAGCTCACGCGCCGTCCAGTCGGACACGACGAGCTGCGCAGCAGGGTCCGGCGGCCGGCCCAGGATCTCCCAGACCACGACGTTGCCGGTCCTCGGGTGAACGACCTCGCCCGAGCGCGCCGGGAAGATCGCATCGGGGCCGATGTACTCGAACGCCGGGTCGAACAGGTCGAGGACGAGCCGGCCGTCGACACGCAGGTGTGCCTTCATGGCCCGAAGCGCGGCACGCTGGGCTTCCGAGGTGAGCGCGAACTGGAAGACCCTGGAGGGCGCGACGATCAACCCGAACGGACGACCGAGGTCGAGCGCCGTCATGTCGCCGACCAGGAATGTCAGCCGACCCGCAACCTCCGGCGCGAGGGACGCGCGGCGCCCCTCCGCGACGCGCAGCATCGCCGTGGACCGGTCGATTCCGACCACGTCGAACCCGGCCTCCGCGAGCTGGATCGCCACCCGCCCGGTCCCGCTTCCAATCTCGAGCACGGGCCCGCCGGCCGTCTCCGCCAGACGCCGGAAGAACGCGACGTCGCCTCCCGACGGCCGCTCTGGCGCGATCGCCGCGCTCTGGAGGTCGTAGATCTCGGTACCGAGGCTGTCGCTATAGAGAGTTCGATCTGGATCGGCCATCCCGGCATGGTACGGACCCGCCCGCAACGCTTGACATGTGACCAAACAGTCACCTATTGTCCGCGCGGTGGATGACTCGACGGCTCCGGCGTTCCGGGCGCTGGCCGACCCGAGTCGACGGTTGCTCCTGGACAGGCTCTTCGAGCGTGATGGCCAATCGCTCGGCGAGCTCACGGCCTACCTGCCTGACATGACCCGGTTCGGGGTGATGCGGCACCTGGACGTGCTGGAGTCGGCCGAGCTGATCTCGACGCGGAAGGTCGGGCGCGAAAAGCGCCACTACCTCAACCCCGTCCCGATCCGCCGGATCCACGACCGCTGGATCAGCAAGTACGCGGCGCCGGTCGTCGGAACGATGAGCGCCATCAAGGATCACGTGGAGGCACCCATGGCTGTCCCGCCGGACGAGCTCGAGCACGTCTACACCATCTACATCAACGCTGACCCGGACCGGGTCTGGCGCGCCATCACCGATGGCGCGGAGACGCAGCAGTACTACTACGGCACCATCGTGAAGTCGGACTGGAAGGTCGGGTCGAGGGTCAGCTACGACTATCCCGACGGGACGGTCGCGGCCGACGGCGAGGTCCTCGTCTGCGACCCGCCGAGGACGCTCGAGATGACTTTCCTGGCCCGGTGGGATCCGGAGGTCGAGGCGGAGGGGCCCGTTCGGCACGTCTGGGAGCTCGAGGCGGAGGACGGCGCCACGAAGCTGACCGTCACGACGAAGGGCGTGCGCACCGGCTCGAAGACCGCGGCGAGCTTCGGCAACGGGATCATCTGGATCGTGTCCGGGCTCAAGACCTTCGTCGAGGGCGGCAAGGCCGCCGTCCCCGCCGGCTGACCTGCGGGCCCCTGCGGCACGGTCGTCGCGGGGCCCAGCCTCGCCCAGGGACTTGCCGGTCCGCGCGCTGACGTAGGCTCTCGCGCGTGACGGCGCCTCGGCGGATGCTCATCCCGGCGCTGCTGGCCGTCCCGCCACTTCTTGTCCTCGCGGTCGCGGCCCTCTACCCGACGGATCAGCTGTTTCCGAACCAGGGCGACCTCAACCTCTACCTCGACAAGGCGCGCGCCGTCGTCTCCGGCGCGGTCCCGTATCGCGACCTCCCGCTCGAATACCCGCCCGGCGCGCTCGTGCCGATGGTCGCGCCGTACCTGGCGTGGCCGTTCGGGGGCGTCGACCTCGATGCCTATAAATGGCTCTTCGCGGGCTGGGAGGCGGCGCTCCTCGTCGTGCTGGGCTGGGTCCTGATGCGCATCGTCGGCCTCGGCGGCGACGCGGAGGCACCGACGCCGCGGTCCCGGGAGGCTCGGCTGCGGCGGGCCGCCGTCCGGCTGATCGTCCTGACGATCGGCGCGGCTCTCGCGATCACCTTCCGCTTCGACCTCTTCCCTGCCCTCCTGATGGCGCTCGCCGTGTGGGCGGCGCTCGATCGTCGTCCGGGGCTCGCCGCGGTCGCGCTCGGGCTCGGCGTGCTCGCGAAGCTGTTTCCCGTCGCGATCCTGCCGGCGATCGCGGTGCCGTGGCTCGTTCCCCTGGACCTGCGCGGGCTCGTGCGGCTCGGCCAGGGATTCCTCGCCACGCTGCTAGCGGGGCTCCTGCCGTTCGTGGCGCTGGCCGGCAGCGGGACGACGCTGCAGTTTCTGCGCTACAACGCCGAGCGGGGGCTGCAGGTCGAATCCGTCGGCGGCGGGCTTGCCGTGCTGCTCGGACTGTTCGCCGGTCGTCGGGTCGACATGGACTTCCGGTTCAGCTCGGTGAACGTCGACGGCGCATTCGCGGATCAGTGGCTGGCGCTGCTGCCGGTGCTGACGATCGCCGGGTTCGTCTCGCTTGCCTGGCTGGGATGGCGAAGGGTCCGCAGGGAGGCGGTGGCGGCGGGACGGGTGCAAGCGAGCACGGTGGTGGAGCTGGCGACGGTCTCACTGCTCATGCTCCTGGCAACGAGCAAGGTCTACTCGATCCAGTACGTCGTCTGGCTGGTGCCGCTGGCAGCGCTGCTCGGTGGCCGGCGTTTCTGGCTCGCCGCGGCGCTCGTCGCGCTGACGATGCCGATCCATCCCCTGCTGTACGAGGGCCTCGTGAACCAGGAAGCCCTCCCGATCCTCGTGCTGAACGCGCGCAACGCGCTGCTGGTCATCCTGCTGGCCTGGATGCTGTGGGACCTCGCCAGACACCCCTCGCGAGGTGGGCGGCGAGCGGAAGGCGGAGTCGAGGACGGCCGCGCGCGCACCTGAACGTGCGTAAGCGGCCGCCCGGAGGCGACAACGAACCGCTCGACGTCCAACGAGCGAGGGAGTGGCGCGCCCGGCGGGACTCGAACCCACGACCTTCAGGTCCGCAACCTGACGCTCTATCCGCTGAGCTACGGGCGCGCGATGCCGAACCTGACCGCGGATGGATCAGTGGCGGAGAGGGAGGGATTCGAACCCTCGAAGCAGGTTACCCCACTTAACGGTTTAGCAAACCGCCGCACTAGGCCTCTATGCGACCTCTCCGCAGGCGGCTGAGAGGCTACCACAGGCTCCTTTTCGGCTACCCTCCGGGGCCGCCCAAGGGAGCCCGATGAACGATCGATCCGGGCCTCGTCGCGACCCCATCACGACCGACGAGGAGCTGCGGGCCGTCACGGTCGGTGAGCGCAAGCCGCACGACGCCCCCATCACGCTCGCCGAGTACGACGCGCAGTGGCCGTCGTTGTTCGAGCGCGAGGCCGAACGGATCCGCACGGTTCTCGGGAACAAGGCCCTTCGCCTCGAGCACACGGGGTCCACCTCCGTGCCGGGCCTCGCCGCGAAGCCGATCATCGACATCACCCTGATCGTCCGCGACTCCGCCGACGAGCCGTCGTACGTTCCACCCCTTGAGGCCGCCGGGTACGTGCTGCGGATCCGGGAGCCCCACTGGCTGGAACACCGCCTCCTCAAGGGACCCGATACCGACGTCAACCTGCACGTCTTCTCCGAGGGCAGCGTCGAGCTTGACCGGATGCTCGGCTTCCGCGACTGGCTCCGCGCGCACCCGGAGGACCGCCACCTGTACGAGCGGACGAAGCGCGAGCTCGCCGCGCGGACCTGGCGCCACGTCCAGCACTACGCCGACGCCAAGACCGAGGTCGTCGAGGAGATCATCGCGCGGGCCGGCCTGCCGCCTCGCGTCGATTGACACCCAATCGGGCGGGCCCCATCATCCCGCCACGCAGATGACCACCTATTTCTGGTACCCCAGCCCGGCATGACTTGATCCCGGTCAGTGACCGGGGGCAGGGCTTGTCGGGCGACGGCAGAGGCGCGAGACCTCTGCTTTTTTGTTTCCCCGGCCAAGCGAGGACGCAACCCGACCGATGTTCGTCGTGATGAGCAGCGCCGCCACCGAGGCCGAGATCCTCGGCGTGAAGAGCCGCATCCTCGCGGAGGGCCTCACGCCGTACGAGCACGTGGCCGGCGGCGGCACGCTCGTGGCGGTCGTCGGGGAGCTGGGTGGCCGGCGCGACGCGCTGATCGGCCAGCTCGGCGCCCTGCCGGGCGTGGAGCGTGTCAAGCCGATCAGCCGGCCCTTCAAGCTCACGTCCCGCGAGTTCCACCCGGAGGACACCGTGATCCGGGTGCTCGATGCCGCGGTCGGCGACGGCTCGCTCACGGTCATGGCGGGTCCCTGCTCCGTGGAGAGCCGCACCCAGCTCCTGGAGACCGCACGCCGGCTCAAGGCCGCAGGCGCGACGATCCTCCGCGGCGGCGCGTTCAAGCCGCGGACCTCGCCGTACGCGTTCCAGGGGCTCGGCATCGAGGCGCTCCGCTACCTCGCGGAGGCGCGCGAGGAGACCGGCCTCCCGGTCATCACGGAGGTCATGGAGCCGAACCAGGTCGACATCGTCGCGGAGTACGCGGACATCCTCCAGATCGGGACGCGGAACATGCAGAACTACTCGCTGCTGACCGCGGTCGGGCGGGTGGCGCGGCCGGTGATGCTGAAGCGCGGCTACGGCGCGACCATCGAGGAATGGCTGATGGCCGCCGAGTACATCGTCTCGTCCGGCAATCCGAACGTGATCCTCTGCGAAAGAGGCATCCGGACGTTCGAGACGTACACCCGCAACACGCTCGACCTGGCGGCCGTGCCGCTGCTGCACAGCCTGACCCACCTCCCGGTGATCGTCGATCCGAGCCACGCGACCGGAAAGCGCTTCCTCGTCGCGCCGCTGGCGCTGGGCGGCGTCGCGGTGGGTGCCGACGGCGTGATGGTCGAGGTCCACCCGGATCCGAGCTCCGCGCTGTCGGACGCCGAACAGCAGCTGACGATCGAGGAGTTCGAGGCGCTGATGATCGACCTCGTGCCGGTGCACGAGCACGTCAGCGACCTGGAGGGCGTCGTGATGCGACCCGTCCACGTCGATGCGCCCGCCGGCGCCGGGCTGTCCAAGCACTGACCCCGATGGCCGTGACGATGCTGCCGTCCCAGATCGGGCTCGAGCCCGCCGCGCGCCTGCGCGGGGACCTCGTGCTGCCCGGCGACAAGTCGATCAGCCACCGGTCGCTGATGCTGGCCTTGCTTGCCGCTGGCGAGACGCGCATCACCGGCGCGGGCGACGGCGCCGACGTGCGCTCGAGCGCGGAGATCGTGCGGGCGCTGGGTGCCGGCGTGACGCGTGCGGCGGGCGAAGCCGGGAACGTCGACTACGTCGTCGAGTCCGGGGGCGTGACGGCGATCCACGACCCGGCGGACGCTCTGGACTGCGGCAACTCCGGCACGAGCCTCCGGCTGTTCGCCGGGATCCTCGCCGGCCTGCCCGTCCAGGCCACGCTCGACGGCGACGCCTCCCTCCGGAGCCGGCCGATGGCCCGGATCATCGAGCCGCTGCGTGCGATGGGCGTCGAGATCCACGGCTCCGGCCCGGACGACGCTCGACCACCACTGCGGGTCACCGGCCGCGACGCGCTGCGAGCGATCGACTACACGACACCCGTGCCCTCTGCGCAGGTGAAGTCGGCGATCCTCCTTGCCGGTCTGGCGGCGGCGGGCACCACCCGGGTGCGCGAG
>DASTIE010000149.1:0-6269 GCA_035717865.1 Candidatus Limnocylindrales bacterium
CCGGCATCGGTCAATGTGCTCGCTCGCGAGCTCGAGCCTCGGGCCCGCCGCGCCGCCCCGCTCCCGGCGATGTGTTTCCTGCCAGAGATAAACGAGCGCCCGAAGGGCTCCCGCGCATCCCCCCGCATCCCGCGAGGGTCCGTTGCCGGCGATCTGTGTCCTGCCAGAGATGAAACCAGCGCCGAACGGCTCCCCCGCATCCCGCGAGGGTCCGTTGCCGGCGATCTGTTTCCTGCCAGAGATGAAACCAGCGCCGAACGGCTCCCCCGCATCCCGCGAGGCCCAAATCCCGGCGATCTGCTTCCTGCCAGAGATAAAGGCCGCGTAGAGGAGCCGGATACGGCCGTGAGAGCGGATCTCCGCGGCCGCTCCTTGGGGGTTTCGTTCCTGACAGGAACTCGGCAACGTGCGACCTGATGCCGCTAGGTGGTCGGGCCGACCCGGCGTAGGAGCTCGAGTGCGAGCTCGCCCGCGCGACCGACGGCGTCGTGGCGGAAGAAGACGTAGGCATCGTCGCCCGCGTCGAGGAATGGTTGGAGGCGCGCGGCCCAGGCATCGAGCTCCGCGGCGTCGTAGTCATGCCGCCGCAATCGCAGGTACAGGAACGGCCCTGTTCGGCGCACGATCGGCGGCTCGGAGGGTGCGTCGCCGGCGCCCGTCGCGCCTTCGTCGCCCTCCGGCGGCAGCTCGGTGATGCAGAGCACGGCCCCGGCCTCGCGGAGCGCCGCGAACGTCTCGTCGACGTGCCACGAAGGGTCCTGCAGCTCCACGACCAGCGGGATGGCCCGCGGCCAGGCGGTGAGGAGCGCCCGGAGTCGCTCGTCGGCGAGGGCCACGTTGCCCTCGACCCACGGGCCGTCCCGCCGGATCTCCGCGGGAACCCGGTAGAGGACGGCGCCGAGCCGTTCACCAAAGTCGCCGAGCGGCTCCGTCAGCCATTCGACCGTCTCGCCCGGCGACCCGAACAGGCCGCGGATCGCGGACGACCGCTGGGCCTTGACCGCGAACCGGAACTCGGGCGGCGTCGCGGCCAGCCAGCCGCGAATCGCAGATGGCGTCGGCCGGCGACGGAAGGTCGCGTTGAGCTCCACCGCGGGGAGCTGCGTGGCGTACGCAGCGAGCAATCCGGAGGCGCGTGTCCCGGCCGGATAGAACCGCGGAATCCAGTCCGCGTAGGAGAAGCCAGAGGTGCCGGCGAGCAGGCGGCCGGTGCGTCGCTCGCCGCCCGAGGCGCGCCCAGGCGCTGCGCTGCCAGGCAACTCGACAACCATCGAGCCGGCGCTGGCGTCCGTCAGGCGCGGTCCCTCGTTGCACAGGCGCGATCCGCGACGGACCGCATCGTCCGCTCGACGACCGGCAGGTCGCCCTTCTCGATCGCGGACAGGAAGTAGTCGGCGATGCCACGGAGGTGCGTCGGCGCGGCCGTTCGCAGCCGGTCCACGCCTGCCTCGGTGAGGGCCGCCTCGGCGCCGCGGAGGTCGGATGGGCAGCTCAGGCGCGCCACGAAGCCGTCGTCGACCAGCCGGTCGATCAACCGGGTTGCGCCGCTCTTGGAGAGTGTCAGCGAGTCCGCGAGTCGGCCCATCCGGAGGCGGCGCTCGGGGGCCTCCGCGAGGATGAGCAGGGCCACGTACTCCTGCAGCGACAGGCCGTGCTCGGCGCGAAGGTCCTCGTCGAGGCGGCGCGAGACGTGTGCCTGCGCCGTGACGAAAGCACGCCACGGCGCGAGGCGGGCATCCCGGGCGGTGAGCGGTCCGGTGCCGCTCTCTGCGGTTGCGATCGGCGTCGTTTCGCGCAGGGCGCGGCTGGTGGTGGTCGACACGGTCGCCAAATCGTACCGGCGGGCTCGTTGCGTGGTCAACGACGCCGCGATCCGGCGCCGGGGACCCGCTAGCATCGGCGGGCCATGCCCGCCTTCGACGTCGACGCCGTCCGAGCGCGATTCCCGGCGCTGTCGCTGACCCACGACGGGCAGCCGATGGCCTTCTTCGACGGCCCCGGCGGCACCCAGGTGCCCGATTCGGTGATCGACGCGGTCGTGCGCTACTACCGCGAGTCGAACGCCAACCACGGCGGCGCCTTCCCGACGTCGCAGCGCTCCGATGCCATCGTCGCCGGCGCGACGGAAGCCCTTGCGGACCTCCTGGGCGTCTTCGCCGACGAGCTGACGCTCGGTCCCAACATGACCACGCTGACCTTCCACCTCTCGCGCTCGATCGTCGGCGCGATGCGGCCCGGCGACGAGATCGTGGTGAGCGGGCTGGATCACCAGGCGAACATCGACCCGTGGGTCGCAGCCGCCCGCGACAACGAGCTCATCGTGCGCACCTGGGAGCCCGATCTCGCCGACTGCACCCTGCGCCTGGACGGTCTCGACGCCGTCCTGAACGATCGGACGCGCCTGGTGGCGGTGGGCTGGGCGTCGAACGCCGTCGGCACGATCAACCCGATCGCCGAGATCGCCAAGCGGGCCCACGCCGTTGGAGCCTGGCTGTTCGTCGATGCCGTGCATGCCGCGCCGCACCTTCCGATGGACGCCCGCGCCGTGGACGCGGACTTCGTCGCCTGCTCGGCGTACAAGTTCTTCGGTCCGCACGTCGGGGCCGTCTACGGTCGCGCCGAGATCCTCGAGCGCCTGCCGGCCTACAAGGTCCGCCCCGCCGGTCACAGGTTCGAAACGGGCACCGGCAACTTCGAGGGCTACGCGGGCGCCGGCGCCGCGGTCGAGTACATCGCCGACCTCGGGGCGCGCTACGGGGACGCTCCGGAGGGTGCGAGCCGGCGCGAGCGAATCGTCGCCGGCATGCAGGCCGTGCGCGCCTACGAGGTGGACCTCTACCGGCACCTCGCGGCGAGGCTCAATGCCATCGACGGGATCCGGACGTTCGGGCTCACCGCAGACCAGGACATGGAGCGCCGCACGCCGACCGCCGCGATCACGATCGACGGCATCGCCCCGCGGGCCGCCGCCGAGGCCCTCGGCCATCGCGGGATCGCGGTCTGGGACGGCGACTTCTACGCCACGGGCCTCATGGAGCGCCTCGGGCTCGCGCCGAACGGCGTCGTCCGCATCGGGCTGACCCACTACAACACCCGCGCCGAGGTCGACCGCCTCGCCGAGGAGCTCGCCTCGATCGCTGCCCGCTAGCGGTCCTATCCTTCGCCGGATGGCCCTCGCCGCTTCGCCCGACATCCGCCGATTCGGCGGCCAGAGCATGACCGCGCCGCTTCGTGAGGCGCTGGTCAAGGCGCCCGGACCCGCGTTCGGACGGGCCTTCGAGGACCCCGCACACGGCTTCCTGCGCCCCGTCGACATCGATCTCGCAAAGCGCGAGCACGAGACCTTCGTGGACGTCCTGTCGTCGCTCGGCACGACCGTCCACCTGCTCGAGGCGGAGGTCGCCAGTCCCGACCTCCTCTATACCTTCGACCCGCTGCTGATCACCGACCGCGGCGCGATCCCGCTGCGGCCCGGCAAGCCCAACCGACGGATGGAGGTCGAGCCGATCGAGGCCTGGACCCGCGCGCACGGGATCCCCACGGTCGGGCGCATCGAGGCGCCGGGCACGATCGAGGGCGGTGACACGATCTGGCTCCGGCCCGATCTCTTCGTCATCGGGCGCACGATGCGCACGAACCAGGCCGGCGCGGACCAGCTCGCGGCGCTCGTCGGGGGCGACGTGCGGACCTTCGACGTGCCCTACTGGCGCGGGACGGCCGATCTCGTGCACCTGATGTCCGTCATCCACCCGATCGCGGACGATCTCGCCGTCGTCGTGCTGCCGTTGCTCCCCGCGGGCCTGTGGCAGCTGCTGCAGGACATGGGCTACCGCTTGATCGAGGTCGACCCGGACGAGGCCGACACCTGCGGCAACAACGTGCTGGTGGTCCGGCCCGGCGTGGTGATCATCGCCGAGGGCAACCCGAAGGTCGCCGCGGCACTGGCGGCGGCCGGGGTCGAGGTCCACACCTACCCGGCCAGCGAGATCGGCGTCAACGGCTCCGGCGGCCCCACCTGCATGACCCGACCGATCCTGCGCGACGTCGTCGAGACCGCATGACGATGGCGACGGAGCGGGCGGCCATCGAGGCCGTGAACGGCGGGTGGGCGATCGATGCCCTCGGGCGGCTGGTTCGCACGGTCAGCATCACCGGCGACGAGGGGGCCGTGCAGGATCTCGCCGCCGAGCTGCTGGCGGACGCCGGCGCCGCGGTCGAGCGCCTGGAGCCCGACCCCGCGGAGGCCCGCCGGGATCCCGAGTGGCCCGGCGAGGAGATGTCCCGCGATCGGCTGCCGATCGTGCTGGGCCGGTTGGGACGACCGGGTGGGAAGCGGATCGTGCTCGTGGGGCACGTCGACGTCGTGCCGCCCGGCGATCCCGCGACGTGGGACGGCGATCCGTGGTCCGGGCGCATCGAGGGCGACCGCCTGTACGGCCGCGGCGCCTGCGACATGAAGGGCGGCGTGGCCTCGATCCTCGCCGCCGTCAAGGCGCTTGCCGACAGCGGGCTCGCGGCGCGCCTCGAGGGCGAGATCCTCGTCGCCTGCGTGCCGTCGGAGGAGGACGGCGGGCAGGGGATGCTCGCGGCCATCCGAGCCGGGGTCACCGGCGACATGGCGGTCATCACGGAGCCGACGGGCCTCGACGTCGTCATTGCCCACGCCGGCGCGATCACGTTCAAGCTCACGGTCCCGGGCCGCGCCGCGCATGCGTCCGTGCGCCGTGAGGGGGTCTCCGCCCTGGAGAGCCTGCAGGTCGTGCTGCGCGCCCTCGTCGCCGACGAAGCGGCGCGCAACGACGCGGAGACGGACCCGCTCATGACCGCCCACGGCCTGCCGTACGCCACGATCATCGGCAAGGTCCACGGCGGCGAGTGGGCCTCGACCGTGATCGACCGGCTGGAGGTCCAGGGTCGCTACGGCGTGAAGCTCGGCCAGACGTGGCGGGATGCCGAGCGCGACCTGCGCCGGGCCATTGACGACGCCAACGAGTCCGACCCGTTCCTGCGGCAGCACCCGGTCACGGTCGAGCTGACCGGCGGGCGCTTCTCGTCATCGCGCGTCCCCGCGGACCACCCGCTGCCGGTCGCGGTCGCCGCCGCGGCATCGGAGGTCCTCGGCCGCCCGACCGAGTTCCACGGCGAGCCGTACGGCGCCGACATGCGCCTGCTGATCCACCACGGCGACACGCCCACGGTGATCTTCGGGCCGGGCGACAAGCGCCTCGCGCACGCCGCGAACGAGTGGGTCTCGACCACGGAGGTCGTGGACTGCGCGCGCGTCCTCGCGGCCTGGCTGGTTCGGGAGCTGCTCCCGGGGGGTTCGACTGCGTCGGCCTAGACGCCCAGGACGCTAGGCCGCAGCCGCACCGCCGCCGGTCCCGGCGGCCAGCGCCCGCCGGCCCTGCAGCAGGAGCCACAGCGGCGCAAGGACGATCGCGACCCCGATGAGCCCGAGGGTCGAGAACCCGGCCGCGGCGACGACGGCCCCGGACCCGAGGCTGGCCATCGCCGAGGTCGTCCAGATGATCGCGTCGGCCGCGCCCTGGACGCGCGCCCGCTCCCGCAGCTCCACCCCGGACGAGAGCAGCGCGCTGCCGGCCACGAACCCGAGGTTCCAGCCCCAGCCCAGCAGGAACAGCGCCACGAACAGGATGTCGTCTCGGTCCGGTGGCGCGAGACCGGCGAGGAGCGACGCGGCGATCAGCACGAGGGTGCCGAGGAAGATCGTCTGGAGCTGCCCGATGCGGTGCGCGATCCAGCCGGAGACCGGCGCAAGCGCGAACATCCCGGCAACGTGACCGCTGATGACGATGCCGACCGTGTCCAGCCCGTGGTGGTGGGACGTCAGGTGGAGCGGCGTCATCGTCATGATCAGGACCATCGTGGCCTGACCGGCGATGAGGGCCGCAACCGCGGCCAGGACGGCCGGGCGCATGAGGATCTCGCGAATCGGGACCGCCGGCGCCTCGCTCGGCTCGTGGATCGTGGATTCGTGGGCGATCGCGAAGGGGTCCGGTCGCAGCAGGAAGAACGTCATCAGCGCCGCGATGCTCACGAACAGCACCGGGATGAGGTAGGGCCCGGCCAGCTCCGGCAGCCCGAGCCGCGGCGCGATGGCCTGCCCGACAGGCACCAGCGACGGACCGACGATGCCGCCGACGGTCGAGCCCCAGACGACGAGCCCGATCGCCACGGCCCGTCGGTTGGGCGCCACGAGGTCCGCCGCGGCGTACCGTGAGAGGTTGTTCGAGGCGTTCCCGAAGCCG
>DASTIE010000150.1:0-15925 GCA_035717865.1 Candidatus Limnocylindrales bacterium
GGGCTGCCGGTGGTCGTGACGAACGACGTCCACTACGCCCGACCGGAGGACCGCGAGCTCCACGACGTCCTGACCGGGATCTTCCACGGCCGGACGCTCGAGACGCTGGGCTCGCTCCGTCGACCCGACTCAGAGTCATACCTGAAGTCGGCCGCCGAGCTGGCCGCGCTCCCGCCGGGGTCATGGGCGGGAGGCCAGTCGACCGCCCCCGCCGATCGCGTGGCCCGTGCCTGGGTCGAGGGCATCGCCAGGTCCGGCGAGATCGCCGCGGCGTGCTCGGTCGACCTCGGGTTCGAGCAGTACCGCTTCCCCGGCTTTCCCGTCCCGAACGGCGAGACGCCCTTCTCGTACCTGTCCTCGCTGTGCTGGGACGGCGCCCGCCGTCGCTACCACCCGCTGACGGCAGAGGTCATGAAGCGCCTGGCGCACGAGCTCGGGGTCATCGAGCGGGCAGGGCTCGCGGAGTTCTTCCTGATCTGCTGGGACCTGATGCGCTTCGCTCGCGAGCAGGGAATCCCGGCGCAGGGCCGCGGCAGCGCCACGAGCTCGATCGTGTCGTACACGCTCGGCATCAGCCGGGTCGAGCCGATCGCCCACAACCTGCTGTTCGAGCGCTTCATCAACGAGGGCCGCACGACCTACCCGGACGTCGACATCGACTTCTCCTCCGAGCGCCGTGAGGAGGTCATCCAGTACGTCTACAACCGCTACGGCCCCGAGCACACCGGGATGGTCTGCAACCTGGTCACGTATCGCGCCCGATCGGCGGTTCGCGAGGTCGGGTACGCGCTTGGCTTTCCGCGGCCGCTCGTGGATCGCGTGGCCAAGGCACTCGAGACGTACGACTCGGTGATGGTCCGGCGGGACCTCGAGGCCGACGGCGGGTTCGCCGAGTTCTTCCGTCGCCCGGACGAGGGGGAGGCGGTCGTGGTCACCGATGCCGTGGTGGTCGCCGAGGACGCCGTGCGCGCGGCCGCTGCCGAGGCGACTTCCCGCGGCTTCGTCGACGGCATGGGCCAGCTCAACCACGCACGCGGCGGGCGGGTTCGAACCGGCGGCCAGGGCGAGGCGGGCAACGGCCGGCTGCCGCGCGCCGAGGATGCGCGGCGCGTGGCCGAGAGCCATGACTCCCGGCCACCCGGCGCGGCTGAGCGGCGGCTCGCGGCGATGGCGGACGCCGCGGTCGCGGCAGGCACGGTCCCGGTCGGATCCGAGCTGATCGACGGGATCGGCCAGCTGCATGCCCGGATGCCGCTTGTCGGCAAGGTCCCGCCGTGGAAGCAGCCGCCAGCGACTCGTGACCCGAACGCGCCACGGCCGTTTGCCTGGATCGCCGAGGAGAACGCGGCCGACGGTCCTGGCACTGCCGCCGCTGCGGCCCACCTGTCCGGTGCCCGCCAAATCCTCACCACACGAGCGGTACCCGGCGATCCGCCCCCGATTGACCCGAATTTCAGTCAAATCCACGCCACGCGGGGGTTAGACAGCCGGGATTCGGTCCAGGCCATCGATTCGGCTGCCCGGATACCCGGAAGCGAGTCGACCCAAGCGTGGACCGAGCCTGTTCCACTCGCCCTGAGCCCGTCAGCCGTGGCAGAAGCTCCCCGGCTGTTGCCGAACCCTCGCCACACGAGGATCTGGCAGGGGACCGATCCGGAAGGGACGTCGGATGCAGGCTCGGAACCGCAGGCACCGGCTGGCCCGAGCAGATCCGGGATGTGGGAAGAGGCACCGGAGTCGCCGCCGGCGATCAGGCCGGGTGGGCGCGGGGACGACGAGGGCGGGCCGGGCGACACGCCGGCGAGCGTCGCGTGGCTGCGCGCCGGAAGAGGGACGGGCTACCGGACGGGCGCGCGCGCTGGATGGACTGCGCTTGCGGCCGGCCCTCCGAGGTCCGAGGCGGAGCTCCGCGACGCCATCGGCCCGAGGATTCGGATCGATCCCGAGAGCGGCATGCCGGAGACCGAGCCGCGCCGGACCGATCGATCGACAGATCGGCTCGGCAGGCCGAACCACTGGGACACATCGGGGAAGCTGGCAGCCGGAGCGGCAACGGCGGCGCTGGCGGCGGTCCAGCGGGGCGCGACGGACGGCAACATCCGCGGTGGGATCGGGGCGGACCGGCTGGGGCGGGCGGATCCGCATCGAGACCGGAAGGCGGAGCGGGGTCGCGAGGGGGAGCGGGCGGCCGAGCGGACGAGCGAGCCCCAGGACCGGGCGCACAGTTCGGTGGCGCGCATCGAGCCGGAGCCGGCGCCGCAGGCGCGGGGCGGGAGCACCGTCGGGCTGTCCGACTGGGAGCGCTGGCTGGAGTTCTGCGCTCGCATCGACGGCTTCCCGCGCCACCTCTCGATCCACAGCGGGGGCATGCTCGTCACCGCGGCCCCCCTCATCGACATCGCGCCGCTGGAGCGGGCGACGATGCAGGACCGGGTCGTCGTCCAGTTCGACAAGCGCGACGTCGAGGAGCTGAAGCTCATCAAGCTCGACCTGCTCGGGCTGGGGATGCTCGCCGCGATCGACGAGACCGTCCAGCTGATCGAGCACGACTGCGGGACGTGCGTCGTCCTCGACTCGATCCCGGAGCAGATCCCCGAGGTCTTCGAGATGCTCCAGGCGGCCGACACGGTCGGCGTCTTCCAGGTCGAGAGCCGGGCGCAGATGCAGACGCTGCCGAAGTCTCGACCGATGAGCCTCGACGATCTCGTCGTCGAGGTGGCGATCATCCGGCCGGGCCCGATCCAGGGCAATGCGGTCCATCCGTACCTCAGAAGGAAGCAGGGCCTGGAGCCGGTCGAGTACCTCCACCCGAGCCTCGAACCCGTCCTGAAGGACTCGATGGGCGTGATCCTCTACCAGGAGCAGGTCATGCGGATCGCGATCGAGGTCGCGGGGTTCTCACCGGCGGAGAGCGACGGGTTCCGGCGGGCGATGGGCACGTGGCGCTCCAACCGCGAGATGGAGAAGCTCCACCAGCGCTTCCACGACGGCTGCATGCGCCAGCCGGGCATGACCGAGGAGATCGCGGAGGAGCTGTTCCGGCAGGTCTCGGCCTTCGCGTCGTTCGGGTTCGCGAAGTCGCACGCCGCGGCCTTCGCCCGGACCGCGTACGAGTCGTCATTCCTGAAGCTGTACTACCCGGCGCAGTTCCTCGTCGGGCTGATCAACGCCCAGCCGATGGGCTTCTATCCCGTCGAGGTGCTGGTCAACGACGCGAAGCGCCACGGGGTCGCGGTGCTGCCGGTCGATCTCAACGCCTCGACGTACAGGACCGTCACGGAGTGGGTCGGGCGACCGGGGTGGGCCACCGGTGATGGCTCCGGCGAGGGCGAGCCGCTGCCCGATGGGTCGGGGATCGACGAGCGGCCGGTGCCGGTGGAATCGTCCGCGTGCGTGGTCCCGAGTCGAATCTCGCGGGAGCGGTGGGCCGCCGAGAGCGCGACCGGCTGGGGCGTGCGGCTGGGGCTGCACCTCGTGAAGGGCATCGGGGAGCAGCACGAGGAGCTGCTCGATCGGGAGCTGGAGCGGGGCCCGTACGTGTCGCTGGCGGACGTGGTCGAGCGGACGGGCCTGCCCGAGGAGACCATCGAGCGGCTCATCCGAACGGGCGCGCTGGACTCGCTGGGCCGGCCCCGGCGCGAGCTCCTGTGGCAGCTCCGCGAGGTCGCGGGGGCGACGCGCGGCAGGATCGACGGACGATCGACCCGGGCCGCCACCGGCACTCGGTCACCTGCCGCCGGGCGGCCGATGGACCTGCGATTGCCCCCCACGGAGGCACCGAGCCTGCCCGCGATCACCGAGTCGGAGCGGATCGGCGACGCCTACGCGGTGGTCGGGCTCGATGCCAGGCGGCAGGTCGTCGGGCTGTTCCGCGAGGCGCTCGATCGACTGGGGGCGGTGCCCAACGGCGCGCTGGCCGATCGGCGGCCCGGCAGGGTTCGACTCGGTGGCCTCGTCGTGACGCGCCAGCACCCGATGACCGCGAAGGGCACGGTCTTCCTGGCGCTTGAGGACGAGACCGGCATGGTCAACGTCACGCTCTGGCCGGATACCTGGGCGCGCCTCCGTGGCGTCGTTCGGCGACATGCGTTGCTGCTCATCGATGGCGAGCTGCAGCGTGAATCGAACGTCGTCAACGTGGTCGCCCACGAGATCGTGCCGCTGACCACGGTCGCGGAGCGCGCCGGCGGCCCCGAGTCACCGACCGGGGTGCGGCAGATGGGCCACGCCGGCATGCGCCGGCTCGGCTAGCGGGCTTCGACTGGCTGGCGGGCTTCGACCGGCTAGCGGCGCTTCGCCTGGTTGCGGGCCGGCTGGCGACCACCCGTGGTGGCTCGACGCGGCCCGGAGAGGGCGAGGAACCGGCGATACCAGGCCGCAGCCGCGGCGAACAGCGTCCCGCTGACCGGCCCCGCGAGGAACGACTGCGTCAGGAGGCCCGGGATCTGGTCGCTCGGGAACGGCGTCCCGAGCCGCGACGACAGCTGGAGGATGAAGACCGTGGCCACCACGCCCTGCACGAGGCTCACCAGGAACCCGAGCATGTAGCTCGCCCGCGGCGCGAAGAAGCCCGTGACCAGCTGCGGCAGCCCGAAGCCCGAGCCCGGGAACACGAGGATCTGCCACGCCAGCTGGCCGCCGGTGAAGTTCCAGAAGGTGAAGGCGACGAACGCACCCGCGACGATCATCAGGATCGGCGCGAAGAACGACCAGTGGCGAACGAGCTTCGGCAGCGCCGCGAAGTCCTCACGGAAGTTCGCCGGGTGGTACGCGGCCCGGAAGGCGGAGGTCAGGCCCGGGCGAGCGGTGGCCTGCTGTGGCTGGCGCGCCGAACGACCCGGCTCGGGGCGCTCGCGTTCGCGCTCGGCGGGCGCGTCGTCCTCCAGGCCTTCGATGCCGGTGTCCTGGGTGGTCGCCTGGCGGTATCGCCGGCGAGCCTCGGCACGACCGGTGTGCTTGGCGCGGGCCACGCTGCCTCCTTCGATGTGTGGTCGGCGAGTCGCGCCGGGGTCGGAATCGTACGGCCCGCCGATCGACGGTGCAGCGGCGGGTGAGCCGGGGATGATCGGCGGTTGATCGGCGGGTGAGCGGCGGGTGATCGGCGCGTGAGCGACAGGTGAGTGCGACCTAAGCGGCGGCTGCTACAACCCACGAGCCGTCCCGCCCGGCCTCGCTGGCTCCCGCCCGGAGGTCGAACGTGGAGCGTCGCCTTGCGCCCCTTGCTGCGCTGGTCGTCGTGCTGGCGCTGGGAGGCGTCGCCTTGGGGGCGACTCCCGACCCGGCCGTCGAGCCGCTGTCTGCCGTCACCTGGCCCGCCTCGACGCTCCTCGTCTCGGAGGTGCAGACCGGCGGTGCGTCGGCCTCGGACGAGTTCGCCGAGATCACGAACGTCGGTGGCGCGTCGGTCGATCTTGTCGGGCTGGAGCTGGTCTACGTGACCTCGACCGGCAGCACGGTCACGCGCAAGGCGTCATGGTCGACGCCGGTGCAGCTCGAGCCGGGACGGCATCTCCTCGTGGCCAACAGCGGCGGCATCTATGCCGCGGTGGCCGACGCGACCTACAGCAGCGGGTTTGCCGCGACCGGCGGGACGGTCGTCCTGCGGGCCATCGGCGGAGCGCCTGTCGACGCCGTCGGGTGGGGTGACGCGACCAACGACTTCGTCGAGGACACGGCGGCCCAGTCGCCGCCGGCTGGTTCGAGCATCGAGCGGAAGCCCGGCGGGCTGAGCGGCAACACGCTCGACTCGAACGTCAATGCGGCTGACTTCCTCCTCCAGGCTTCGCCGAATCCGCAATCGCTCGCGGCGCCGCCGGTGCCCTTCCCGGGCGGCACGCCCACGGTGGAACCGACGGTCGAGCCCTCGATGCCTCCGACGGTCGCGCCGACGTCCGGCCCAACCAGCCCTCCGACGTTCGAGCCGACGTTCACCCCGCTCCCGAGCTTCGCGCCGACACCCGACCCGACCGACGATCCGACGCCGACGGCCCCGTCCAGCCCGACGCCGACAGTGGCGCCGAGCGACACCACGTCACCCACGTCGAGCCCGACGCCCACGCCCGTCGCCACCACCACGCCGAGCCCGCCGCCCACCCCCACGCCCACGCCCAGCCCGACGCCCACGCCAACGTCCATGCCCACCACGACGCCGACGTCGACGCCGCTTCCGACGCCCAGCCCGACGCCCACTCCCGTGCCGACGCCGACCCCTGAGCCGATCGTCTCGATTGCCGAAGCGCGAGGTCTCGGTGACGGTGCGGCTGCTCGCATCACCGGCGTCCTGACGACGGATCTCGGTGCTTTGGAGGCAGGCCGCAAGGCGTTCGTCCAGGACGGCACGGGCGGCATCGCGGTGTACCTCGACGTGGCTGTCGTCGGTGGTCTGTCCGCGGGCACCCTGATCATCGCGAACGGCACCGTCGATGAGCGCTTCGCAGAGCGCACCCTCCGAGTCGCCCTGGTCGACATCGTCGTGCTGGGCGAGCAGCCTGCACCGGCGCCGCTCGACTTGGCGACCGGCGAGATCGGGGAGGCGAACGAGGGCTCGCGCGCCATCGTTCAGGGTCTCACCGTCGGCTCGCCCTCGGAGCTGTCGGACGGCCTCGGATTGCTCGTGGACGATGGATCCGGCGCGGTCCGCGTGATCGTCGGGGCGGATGCTCTCGCAGGTGCATCCGTGCCGAGCGGCACGAGCGTCGTGGCGATCGGACCGGTCGGGCAGCGGGATTCGAGTGGGACCGGCCTGGCCGGCTACCGCATCCATGTGACGGAAGCCGATGCCTTCGTCGTCCTCCCGGCCCCCAGCCCGTCACCCACCCCCGCGCCGACCAGCACGCCCGTCCCGACCGCGACCACCAGCCCGACGGCGACCCCCACGCCGCGCCCCAGCGCGGCCGCCCCCACGCCGACCCCGGCTCCCACACGCACGCCCACCCCGACCGCGACGCCCGCGCCGACGGCGCCGCCGACGATCACGATCGTCGAGGCCCGGGGGGCGCCCATCGGCGTGGTCGTCAGCGTCACGGGCGTGGTCATCGCGGAGGCCGGCCGGCTCGGGCTGCCGCCGATCATCGCGATCGCGGACGGGACGGGTGGCATCGCCGTCCGGCTCCCGGACGGCACCGCTGCCCCGAGTCGAGGCACCACCGTGTCGGTCAAGGGCCCGCTTGCCGATCCGTATGGGCAGCTGGAGGTCCGCCCGCCGGCGAGCGGGTTCAAGGTGACCGGCCAGGGCAGCCTCCCGGCGCCGGGCCACCTCGAGGCGAGCGATCTCGGCGAGGCCACCGAAGGCCGCCTGGCCGAGCTCAGCGGAACCGTGGCCGCTGCGCCGAAGAAGAGCACGAGCGGCGACCTCACGATCGACCTCACGGACGCCGAGGGCAAGGTCTTCCGCATCCTGACTGATGTCTCGAGCGGCATCGAGGCGACTGACCTCGTCAAGGGCCGCTCCTACCGGCTGACCGGTGTGGTCGGCCAGCGAGCGTCGCGCAAAGGGGCGTTGGACGGCTACCGGCTCTACGTCCGCGATCCGGCCGACGTCGTGTCGATCGCCGGGCTGCCGGGCGCCCCGAGCACGAGCACCGCGCCGGGCGCCCGCGGAGCCGTCCCGATCTCGACGGTCCTCGCCGCACCGGAGGGCACGACGCTGACCATCGAGGCGACCGTCACGGCCGGTCACGCGCTCCTCGACTCGAGCGGTCGGCGGATCGTGGTCCAGGATTCGAGCGGCGCGATCGAGGTGCTCGTCCCGAGCGGATCGACCCCGCCAAAGGTCGGGACGAAGGTGCGCGTGAGCGGCAGGACCGGGCTCGCCTGGGGTGCGCCGCGGATCGGGGCAACGTCCCTCGCGTCCGTCGGGAGCGGCAACATCGCGCCGGCAAACCTCAATCGGGCCCCCGGCGCGCGCGACGAGTGGCTGCTGGTCCGGATGTCCGGCACTGTCCTCAAGGTCGAGCGGCTGGGCGATCGCTGGCGCGCCGACGTCACGCTCGCGAACGGCACCAGGGTCGCGGTCAACGGGCAGGCGGGCGCCGCCATCCCGTCGACGGCGGTGATCACCGGGCGCCGGATCACGGTCATGGGAATCGTGAAGCGGCCCTACCCGACCGCGAGCGACCGCCGATTCGCCGTCCTCCCGCGGAGCGCCGCCGACGTGGCGATCGCGCCCGTCGGCAGCGGCGCTGCCGTGGAGCCGCTTGCCTCCACGTCGGATGACGCCGGGAGCACGTCCGCGGGCGGCACGAGCGGCACCTCCGCCGACGTGACGCCGGACACGGATCTCGCGGTGCTCTCCGAGCACGTGGGGGAGCGGGTGCGGGTCGGCGGGTTGATCGCCAGCGTCAGCGCGGACGGCTTCGATCTCGATGACGGGACTGCCCTCGCCCACGTGGAGCTGCGCGGTGACATGGCGGAGCTGCTGCCGCACCTGCGAGCCGGAGAGGCCGTCGCGGCGAGCGGCATCGTCGCACTCGTGGACGGCACGCCGATCGTCGTGGTCGACGAGCACGGCTCGCTGCTGCGCGTCGGCGCGCTCGGGCAGGCGATCCCGATCGGGCCGGTGCCGAGTGCCCAAGAGCTGTCTGGGAGCACGGCCCCGGGAGCGGCCCCCCTCGCGGCCGACTCGGTCCTGCTGAGCCCCGGCATGGCCCCGACGAGCGTCTTCGTGATGGCCCTGCTGACGCTCGCGTCCGTGCTCATGACCCTGCTCCGGAGGCGCCTCGCGCGCCGCCGTCTCCGGGCCGTGGTCGTCGAGCGGCTCGCCACGTTGCGCCCATCGAGGCGCCCGACCGTGGCCGAAGGACCGCCGCCGGCGGTGCCGTGAGCCCCGCCTGAGCGTGGCGTGAGCGTGGCCTGAGCACGAATCGTGTTGACGCACGTTCGAATTCGCGCTTACGCTTCCCCGAGTTCCGCAGCCGCGGGCGAACGAGGAGGAGTACAGGCCCTTGCCCAACGCGGATCACCGCGTGGCGCTCCCCACCGGGGAGCGGCAATACCACATCGATCTCGGCCCCGGTGAGCTGGCCGAGTACCTCCTCCTCCCCGGCGACCCTGATCGGACCTCCCGCATTGCCCGGCTGCTCGACGACGTCGAGCTCGAGCGCCGGCACCGTGAATTCGCGTCGGTCACCGGAACGTACCGTGGCCAGCGCGTGTCGATCGTGTCGACGGGTATCGGCACCGACAACGTCGAGATCGTGATGGCCGAGATCCTCGCGATCACGACCAGGCCGACGATCATCCGCGTCGGCTCGAGCGGCGGGCTCCAGCCGGAGATGGGCCTCGGTGATCTCGTGATCACCACGGGCGCGGTCCGGCTCGAGACCACAACGAACTGGTTCGTCCACGACGGCTACCCCGCCGTGGCCGACTACGAGGCCGTCGTCGCGCTCATCGAGGCGGCGGAGCGGCTCGGGCATCGGTATCACGTCGGTCTGACGGCCACCGCGCCGGGGTTCTTCGGCGCACAGGGCCGCCCGATTCCCCAACTTCCCATCCGATACCCTGATCTCGCCGAGGACATGGCGCGCCAGCGCGTCCTGAACTTCGAGATGGAAGCCTCGGCATTGCTCGTGCTCGCGGGTCTGGCGCGGTGTCGAGCCGGCGTCGTCTGTGCGGTCTACGCCCAGAGGACTACGGGGGACTTCGTGACAGGCGACGCAAAGGACAAGGCGGAAGCGGCCTGCGTGGAGACGGGGCTGGAGAGCCTCCTGATCCTCGCCGACATGGACCGCCGAAAGCAGGCAGCCGCGACGGATCGCTGGCGACCGTCGCTCGGAGTCTGAGCACTCGATGACTCCGGGCACCCGCCCGGGGCGCAAGGGAGCTTCGAGGAGGACCTGAAAACCATGGCGATGGCGTACTGCGTCAAGGACAAGATGAAAGTCGAAGTCCAGAACCCGCAGCAGATCACGATGAAGAACGGCAAGAAGGCGCTCCAGGGCACCTGTCCCAAGTGCGGGACCAAGGTGTTCAAGATCGGCGGCTAGCCGCTCCTCATCCGAGGAAACCACGGACCCCCGCCGGGCAACCGGCGGGGGTCCTTTGATTCCCGCGACGGCGCAGCGCAACCGCAACGGCTGGGCGGCCTCCTCGAAGGGCCCGGTGGAGGGCGGCTGGTAGACTTTGGTGGCATTTCCGATCGAAAAACTGCCCCATCGCCGAGGTTCTGCCCTGTCCTCCCGTCCCGTCATCGCCGTCGATCTCGGCGGCACGCGCATCCGAGCCGCGGTCGTGTTGCCCGACGGCACACGGGTGGCGCGCACGGAACGACCGACACCCACGGAACAGGGCCCGGAGGCGATCGTCGACGCCTGCCGCGCCGTGGCGCGTGCGTCTCGTGCGGCGGCGGCCGTCCAGCTGACCGACGAGCTTGCCGGGATCGGCATCTCCTCGCCCGGTCCGGTCGATCCCGTGCGCGGCATGGTCGTGGAGCCGCCCAACCTCGGACCGGAGTTCCGCGACATCAAGCTCGCTGCGGCGCTGGGCGAGGCGGAGGACCTCCCGGCCTTCCTCGATCGCGACACGAACGTCGCCGCCCTGGGCGAGCAGGCCTTCGGCGCCGCCCGCGGCGTCGACGACTTCATCTACCTGACGGTCTCCACCGGCATCGGCGGCTCGATCGTGACCGGTGGCGAGATCCTGCACGGCCCTGACGGCTTCGCCGGCGAGCTCGGGCACGTGGTCGTCGAGATGGACGGCCCGCGCTGCGGTTGCGGCGGCCCGGGGCACGTCGAAGCCATCGCCGCAGGCGTCTCGCTGGCTCGCGAGGCGCGCGCGCTCGTCGCGACGGACCAGTCACCCTACCTCGCCGAGCAGGCGCGGAAGCTCGGCGGCCCGGAGGCGCTGTCCGCCAGGGAGGTCGCCGAGGGCGCCCTCGCGGGCGACCCGGCCTGCGCCTACGTGATGGATCGCGCCCGCCGCGCGCTGTCCGCGGCGTGCGTCGGCTACGTGAATGCGTTTAACCCGCACCGGATCGTCATCGGCGGCTCGATCGCCGAGGCGGAGGGGGAGCGCCTCCTCCAGCCGATCCGGGACGCGATCGCCAGCGAGGTCTTCAAGATCGTCGCGCGGGGCGTGACCGTCGTTCCCGCCGCGCTCGGCGGCGACGTCTCGCTCGCGGGGGCCCAGCCGCTCGTCATGCGCGCCCTCGCCGGGGCGCGGACCGTCGATGCCACCCGTGGCGCGCCCGGCGGCACCACTGGCGACACCGCCACCACCCACACCGACACCGCCACCGCCACCACCCCGACCGACCCCGGCCTTTCGGCCGACCGTCTCACCGCCACCCCTGGAGGTATCTCTCGATGACCGTTCGCGTTGGAATCAATGGCTTCGGCCGCATCGGCCGCCAATCCCTCAAGGCGATCCTGGAGCGCGGCAAGGGCGTCGAGGTCGTGGCCGTCAACGACCTCGTCGACACCAGCATGAACGCGCTGCTGTTCAAGCACGACTCGACCTACGGCGCCTACGAGGGCACCGTCGACCACACCGACGACGCCCTGATCATCGATGGCCGCGAGGTCAAGGTGCTGAAGGAGAAGGATCCCGCGACGCTGCCATGGGGCGATCTCGGCGTCGACATCGTCCTGGAGTCGACCGGAATCTTCACGGACGCCGAGAAGGCGAGCGCGCACCTCACCGCGGGCGCGAAGAAAGTGATCATCAGCGCGCCCGCGAAGGGCGAGGACATCACGATCGTCCTCGGGGTCAACGAGGACAAGTACGACCCCGAGAAGCACAACGTGATCAGCAACGCCAGCTGCACGACCAACTGCCTCGCGCCGGCCGCGAAGGTCGTCCACGATGCGTTCACGATCGAGCGCGGGCTCATGAACACGATCCACAGCTACACGAACGACCAGCGGATCCTCGACGTCGCGCACAAGGACCCCCGGCGTGCCCGCGCGGCCGGCCAGCACATCATCCCGACGACGACCGGTGCCGCGAAGGCGCTCGCCCTCGTGATCCCGGATCTCAAGGGCAAGTTCGACGGCTTCAGCCTGCGCGTGCCGACGCCCACCGTGAGCGTCGTCGACTTCACCGCCGACATCTCGAAGGCGACGACTGCGGACGAGATCAACGAGGCGTTCCGCGCGGCCGCGGCGGGCCCGATGAAGGGCATCCTCGGCGTCTCGGACGAGCCGCTCGTGTCCTCGGACTTCCGGGGCGACGCGCGCTCGGCGATCATCGACTCCCAGAGCACCATGGTCCTCGGCGGAACGATGGTCAAGGTCATCGCCTGGTACGACAACGAGTGGGGCTACAGCTCGCGCTGCGCCGACCTCGTGAGCCTCGTCGCTTCGAAGCTTCCGTCGACGGCAGGCGCGGCACCCAGCGCGGCTTGACCCGCCACCCCGCCCGGCCCCGACTGATCCCCCGCGCCCAGGAGCCTGCCGCATGGACAAGTTGACCGTCCGCGACGTCGACGTCGCGGGCAAACGGGTGTTCGTTCGCGTTGACTTCAACGTCCCGCTCGAGGACGGCAAGGTCAGCGACGATTCGCGCATCCGTGCCTCGATCCCGACGATCCACTATCTCGCGACCCACGGGGCGCGGATCATCCTCGCGAGCCATCTCGGGCGACCGGACGGCAAGGTCCAGGACGGCCTCCGCCTGCGGCCGGTCGCGGAGCGCCTGTCGCAGATCCTCGGCCGGAACGTGCCGGTGACGGGCGACGCGCTGGGGATCGGCACCGTCGACGCGGTCAAGCGGCTGCGCAACGGCGAGATGCTGCTCCTCGAGAACCTCCGCTTCCACGCCGAGGAGGAGAGGAACGACCCGGCCTTCGCGCAGCAGCTCGCGGACTACGCGGAGATCTACGTCAACGACGCCTTCGGCACGGCCCATCGGGCCCACGCCAGCACCGTCGGCATCGCGAAGCTCCTCCCGGCCTACGCCGGCTTCCTCCTGGAGCGCGAGCTGGCGATGCTCTCGAAGCTCATGGAGAGCCCGGCGCGGCCGTTCGCGGCGATCGTCGGCGGCGCGAAGATCTCAGGCAAGCTCAAGGTGCTGGACGAGCTGCTCAAGAAGGTCGACGTCCTGATCCTCGGCGGCGGCATGGCCAACACCTTCCTGCTGGCGCAGGGCAAGACGGTCGGCAAGAGCCTCGCCGAGCACGACATGGTCGAGGAGGCCCGGCGCGTGCTGGCCCTCGCCGAGCGGAAGAAGGTCAAGGTCATCCTGCCGGTCGACGTCGTCGTGGCGAAGGAGGTCACGCGCGGGACCGAGTACAAGACCATCCCCGCCGAGAAGATCCCGGCCTCGTGGCACATCGTCGACGTGGGCCGCGCGACGCTGGACGTCATGGAAGAGGCCCTCGCGGACGCGAAGACGGTCTTCTGGAACGGGCCGCTCGGCGTGTTCGAGATTCCATCCTTCGCACACGGGACGCGCGCCATCGCCCGATTCCTCGCCACCCGCGCCGACAGTGGCGCGACGGTCGTGGTCGGCGGCGGCGACTCCGTGGCCGCGATCCAGCAGCAGGGCATCGCGGAGCGCTTCACGCACATCTCCACCGGTGGCGGGGCGTCGCTCGAGTTCCTGGAGGGGCGGGAGCTGCCCGGCGTTTCCGTGCTCCAGGACCGGCCCGTGCTCACGCCGGCCCAGAAGGGCCTCGCGACGAAGCGAGCAAACGCGGCGGCCCGAGCGAAGGCCGAGGCGGCGCGGATGCCCGCTGCCGCCGCGAAGGCCGGCCGGTGAGCGGAACGAGGATCGCCCGGATCCACGGGCGCGAGATTCTCGACTCCCGCGGCAACCCGACCGTCGAGGTCGACATCACGCTGGATGACGGGTCGTTCGGGCGGGCGGCCGTGCCCTCGGGCGCGAGCACGGGGGCGCACGAGGCCGTGGAGCTCCGCGACGGCGACAAGGCCCGCTACGGCGGCAAGGGCGTCCGACGCGCCGTGGACGGCATCAACGGGGAGATCGCGGCCGCACTGGTGGGGATCGACGCGTCCGAGCAGTCGACGGTCGATCGGCTGCTCATCGACCTCGACGGCACCGCCAACAAGGGCCGCCTGGGTGCGAACGCGACCCTCGGCGTCTCGCTCGCCGCCGCCCATGCCGCAGCGGCTGCGGCGGGCCTGCCGCTCTATCGATCCCTCGCGGACGGACGCGCGCCGAGCCTGCCCCTGCCGTTCTTCAACATCCTCAACGGCGGCAAGCACGCGATCGATTCGACCGACTTCCAGGAGTTCATGGTCGCCCCCGTGGGCGCGCCGACGTTCGCCGAAGCGCTCCGTGCCGGCTCGGAGGTCTTCTGGGCCCTGCGCACGCTCCTGCACGACGACGGCCATTCGATCGGCCAGGGCGACGAGGGCGGCTTCGCGCCGAGTCTGCCGTCGAACGAGGCGGCGGTGGAGTACATCCTGCGGGCCATCGAGAAGGCCGGCTACCGCCCCGGCGAGGACGTGGCCCTCGGGCTTGATCCCGCGGTGAGCTCCATCCTCGTCGACGGCACGGGCGACGACGCGACGCCCGGTCGCTATCGGCTCGAGACCGAAGGCCGCACGCTCGGGACGGACGAGCTCATCGACCTCTGGGCCACGTGGCTCGATCGCTACCCGATCGTCTCGCTGGAGGACGGCATCGGCGAGGCGGACTGGGGTGGCTGGCGGGCCTTGACGCAGCGCCTCGGCGAGCACGTGCAGCTCGTCGGCGACGACCTGCTCGTCACGAATCCGGCGTTCATCGAGCGTGGCATCCAGGAGCACGCCGCAAACGCCGTGCTGATCAAGCTCAACCAGATCGGAACGCTGACGGAGACCATCGACGCCATCGAGCTGGCCCGGGCGGCCGGCTGGGGCGCGATGGTCAGCCACCGCTCCGGCGAGACCGAGGACACCACCATCGCCGATCTCGTCGTCGCGATGGGCACGGGGCAGATCAAGTCCGGCGCACCCTCGCGCTCCGAGCGCGTCGCCAAGTACAACCGGCTCCTCCGGATCGAAGAGGAGCTGGGGAGCGAGGCTCGCTATGCCGGTCGCTCAGCGCTGGCGCGCAGCTCCTCGGAAACGCCGCCCGCCGCCGCAGCCGCCGCGACCACAGCACGATGAGCCGGTTCTTCGATCGCGGGGCGATCACCGCGGCTTTCGTCGGGATCGGGGTCGCGGTGACGATGGCGATGAGCTTCCTGCTCATCATCCCGATCGAGCCTGCCTACCTGCTCCTGTCCATCCCCGCAGGCCTGGTCATCGGCTACTACGCCAATGCGCGCTCGCGCCGCATCCGCGGCGAGTGGCGCCGGATCGTCCCGAACGCGCTGCTCGCGGGCCTGGTCACCGGCGCCTCGCTCGCCGTCCTGCTGCTCGGGACCAAGGCGCTGTTCTTCTACGCGGACAACGGCTACCCGGACTTCAACCGGGTCCAGGATGGGGTCGCCGTCGGCGCGACGTGCGCCACCGGCGCCGACTGCGTGTACCGCCGCTACCTCGCCCAGGATCCCGATCAGCTCGCCGCCTCTGGTGTCACGGATGCCGCGTCATTCTCGAACGCCTACTGGAACGCGCAGGCCTCGTCCGCCCGCCTCCTGCTCGGAGGGACGACGATCGCCGCGCTGTTCGGCGGGCTGCTTTTCGGCCTGGGCGGCCCTCGCAGCGTGGCGCCGCTCCCGGCCCGGAGGGCCCAGGCCACCGCCTGAGCGGGGACGCTTCTCGCGACTCGACGCAACACGGGTCGAATTCGCGCCGGGCGCGGACGAGGATTGCTGCCGCCGCCGCGTCGTGCGGGAGCTTCTTGTGCCCACGGCAGCGTGAGGGTGAGCCTGGACCCTGGCCCTCCGGTTTGAACGCTTTGGCACCTCGTGGCCCCCTCATCCAGTAGGGACCGGCCCGAGCTGGAACACCTGGCGGGAGGAGATCAGCGCCATGCCACTCCGCACTGTGTTCGCGATCGCGTTGGTTACGGTCGCGTGCGTCGGCCAGCCGCC
>DASTIE010000151.1:0-5151 GCA_035717865.1 Candidatus Limnocylindrales bacterium
GGGATCGCCCGGCTTCAGCTTCCCCTCGGCCGGCCCGAACAGCTTCCACAGCCCGCGAACCTGCAAGGTTGGCCTGGCGGCCTCCTCCGCACCGTTGCGGCGTGCCTCGGGCGCGGTCCGAAGAGCGGTCACGCGATCCTCCCGGTTGGGATGTCAGGACGCTCGGGGATGTCTGCGAAGGGTGCGTTGCCCGTCCCGCGCGAGTCAAGCCGAGGCAGGCGGAGGGCAGGCGGCGCTGTGGCTCCGGTTGCGCGCCTGGAGCCGGCGAGTCAGACTGTCCTTGCGGCGGATGCGCCTCCGGCCGCCTGGGGTGCAGCAAGCCCACGTTGCCCGGCAGGTGCTCCTGTGCCCCCCAAGACCTCCGCGGTCCAGATGGATGCGACCGCGACCCCCAGTCAACCCAACGCGGCCGTAGACGCCCGCGCCGAGACCCTGTTTCTCGACGGTCGCTGGCAGGACGCCGCTGCAGGTGAGACGTTCGAGGCGACCAACCCCGCCACGGGAGCGCGAATCGGCACGCTCTCGAAGGCTGATCGCGAGGACGCCCGCCGCGCGATCGACGCCGCCCACCGGGCGGCGCCCGCGTGGGGCCGCACCTCGCCGTTCGAGCGGGCGAAGGTCCTCGAGCGTATCGCCGCCTCCATCGAAGCGCGCAAGGACGACCTGGCCCGGCGCCTGACGGAGGACCAGGGCAAGCCGCTCCACGCGGAGGCGTACGGCGAGGTCGATGAGCTGGTCGTGTACTTCCGCATGGCCGCCGCGGACGCGACACGCATCGAGGGTCTCATCCCGCCGTCCGTCGACCCGGCGAAGCGGGTCCTGATCTACCGCGTCCCGAAGGGCGTCGTCGGGGTGATCACGCCCTGGAACTGGCCGTACACGATGGCCGCGGAGCTGCTCGCGCCCGCGCTCGCTGCCGGGAATGCCGTCGTCTGGAACCCTGCCCGCCTGACCTCGTGGTGCTCGGTCGCGCTCGCGGAGGCGATCATCGACGCGGACCTGCCGCCGGGTGTCTTCAGCTTCCTGACCGGCCCGGGCGGCGAGGTCGGCGACGAGATCGCCGGCCACCCGAAGGTCGGCGCCATCGGGTTCGTCGGGTCCACGAGAACGGGCAAGACCATCGCGAAGCGGGCGGCCGGCAAGGAGCTGCTGCTCGAGATGGGCGGGAACGGACCGCTTGTCGTCCTCGACGACGCCGACATCGATGCCGCGGTCCAGGCGACCATCACGGCCTGCTTCCTGAACGCCGGCCAGAGCTGCACGGCCGGCGAGCGAGTCCTGGTCCAGCGCGGGATCCACGACGCGTACCTCCAGCGGCTCCTCATAGCGCTGAAGAACGATGTTCGCGTGGGCGACCCGCTCGACCCTCGAACGACGATGGGGCCGCTGAACAACGATCGAACCGCCGAGAAGACCGAGCGCCACGTCCGCGACGCCCTCGAGTCCGGCGCGCGGCTCGAGTCCGGCGGCGGCCGGGTGACGGGCCTCGGCAGCGAGCTGTTCTTCGAGCCGACCGTCCTCGATGCGGTCACCGCCGGCATGGCTATCGCGCGCGAGGAGACCTTCGGTCCCGTCGTCCCGATCACGACGATCGACGACGAGAGCGAGGCCCTGGCGATCGTCGAGGGCTCGGGCTACGGGCTCCTCGCGAGCGTCTTCACCCGCGACCTCGGCCGGGGCCTGCGGTTCGCCGAGTCGGCGCGCGCCGGATGGGTCAACATCAACGAGGGCACCAACTACTGGGAGTCGCATCTCCCCTTCGGTGGCCGCGCGGGATCGCAGAGCGGGCTCGGCCGGGTCGGCGGGCGGTTCTCGATCGAGCGGTTGACCGAGCTCAAGACGATCGTGGTGAACCTCGCCTGAGGCGAGGAGAAGAACAACAGAGCCCGTTGAGCCGGCGATGCCGGATCAGCGGACCGCGGGAGGAGGCACATGGCAGGGCTGCCTGAGAAGGCGCGAGTCGTCGTCATCGGCGCGGGCATCGTCGGCAACTCGATGGCCTGGCACCTCGCGCGCCTCGGCTGGCGCGACATCGTGCTGCTCGAGAAGGGCACGCTCCCCAGCCCCGGCGGATCGACGGGCCACGCCTCCAACTTCATCTACCTGACCGACCACTCCAAGGAGATGACCGCCTTCACGCTCGACAGCGTCCGGCAGTACAAGGAGCTCGGGGTGATCATCGAGCCGGGCGGCATCGAGGTCGCCCGGACCCCCGAGCGGATGCAGGAGCTCACGCGCCGCATCACCAGCTCCAAGTCCTGGGGCATCGACGGCGCCCGCCTCGTCACGCGCGAGGAAGTCAAGGCGATGGTCCCCTTCATCAACGAGGAGATCATCCTCGGCGGCTTCTACACGCCGGGGGTCGCGGTCGTCGACTCGCTCGAGGCCGGCACGCTGATGCGAAAGAAGGCGCAGGAGCTGGGCGCGCTCACGGTCGCGGCGGGTGTCGAGGTCACCGGCCTCGACGTCGAGAACGGCCACATCAAGCGGGTCCGCACGGACCAGGGCGACATCGAGGCGGAGACGGTGGTCATCGCCTGCGGCGTCTGGAGCCCGCGGATCGCCGAGATGGCGGGCGCCTCCATCCCGCTCACGCCCGCCGTGCACCAGATGATCGACATCGGGCCGATCCCGTTCTTCGAGGGCACCACCTCCGAGGTCGCCTACCCGATCGTCCGCGACGTCGACACGAACATGTACGAGCGCCAGCACGGGACCGGCTTCGAGATCGGGTCGTATGCCCACCGCCCGATCCTCATGGAGCCCGACGACATCCCGTCGATCGAGGAATCGGCGCTCTCGCCGACGATGCTGCCGTTCACCCAGGAGGACTTCGACCCCCAGCTGGAGGACGCCCTCGAGCTGTTTCCGGAGTTCGTCGGGGACGAGAAGGCGGGCATCAAGCTCGCGATCAACGGTCTTCTGTCGCTCACGCCGGACGGCAACCCGATCATCGGCGAGACGCCGGAGGTCAGGGGCCTGTGGAGCGCGGCCGCGATCTGGATCAAGGAGGCGCCGGGCGTCGCCAAGACCGTCGCGGAGTGGATGACCAACGGCGAGCCGGAGATCGACCCGCACGGGTCGGACATCGCGCGCTTCTACGACCACCAGAAGACGAAGCAGCACATCGACGCGCGGACGAGCGAGGGCTTCAACAAGACCTACGGGATCGTCCACCCGATGGAGCAGTGGGCCTCCAACCGCGGCGTGCGGCTCTCGCCGTTCTACGAGCGCGAGAAGGAGCTTGGCGCCGAGTTCTTCGAGGCGGCCGGCTGGGAGCGGCCGTACTGGTACGGGACCAATGAGAAGCTCCTCGCGGAGTACGGCGACCGGGTGATGCCACGCGAGGCCGAGTGGGAATCGCGCTGGTGGTCCCCGATCATCAACGCCGAGCACCTGGCGATGCGTGATCGGGCCGGGCTCGTGGACTTGTCGGCGTTCGTGATCTTCGACATCACGGGACCGGGCGCCGCGGCGTATCTCGAGAGGCTGTGCGTCAACAGGATCGACGTCGCGCCGGGGAAGACGGTCTACACGCCGCTCCTGAACTCTGCCGGCGGGATCCTCGCGGACCTCACCGTGATGCGGCTTGCTTGGGATCGGTTCCGGGTTGTCACCGGCGGCGGCATGGGCATGCGCGACAGGAAGATCTTCACCGACGCGCTGCCGGCAGATGGCTCGGCCCAGCTCTTCGACGCGACGAACTCGTTCACGACGATCGGGCTCTGGGGGCCGCGAGCCCGCGACATCCTCGCCGGCGCGACGTCGGACGACGTGTCGCACGCGGGGTTCCCGTTCCTGACATCGAAGCCGGTCGACATCAACGGCGTGCGGACGCTGGCGTCGCGAATCTCGTACGTCGGCGAGCTCGGCTGGGAGATCTACGTCCCGATCGAGCAGGGGCTGCGGGTGTGGAACGCGCTCTGGGAGTCCGGCGGCCCGCAGGGGATGGTGCCCGTCGGGATCGGGACCTACGCGGTCACCGCGCGGCTCGAGAAGGGCTACCGCGCGCACGGCAACGAGCTCGAGCTGGACTTCGACCTCGTCGAGGCGGGCATGGCCCGGCCGACCGTCAAGGATGCGGACTTCGTGGGCAAGGAGGCGTACCTCCGCCAGCGCGAGTCGGCGCCGGCGGCCGTCCTCTGCACGCTCACGGTCGACGACGCGACGTCGAAGTCCGGCGTGAAGCGCTACATGCTCGGGCGTGAGCCGATCCTTTCGGCCGACGGCCGGCCGCTCATCGACGCCCACGGCCGCCGCTCGTACGTGACCTCGGCCGGCTCGGGCCCGTCGGTCGGGAGGCACCTGCTGATGTCGTACCTGCCGCCGGACGTCGCGAAGGTCGGCACCTCGCTGCTCGTCGAGTACCTCGGCGAGCAGTACCCGGTGACCGTCGCGGTCGCAGGGTCGACGCCGCTCTTCGATCCGGATAACGCCAGGATTCGTGCATGAAGGCCGGACACGTCGCGCAGGGGGTCGTGAGGCCGACCATCAGCGCGAGGCGAAGCCGAACCGCGCAGGGAGGCCGGGCGACCACCGAGCGGCGAGGCCGGCCGTCGTGAACATCCTGGTCTGCGTCAAGCGCGTACCCCAGACGGGTGGACGCATCGTCCTTGCTGCAGATGGCATGGCGATCGACACGCGCTTCCTCGGCGCGACCATCAGCCCGCACGAGGAGTGCGGCGTGGAGGAGGCGGTCAGGATCGTCGAGAGGGAGGGCGGCTCGTCGGCAGTCCTGACGCTCGGGCCGGCCGAGGCCGAGGAGCAGCTGCGCGACGCGATGGCGATCGGAATCGACCGGGCGATCCTGCTGGAGACGCAGGGCGGCGAGTGGGATCCCGTCTCGACCGCCGGCGTCATCGCCGAGACGATCGAGACCCAGGAGCAGGCCAACGGTGCTTTCGACCTGGTCCTCTTCGGGAACGAGGCGGCCGATACCGGCGACTTCCAGGTGGGCGTGCGCGTCGCGATTGCACTGGGCCGGCCGATCATCAACGGCATCAAGGAGATCTCGTTCTCCGACGATCGAACGTCCGTCCTGGCCCGGCGCGAGGCGCCGGGTGGCGGCTGGGAGACCTACGAGCTCCCGCTGCCCGCGGTGCTCGGTGTCAAGGAGGGCCTGAACCTGCCGCGCTACCCGTCCGTTCCGGG
>DASTIE010000152.1:0-9767 GCA_035717865.1 Candidatus Limnocylindrales bacterium
GTATCCCGGTTTCATCGACGCCCATGCGCACTGGATCGGCGACCGCAACTACTACGGGCTGGAGACGCCGGCGGACGCCATGGCCGCTGCCGCGGAGCGCGGATGGACCTCGATCAGCGAGCAGTGGGTCGACGCTGACAAGCTCGATGAGCTGGAGGGACTCGCCGCGGCCGGCGAGCTCCCACTTAGCGTCGATGCGTACCTTGCGCTCAACGGCGTCCATCCCGGCGAGCTGTACGGCGACTGGTACGCCGATCGGGTCCCCGGGCAGGTGACGGACCATCTTCGCGTCCGTGGCCTCAAGGTCCACCTGGACAGCGGCAGCGGTGTGCAGATCCTCTGGGAGCCCGCAGACCTGACAGCGGCGATCGGCCGCGCGAACGGCGCCGGCTGGCAGGTCTCCGTGCACACCGTCAGCACGCAGGCGCAGGCCATGGTCCTCGAGGCCTTCGAGGCCGCCATCGGGCCGACGGGCCCGAACCCGCTGCACCATCGAATCGAGCACGCCCTTCAGGTCACCGACGACCAGCTGGCGCGGATGGTCGCGATGGACCTGACGACCGTGATCCAGCTCGATGGGGTCGCCCACGACTGGGTCTCCTGGATCCGCGATCTGGACGACGAACGCCGTGACTATCTTGCGGAGGGCCCCGACCTGCTGGGGCGCTGGCGGGACTTCGTGGACGCCGGCCTGCACGTCGCGGGGTCGACGGACGCACCGTGGTTCTTTCCGGACGGCCTCGCCGATGACGTCGGGCGGCCCGTGGACGAGATCGCCGGGGGCATGGACGAGCGGGGTCGGCTGTACCCGGAGACGCCCGACTGGATGCTCGACCAGTTGCTGACCGCCGAGCAGGGGCTGCGTTCGGTGACCGTCGAGGCTGCCTGGGCGCTTGGCGACGAAGCCAACCGGGGTCATCTCGCACCGGGCACCTTCGGCGACGTGACGATCATGAGTGGCGACATCACGGCGGGAACACCGGACGACATCCGCGCGCTCGAGGTGGTCGCCACGATCGTGGGAGGGATCCCTGTGTACTGCGCGGCAGCTCCCTTCTGCTCCTGACCAGCCATTGAAGGTTTTGCCGAGCCCGCGGATACATACCGTATGACACGCGCCGGCTTCCGCCGGCGCTGAAGCGGTGGGTGAGGGTGGACCAGGATCTCGTGATCCGCGCGCAGGCAGGCGATCGGGCAGCGTATGGGCTGCTCGCCGCTGACCTCGCGAAAAGGTTCCTCGCCACGTCGCGCAGGATCCTGCGCGACATCGACCTCGCCGAGGACGCGACCCAGCAGGCGCTGGTCGCGGTCTGGCGGGAGCTGCCGCAGCTTCGCGACCCGGCGCGCTTTGACGCCTGGTCGTACCGCGTCCTGGTTCGGGCGTGCTACGCCGAGGGTCGACGGACCCGCGCGTGGTCACCGAACCTCCGTCTCCTCCCGGCTGACGAGCCGGCCGACCACGGATCCATGGACGACGTGATCCTTCGAGACCAGCTCGAGCGGGCCATCCGACGCCTGTCGGTCGACCACCGGGCCGTGCTCGTTCTGCGTCACTACGCGGACATGCCGATCGAGCAGGTTGCCCAGGTCCTGGACATCCCGGTCGGCACGGTCAACTCCCGGCTTCATCACGCGATGCGCGCCATGCGGGCGGCACTCGATGCCGACGCACGCCCGGCGGCAGCGGAGGCAACCCGATGACCACCGAGCGTGACTCCCGCACGCGCGTCGTCCTGTCGTGGCTTCGCGAAGACGCCCACGAGAACGCCGAGCGCGTCCTCCTCAGCGCCCTCGACGAGGTCGACCTGACACAACAGCGCCGGCCCCGGTGGCCGGTGGGGAGGTTCGATCCAATGAGCAGCTACGCAAAGCTGGCCGCCGCCGCCGCGGCGGTCCTCGTGGTGGCCGTCGTCGGCTATCAGCTTCTGCCCGGCAGGACCGGGCCCGGGGCGCCGCCGACCGCGGCGCCCTCGCCATCTGCGGCTCCCCTCGCGGTCGGCGAGTTCACGTCACACGGCGTCGAGGCCACGATCGACGCCAGGGGCGTCGGCGACGATGTGACCGGGACGATGACGATGTCCGATACGGGCCAGGACGCCAGTGTTGCTCTCGAGTGCGGCCGAACGACCGAGGGCGGCCTGCTCCTCATCGGCGGTCTCGTCACGGATTCGACCTTCACCGAGTGGTTCCCTGCGGGCCACCGCGTCGGGATCGCCCTCCAGCCGGGATCACCCGTGAAGGCACTCTGGTACATCGTCCTCCCGGGCGACCCGCCGCTCCAGGAATGTCAAGGGGTCGTCGATGCCTTCCTCGCCGAGGGGACCAAGTTGAACGAGGGCCTCGAGCCCATCGAAGGCAGCGTCGATATCGGCCCATAGCCCTCCTCGCCCCCACCTCAATGCGCAACAAACGCCGGCGGGAACCGTGCCCGCCGGCGTTCCCCGCACGGTGATTGACACGGGCCGGCTTGCCCCCACCCATACCGTGTGACGAGCCGCGGACGAAGCCGCGGCCGTCACTGCGGAAGGGCATGGACGAAGATCTCGTGATCCGGGCACAACGCGGTGATAAGGAGGCCTTCGGTCTCCTCGCGTCCGAGATCGCCGATCGATTCCTTGCGGTGGCGCGCCGGATCCTGCGCGACATCGACCTCGCCGAGGACGCGACGCAGCAGGCGCTGCTGTCGGCCTGGCAGGACCTCCCGCGCCTCCGCGACCCGGCCCGCTTCGAGGCCTGGTCGTACCGGCTCCTCGTGCGCGCCTGCTACGCCGAGGGCCGCAAGGATCGCCGCTGGGCGCCGAACCTTCGGCTCCTGCCCACCGACGAGCCGATCGCGCGCGAGGACCTGAGCTCGGTCATCGATCGCGATCAGCTCGAGCGTGGCTTCCGGCGGCTCTCGATCGAACATCGCGCGGTCGTGGTGCTCTACCACTACCTCGACAAGCCGCTCGACGAGATCGCGAGGATCCTCGAGATCCCGGCCGGGACGGCCCACTCACGTCTTCATCACGCGATGCGCGCCATGCGCGCGGCGCTCGACGCCGACGCGCGCCCGGTGCCGCGGGAGGCAGTCCGATGACCGCCGAGCGCGACACCACGCGGATCGTCCGGTCGTGGCTGCGGGCGGACGAGCACGAATCGGCGGACCGAGTCCTCCTTTCCGTGCTCGCGCGCCTCGACGCGACCCCACAGCGCCGCTCCGTCTGGCCGGCGCGGAGGTTTGCTTCGATGAACAGAGTCACGCAGGTCTCGATAGCGGCGGCGGCCGTGCTGGTCGTTGCCGTGCTCGGGATCAACTTGCTCCCGCGGCTGGCCGGGACGGGCGCGCAATCGCCCGCCCCGACAGCTCGAGCCTCCGCCGGCACGTCGCCGATGCAATCGATTGCCGCAGCGCCTACCCAGCCACCGGCAATGCCGACCTCCGGCTCGGTACCGACAGGTCGTTACACGTGGTCCGGACCGACCGACGCGATCACCCTGCGGGTCCAGCCCGGATGGACCGCGATCGGTGGCGGTGCCGCCCTGGCGATCCATGCGGCTACCTCGCAGGAGGTCACGTTCGATTCGTGGTTCCCAGACAGCGCCCACGAGGTCACACGCGTGTACGCGGACGCATGCCAGTCCAATGGCGCACTGGTCCACGTCGGTCCATCCCCCGAGAACCTGGTGACTGCCCTCGTGAACCAGGCCGGAACCGATGTTGTCGCTGGGACGCGCGGCAGTATCACGAGTGGGACCATCCTGAGCGGCCAGCCCGTGCAGCGCGTGGTGGTCACGGCATCGCCCGGCCTCGATCTCGCGTCCTGTGACATCGGAGGGCTGCAGATCTGGGCCAACACCGCCGAGACAGGCTTCCTCGCCCTCCGACCCAACTACTCTGCCGTCGTCTGGATCATCGACGTTGGGGGGGAGCGTCTCATCTTCACGAGTGTTCGTGGACCGGAAGCGGACCCGGACGACATCGGCCTCGCCGATGGGCTCGTCGCCTCCATGAAGGTGGTGCCATAGCTCGTCGAAATCGGAGGACCGGTATCGCGCGCAGGGGTGCCGGTCAGGAATCACAACGCCGGCCGGAGCGACGCTCGGCCGGCGTTGACGTCTTCGGGAAAAAGGCCGCTAGCTCTTCGCGGCCTTCTTCGGCGCTGCCTTCTTCGCGGCAGGTTTGACGGCGGGCTTGGCGGTCGTCGCCTTGGCGGCAGGCTTCACCGTTTGCTTCGGAGGGGCAATTGCGCCGCTGGCCTCGGCGGCCTCCGTGCGGGAGGTCTTGCTCAGCGCGGCGCGCGCCTTGCCCGCCGCCGTCTGGGCGCCCTTGGCCTTGCCGGCCTTGCCGGCGGCGATGCGCTGCTTCGCGGCCTTCTGGGCGGCTGCCTTGCCGACCTGCTTCGCCTTGCCGCGCGCGACGACCGTCGTGCCCGCGAGGAGGTCGTTGACCTTGATCGCCAGCCGCGACTTCCGGCGCGCGGCCGCGTTCGGGTGGATCGCGCCGGTCTTGGCCGCGCGGTCGAGGGCGCGGATCGCGTCGGTCAGGGTTGCCTGGGGATCCTGATCACCGGGGCTCGTAGCGACGTCGAGGGCGCGACGGACGAGGGTCTTCGCCGCGGCGCGCCGCGGCCCGAGGACCTCGTGTCGACGCTCTGACGTCCGGACGCGCTTGAGCCCGGACGGGGATCGGGCGCCGGTCCACTTGCGGGGCGTTCTGGCCAAGTCGATGCAACCTCTGATTCGTCTGTCTGGGCGCGGGCGCGAGACGGGCGCCGGGCGCGACGCCGGATGGTACCAGAGGGCGACCTGTCACACTCTCACGTCGAATGGTGGCCATCCTCGGCGGCCTCGCTGCCGCCATGTCGTGGGCCATCGCCACCCTCGCCTCGTCAAGGTCCAGCCGGATGATCGGACCGATGTCCGTCCTCGGCTGGGTCATGGCGATCGGCCTCGTGGTGGCGATCGGCCCCGCGCTGCTCGCGAAGCCGGTTCCGCTCGGGACCGGCGAGGTCGCGATGCTCGTCGTCACGGGCATCTCGCACAACCTCGGGCTGCTGCTCGCCTATGCGGCGCTGTCCATCGGCCGCGTCTCGCTGGTGGCCCCGATCACCTCGACCGAAGGCGCCCTCGCGGCGCTGATCGCCGTGCTGCTCGGGGAGGTCCTCGGCCTCGCGACGGCGCTGCTGCTCACCGTCATCGCGACCGGCGTCGTGCTCGCCGCCGTGGAGCGAGCCGCCGACCGGCCCGGTGCCCTCGACCCCGCGACCACGCGGAAGGCGGCGATCCTCGCGGTCTGCGCCGCGGTGACGTTCTCCGTGGGCCTCGTCCTCGGGGGCCGGCTCGGCGAGGCCGGCGTGCCACCGGCATGGGTGATGGCGGTCTCGAGGACGATCGGGACCGTCGTGATCGCGCTGCCGTTGCTGCTCACCGGCCGCCTGCGGCTCACCCGGCGAGCCCTGCCGCTGGTGGCGGTCGCGGGCCTGCTGGAGGTCGTCGGGGGCGCGGTCTACGTCGTCGCCGCAACCGAGGACATCGCGGTCGCCGCCGTGCTGTCGTCGCAGTTCGCCGCGATCGCGGCGATCGGCGCGTTCCTCGTCTTCCGCGAGCGGCTGCAGCGAGTCCAGGTGGCGGGCATCGCCACGATCGCGATCGGGATGACGCTGCTCTCGGCGCTGTCGGCCGCCTGACATGGCCGCTCGCATCCCGCAGGAGCGCCTGCGCAACTTCTCCATCATCGCCCACATCGACCACGGGAAGTCGACCCTCGCGGATCGCCTGCTCGAGCTGACGCATGCCATCGACCCGCGCCAGATGACCAGCCAGGTCCTCGACTCCATGGACCTGGAGCGCGAGAAGGGCATCACGATCAAGGCCCGCGCCGTGCGGCTCGAGCACACCGCCAGGGACGGCCTGACCTACGGTCTGAACCTGATCGACACGCCGGGGCACGTCGACTTCAGCTACGAGGTCAGCCGCAGCCTCCAGGCCTGCGAGGGCGCGATCCTCGTCGTCGATGCGGCCCAGGGCATCGAGGCGCAGACCCTCGCCAACGTCCACCTCGCGCTCCGCGAGGGCCTTACGATCGTGCCCGTCCTGAACAAGATCGACCTGCCCTCGGCCCAGCCCGAGGTCGTCATGGAGGAGCTGGAGAACGCCCTGGCGATCCCGCGCGAGGAGGTCCTGCTCGTGTCCGCGAAGGAGGGGACGGGGGTCCCGGAGCTGCTGGAGGCGATCGTCGAGCGCATCCCGGCGCCGAAGGGCGATCCCGCCGAGCCTCTCCGCGCGCTCGTCTTCGACAGCCACTACGACCCGTACAAGGGCGTGGTCGTGTACGTCCGCCTCGAGACGGGGACGCTCAAGGCGGACGAGCGCATCCGCCTGATGGCCTCGAAGGCCGAGGCGGAGCTGCTCGAGCTCGGCGTCTTTCGGCCCGCGCTCGTGCCGGTGCCGGAGCTCCGGGCCGGCGAGGTCGGCTACGTGGCAACCGGCCTGAAGAACGTCCGGGAGGCCCAGGTCGGCGACACCATCACGACCGCCGCGGCGCCGGCTTCCGCCCCGCTGCCCGGCTACCAGGAGGCGCGGAGCCTCGTTTTCGCGGGCATGTATCCCGTCTCGGGTGAGGACTACCCGCTGCTCCGCGACGCGATCGAAAAGCTCCACCTCAACGACGCGTCGTTCACCTTCGAGCCGGAGTCGTCCATCGCCCTCGGCTTCGGGTTCCGCTGCGGCTTCCTCGGGTTGCTGCACATGGAGATCGTCCAGGAGCGCCTCGAGCGCGAGTTCGCGCTGGACCTGATCGCGTCGGCGCCGTCGGTCGAGTACGAGGTCGTGCTGCTCGGCGACAGAGGGACGATCACGGTCGACAACCCCGCAAAGCTGCCGCCGGTCAACGACATCGAGGAGATCCGGGAGCCGTGGGTCCGCCTGTCCGTCGTGACGCCCTCGGCCTACATCGGGGCGCTCATGGAGCTGTCCACCAACCGTCGCGGCTCGTTCGTCGACCTCGAGTACCTGGACCCGACGCGCGTCCTCATGCGCTTCGAGCTGCCGCTCGCGGAGCTCATCGTCGACTACTACGACCAGCTCAAGACCCGGACCGCCGGCTACGCCTCGATGGATTACGAGGAGATCGGCTACCGGGCCGCGAAGCTCGTGCGGCTGGACGTCATGGTCTCCGGGGAGCCGGTCGACGCGCTCTCCGTCATCGTCCATCGTGACAACGCCGCGTCACTCGGGCGGACGCTCGTCGGTCGTTTGCGCGAGCTGATCCCGCGCCAGATGTTCGAGGTGCCCATCCAGGCGGCCATCGGGTCGAACGTGATCGCGCGCGAGACGGTCCGGGCGATGCGCAAGAACGTCCTTGCCAAATGCTACGGTGGCGACATCAGCCGGAAGCGGAAGCTGCTCGAGAAGCAGAAGGAGGGGAAGCGCCGGATGAAGCGAGTAGGGTCGGTGGAGATCCCGCAGGAGGCATTCCTGGCGATGCTCCGCACCGACGAGTCGTGACGGCTCGCGACTGAGGTCGGGGCATGGAGAATGACCTTCGCGTCCTGGTCGGGTTGGGGCTGACGCTCCTGCTCGTTATGCTCCGCGTCGAGGCCGAGCGCTTCGGGGCCGCGGAGTACGACGAGCCGGTGCGGGGCCGCCGGCCGTCGATCATCCGCCGGCTTGCCTGGTACATCCTCGGCGTCGGCGGGGTGCTCGCGCTCATGTTCGTGCACCCGTCGCCGGAGCTCGACCTCAACCTGACCGTCGGGGATCGCTCCGGCATCCTGCTCGCCGTCGTCATCGCCGGCATCGGCGTCGGCCAGGCCGTCGCGCTCGCGTACCTGCACTACCGGCGCCTGCGGTTCCCTGACTTCGGGGCGTACCCGGGTGCTCTCGCGAACGAGATCCTCACGGCGTTCATCGACGAGGCGGTCTTCCGCGGCGCGGTCATCGGCTACTTCCTGTGGGCGATGGCCGGAACGGCGAGCGCCGGGTCTGCCGCCAGCCTCGCGATCCTCGGCTCGACGGTCATCTACGCGCTGGCCACGCGCCTCGGGGCGCCGGGTCGAGACCGCTACATGCTCCTGCTCGCGGTGCTCATCGGGCTGGTGGGTGGCTGGGCGACGCTCGAGACGGGCGGGATCGGCGCCGCATTCCTGGGGCACGCGATCACTCGCGTGGCCGTCTTCCTCACGACCGGGCACGCCGGCCAGCCGCCGGCGCGCGGCACCGAGGACGAGGACGTCGAGAAGCGCCGCCGGACCCCGGAGGGCTGGCGCGCGGTCGACCATCGGGGCGGTGTCCGGGAGCGGTGACCCTCGCTCCCGCGGCGCCCATGCCCGACGCAATTGCGTTCGACGCCGTGGCGCCGCCGGCCGGCTTGTACGTCCACGTCCCATTCTGCGTGTCGATCTGCCCGTACTGCGATTTCGTTGTCTACGCGGGTCGGGCCGCACGCGGCGAGGGGAGCCGGATCGGACGGTTCGTCGAGGCCCTGGAGGTCGAGATCGGCCTGCGGGCCGACGCGCTGGACGCACGCTGGGGGCGGCCGGGCGGCAGCCGCGGTGACGGCTCGAGCACCGGCCCGGGCGTCGGCACAGGCGAGCGTCCGCCGCTCGAGACCCTGTACCTCGGCGGCGGGACGCCGAGCCTGCTGCCGACGGAGACGCTCGTCCGGCTGATCGAGCTCGTGCGGACTCGTTTCGGGCTGGCGGATGGCGCCGAGATCACGCTGGAGGTCAATCCCGGCCCCGACGAGCGCGGCGACGCCGCCGCGATCCGCGACGCGGGCGTGACGCGGCTGTCGATCGGGGCGCAGTCGCTGCATTCCTCGGAGCTCCGCGCGCTCGGCCGGCGGCACGCGCCCGAGGACGTCGACGAGACCGTTGGGGCGGCTCGGGAGGCGGGGTTCGAGTCGGTGAGCCTCGACCTGCTGTACGACGTGCCCGGTCAGACGCTCGAGAGCTGGGCCCGATCGCTCGACCGCGCGATCGAGCTCGACCCGGACCACCTCTCGATCTACGCCCTGACCCTCGACGACCCCGACGCCGAGGGCATCACCGGCCCGACCGGCGACCACCTGCCCCTCCGCGAAGGCGCGCGACGGTGGCGGTCCAGCGCGAGAACCGAGCAGGACGAGGACCGCGCGGCGGCGATGTACGAGCTCGCCGATGAGCGGCTCGCGGCGGCGGGGCTCGGTTGGTACGAGGTCAGCAACTGGGCGCGGCCGGGTCACGCGTCCCGGCACAACCTCGGGTACTGGCGTGGCGATGCCTGGGAGGCCGTCGGTCCCGGCGCCCACGCCTACGACGGCGCCACCCGCCGCTGGAATGCCGCACGACTTGATGGCTACCTCGCAGCTCTGCGGCCCTCGGGCGGCTCGCGGCCCGGGCTCCCGCCCGGTGCATCCGATCGTGGTGGATCCGGACCGGTCGAATTCGCGATCCTGCACCTGCGAACGAGCGATGGCCTGCCGCGGCCGGTCCTTCTCGACCCGCGCCTCGGAGGTGCGCTCCGATGGGCCGTCGACGGCGGGCTGCTCGCAGAAGCCGGGGATCGACTTGTCCTGACTCGACGCGGCCGGCTGCTGTCCAACGAGGTCTTCGCCCGGCTGCTCTAGGTGTGATTCTCACCGAGGTTGTTGACGGAAACGCTGCCCGACGGACGCGGTTTGTGCCATCCACCAATGGGGTGCGTGATAGGCGACGACCACCCCACGAGAAGCATGATCGAGGCCCGAGACGCCTGTCACTGAGCCGGCGCTGAGCGTGGGCGAGCTCCGGGCGGGCTACAGCCGG
>DASTIE010000153.1:0-2852 GCA_035717865.1 Candidatus Limnocylindrales bacterium
TTGGACTCCTCGGAGGTCCCGGCGCTCGACGAGCTCGAACGGCGCGCGCGGTCGAACGGCGTCCCGGGGCTGCGACGGCTAGGCGCGTCCGAGATCGCATCGGTCGAGCCGCACGCCGTCGGCGTCGCCGCTCTGCACTCCCCGTCGACGGGGATCGTCGACTTCGCCGCGGTCGCGCGCGTGATGGCCGACGAGATCCGGGAGCTCGGCGCCGAGATCGTCACCGGCGTCGCGGTCCACCGCTTGTCCCGGGTTGGCGCTGGCACCGTCTTGGAGACGTCGTCGGGTCCTGTATCGGCTGCAAAGGCGGTCGCCTGCGCGGGCCTGTGGTCCGACCGCCTCGCGGAGGCATCAGGCGAGTCCGGCGACCCTCGGATCATCCCGTTCCGCGGCGGCTACCTGCGGTTGCGCTCGTCGGCGGTCGGGCTCGTGCGCGGGCTGATCTACCCCGTGCCGGACCCGTCGCTGCCGTTCCTCGGCGTCCACCTGACCAAGACGATCCACGGCGACGTCTGGCTCGGCCCGACCGCGCTCCTGGCGCCATCTCGCACGGCCTACTCGCTGCGGTCGGTCTCGCGGTCGGACCTGCGATCGACGCTCACGTGGCCCGGAACCTGGCGCATGGCACGCCGCTTCTGGCGCACCGGCCTGACCGAGATCGGCTTCGCCGCCCGCCACCGCGCGTTCGTCGCCGCCTGCGCCCGCTACGTCCCGGCCCTACGCCCATCCGACGTCGAACCCGGCCCCGCCGGCATCCGAGCCCAAGCCGTCGCCCGTGACGGCAAGCTCTTCGACGACTTCGCCTTCGCCGACGCCCCGAACGTCCTCCACGTCCGCAACGCGCCCTCCCCGGCAGCCACCTCATCCCTGGCCATAGCACGCGTGATCGCCGATCGCCTGGAGGCCGCATAGACGCTACCCTCCTGGCGCGCGCCCTCTTAGCTCAGTTGGTAGAGCACTTCCATGGTAAGGAAGGGGTCGCCGGTTCGAGTCCGGCAGAGGGCTCTGGAAACCGCGCTACAGCGCGGTTTCCTTGTTTCAGGAGCGGCACCGATGACCACTTCCGATCGCTTCCTACCGAGAAGGGGTCAGGCGTGGCCGCCGATCGGCGCTCCGCAGCCGTTTGCTCGACCGCCGAGCGCGTCCGCTTCCGGCCCAAGGTACCGACGCGGTACACGCCCGGCGGAGGTACGGTCGGAGCGTGCACGTCCCGCCGACAGCCGCCGCAAACCCCGTTCGGCCGCGATCCCATCGCCGCTTACCTCCAACGCGAAGCAGCGCGCCGGCATTCACCTGTCGATCAGCGAAGGGGGACCGGCTGAGCTATCGCTGGGCGAATCGGCGGTCGAGGATCGCGGGAAAGTCATTCCAGTCCGCTTGGTCAGGTCGAAGCGCGAGCCAGCGCTCGATGCCGCGGGTGATCACTGTGAACTCTCTGTGGTCGATGCCGTAGACGAGGATGATCCCGGCGTGCGCGCGTTGTGCGGCGGCCCAGTCACGCAGGATCCGGGGGAAGTCGGCGATGTTGTGGGTGACGAGGATGCGCTGCTCGGTGGAGGCGAGCGCGAGCACCTGGTCGTCGTCGAGGCCCTCCAAATCGGGCTCCTGATCGAGCGCCCGCACGTCGTGCCCCTCCCGACTGAGCCGGCGTCCGACGTTCGGCCCAGAGACGTGGGCGTCGAGCAGCAGCCGCACCCCGATGGCCTACTCGGCGGTCTGCAGGAACGGGTATAGGTGCCGCAGCTCGTCCAGCGGGCGTGTGCCGTCCTCGATGAATGCCGCGACCTCGTCGGGGAAGCGCTCGCCGTAGGCACGCGCGACGCGCAGGTGGCGCTCGCCGAGCATCGGGTGCGCCGCGCGTAGCTGCCGCTCGTCGCCGGCGTAGGAGCGCAGAAGCTCGTGGATCTCCCAGACGTCGAGCCCGGTCCCGATCACCCACGCGCGCCGCGGCGTGCCACGAAATGCCACGCCGGGGAAGAGGCGCGTCTTGGCCGCCTCCTCGGCGAGCTCCTCGACCACTACGCTGCGCGACCGGCCCGAGCGCCGCGTCTCCTCGCGCACGAGTAGGTCAGCGTGTTGGCTCAGACGAATCGAGAACGGCTGCGACTTCGGCACACCAGCCATGAACTACATCGTAGTAGATGTAGCGAATCGTCGGCCGTGCGAATTGGCGGTTTCAGTCCACGTAGCTCCGCCCCACGGATCGGAGGCCGTGATCGGCGAGCCAGCGGCGAGTACGCCCGCGTTGGCGTTCGTCGGCGAACAGGTGGAAGCGGGTCAGCTCGTCCGGATGCTCGGCCAGCGCGTCGCGGAATTGGCGGAACGGGCGCGGGCCGTGGATCGCGCGCTCGAGCCGATCAGCCAGCCTCGCGTCGTCCACGATGTCGACGAAGTCCGACATGTCCGACCAGCCGGCGTTCGAGCTCGCCTCGACCCACAGCCAGCGCTCTTCGTCCTCGCGTTCCTCGTCGTCGATGGACTCCTCAAACGGCGAGTGGTGCCAGACGTCGCCGGTGGCGAGGTCAATCCGCCCGCCGCCGTGGACGGGATCGCCCTCGAGGATCGAGGCGAGCTCCTCGAGGTCCACCGCGAGCGGACGCAGGTCGCTGGGTCGGCCCTGGAGCGCATCCGCGAGCTCGGCGTCGCCGTCGAGGTCGCGTCGGCGGAGACGCTCCGCGCACTCGCGGGCGAGCGGGTCGGCCGGTTCCGCGAGCAGCCCCTCGCCGGCGAGCTGCAGGACCGCGTCGGGATCGCGCCGGGAGACGACGGCACGGATTCCGGCGACGTCTCGGCGAGCGACGGCGGCCCGCAGCGCGGTCAGCGCTTCACGGTCCCAGGCGCTCACAGGATCC
>DASTIE010000154.1:0-4450 GCA_035717865.1 Candidatus Limnocylindrales bacterium
CGATCCTCGGCCAGCGCGTCCAGGACCGGTTCGGCCGGGCCGGCATCGTGGGCCTGCTCGTCCTGTTCGCGATCGGCCAGGTGGTGTTCGCCGGATGGACCATCTCGAGCACCCGGATCAGCCCCTGACGCCCGAGGAAACGGGGGCGTCGTGTGCTATTCTCCCGCTCCCGCGTGGGGCTATAGCTCAGCTGGGAGAGCGTCTGAATGGCATTCAGAAGGTCCGGGGTTCGAATCCCCGTAGCTCCACCAACTGCCCTCGCACTTATCTGCGGATAGTCGGCCCCCACGCGGTGGGCGGGCTATCCGGTATGACCCCTTGCCGAGTCGGCAGGGGGTCTTTCGTATCCAGCACGATCAGCTGAGCCGCGGGCTGCGGGCCGCGGGCAGGAGCACGGCGCCATGACCGACACCGACACCACAGCGACGACGAACAGGACACCGGCCGAGCGGTACGACCCGGCGGCCATCGAGCCCAAGTGGCAGAACCGCTGGGCCGAGCTGCGCCTGTACGACACGGACCTCGACGACGACTCGCGGCCGAAGTTCTACCTGCTGACCATGTACCCGTACCCGTCGGGCGCCCTGCACATCGGGCACTGGTACATCAAGACGCCGACTGATGCCGTCGCGCGCTATCGCCGGATGCACGGCGACAACGTGTTCTTCCCGATCGGGTTCGATGCGTTCGGGCTGCCGGCCGAGAACGCCGCGATCAAGAACCGGATCAACCCCCGCGACTGGACGATGGCCAACATCGAGACGATGCGCCGCCAGCTGCGGTCGATGGGCGCCACGTTCGCGTGGGACGCCGAGGTCGTCAGCTGCGAGCCCGAGTACTACAAGTGGAACCAGTGGCTGTTCATCCAGCTCCTGAAGCGCGGCCTCGCGTACCGCGCGGTCTCGCCCGTCGACTGGTGCCCGAACGACGGGACGCTGGCCCGCGAGCAGGTGGAGGGCACCGACCGGCACTGCTGGCGCTGCGGCGCGAAGGTCGAGAAGCGCGAGCTCGCCCAGTGGTACTTCAGGACGACCAACTACGCCGACGAGCTGCTGGACTTCTCGGGCATCGACTGGCCGGAGCCGATCCGGATCCAACAGACGAACTGGATCGGGCGCTCGACCGGCGCCGAGATCGTGTTCGAGACGGCACCGTCGGCCCACCACGCGGGCGGCGAGGAGCTGCGGGTGTTCACCACCCGCCCGGACACGCTGTACGGGGCGACGTTCATGGTCCTCGCGCCCGAGCACCCGCTGGTCGCGGAGCTGACGTCCCCCGAGCGCAAGGCGGACGTCGAGGCGTACGTGACCGCGACCCAGGCGAAGACCGAGATCGACCGCCTGTCGACCGACCGCGAGAAGACGGGCGTGCCGATCGGTGCGGACGCGATCAACCCGGTCAACGGCGCGCGGATCCCGATCTTCATCGCCGACTACGTGCTGGCCACCTACGGGACCGGCGCGATCATGGCCGTCCCGGCCCACGACGAGCGCGACTTCGCCTTCGCCACGCGCCACGGCCTGCCGATCGTCCGCGTGATCGCGCCCCGCGACGCCGATCCGAACGAGCCGCTGACCCAGGCGTTCGTCAACAAGGCGGTGGACGAGGCGCCGGCCGACGATCGCAAGCACGGCTGGCTGGAGGACATCGCGCTCATCAACAAGGGAACGGACGCCGCTCGCGAGCTGGTGATGGTCAACTCGGGCCCGTGGGACGGGAAGCCGGCGATCGAGGCGTGGGGCGGGATCGTCGAGGCACTCGCGGCCGAGGGCAAAGGGCAGGAGGCGGTCACGTACCGGCTGCGCGACTGGCTGATCAGCCGGCAGCGCTACTGGGGCACGCCGATCCCGGTTATCCATTGCCCCACCGACGGTCCCGTGCCGGTCCCCGAGGAGGAGCTGCCGGTGCTCCTGCCCACCGAGGTCGACTACCGGGGCAGCGGCGAGAACCCGCTCAACCGCGACGAGGCGTTCCTCAACGTGTCGTGCCCGGTGTGCGGCGGACCGGCGAAGCGCGAGACCGACACGCTGGACACGTTCATCGACTCGTCCTGGTACTGGTATCGCTACCTGTCGCCGAACAAGCCGGACGGCCCGATCGACCTCGACCTGACCGAGGGCTGGACGCCCGTCGAGCAGTACACCGGCGGTGCGGAGCACGCGGTCATGCACCTGCTGTACGCCCGCGAGTTCACCAAGATGCTCCGCGACCTCGGGATGGTCCAGCAGAACGAGCCGTGGCGGCGGGTGTTCAACCAGGGCCAGATCCTGGGCATGGATGGCGAACGGATGAGCAAGTCCCGCGGCAACACCCAGGATCCCGACGAGCTCGTCTCGAAGTACGGCGCGGACACGGTCCGCCTGTTCCTGATGTTCATGGGGCCGTGGGACCAGGGCGGGCCGTGGAGCCCGACCGGGATCGGTGGCGTGCATCGCTTCCTGAACCGCGTCTGGGCGCTGGCCCTGGACCCGCACTACCGGGAGCCGGGCGATCCGGACGCGGGCACGCTGCCGGACGGCCAGGGCGAGGCGGCGGCGCGGACGGCGCTGAGGGCCGCCGCGCATCGGACGCTGCGCGACGTGACCGCGGACTACCAGGCGTTTCACTTCAACACGATGGTCGCGAAGCTGATGGAGCTGACGAACACGCTGTTCCGCTATCGCGGCTCTGCGGTCGCGGGCGGGCCGGAGTGGGACGAGGCCATGCGGCTGCTGCTCCAGATGTTGGCGCCGGCGGCGCCGCACATCACCGAGGAGCTGTGGTCGCGCCGTCTGGCGGCTCGCGGCGAGGCGTGGTCGTCGATCCACACGTCGCGCTGGCCGGAGGTCGACGCGTCGGCGGTCGTGGAGTCGAGTCGCGAGGTCCCGGTGCAGATCAACGGCAAGGTCCGCGACCGGGTCACCGTGGCTGCAGACGCCTCCGCGGCCGCGATCGAGGCCGCCGTGCTCGCATCGCCACGGATCCAGGAGCTCCTGGCCGGCCGAACGCCGGATCGCGTGATCCAAGCCGGCGGCGGCAGGCTCGTCAACCTGGTCGTGCGGGAGTAGCGTTTGTCGCCACCGTGCAGAAGCTCGCAACGTGGGACGAGAACCTCGCGTCGCACACGCCCGACGTACAGGCAGCGGCGCGCGCCCTCGAGGCGATCATCCGCGAGGAGCTCCCGGACGTGGTCGTCCACTACGACCCCGGCAACGGCCTGCTCGCCTTCGGGCGGTCGATGCGGATGCGCGACCTGCTGTTCGCGCTGATCCCGCACGCCGGCTGGGTCAACCTCCAGCTCGCCGGCGGCGCGCTCCTCCCGAACCCCGACGGCCTCATCGAGGGCACCGGCAAGAAGATCCGCCACATCAAGGTTCGCTCGGCCGAGGCAGCCGCCAAGCCCCCGGTTCGAGCGGCGATCAAGGCGCAGCTTCGCGCCTGAACGCTAGTTCGGGCGGTGGGGCTCCGCCTCGGACTTCGACTCTTCCTTGAGGCGCGCGCGGTAGCGGGCGGCCTTGGCCTGATTGCCGCAGGAGCGCATGTCGCACCAGCGGCGCCGGCCTGTCGGCGAGGAGTCGAAGAAGGCCCACCGGCAGCGGTCGTTGGCGCAGACGCGGAGGCGCTCGGGCCGACCCGTGGCGAGCTCCTCGATGATCGCCTCGGCGATGAGGGCCAGTGCGTCATCGACGGGCGTATCCGCGTGGCGGTGGCCAATGCGAAGGGCGGAGCCGTCGAGCTCGAGGCGGGTCGGCCGGCGCATCTCCAGCGTGGCGTTCACGAGGTGGACGGCGTCGGCCTCGGGCGTGCGGCCCTCGACCACGGCGTCGACGACCTCGCGCAGGGCGCTGCGCACGCGCCGGATGCGGGCGAGATCCGTGTCTGAGATGAGCAGGCCGGCTTCGGGATGCACGAGATCCTGCTCCAGGAACCACATCGCGGCGTCCCTCGGGCTCGCGAGGTGCTCGTCACGCTGGTGCTGCTCGTCGGTTCGGCTGTGACCGGGATGAAGCGTGTTCAGGAAGTCGAGAGCCGACTCGAGATCGATGCCGTGGGAGTGCTCGGCGGGCGAGATGTTTGCCATGTCGATAACCACTCTATACCGCTTGACAGGTTACGCGCAAGGGGCTAATGTAGACACATAACCGATTAGACCGTAGAAACAGGTTACGGAAAGAAAGGAGGCCCGCGGTGGCGCTCTTCATCACAGTGGCCCTTCCGATCGCGATCTTCCTCGTGGTGGCCATCGCAGCCGACCTCTGGGGAATCGATTCCCGACCGCGCCTGGGCGACGACCACGCCAGGTAGGAGACCCGTCTACATGCATGTCCAGAGCTCGGAGTTCCATCCAATGCACGTCTTTGCACCCTACCTGCTGGCCATCCACCAGCAGGACCTCATCGCCGCGGCCGAGGTCGATCGGCGGGCGAAGCTCGCCCACGGAGGGCAGCTCGGCGTCGCCGCCTGGCGGCGC
>DASTIE010000155.1:0-7143 GCA_035717865.1 Candidatus Limnocylindrales bacterium
AGCCGGTGCCGGCCGGGTCCGCCGATGCCCGTGCCCTCGCCGCACAGCATGCCGAGGCGAACCTGCCGCCGAGCCTCCGCGGCCTACCGCCCCGCAGCGTCCCCGAGACGGCGCCGACGCCACTCCAGAAGCACTACGTCCTGCTCTCTGCGCCGGCGCTCGTCCTCGGCGCGATCGCGAGCACGGCACTCGAGCTCGGCGCCGGGTTCGACAGCACGATCGTGCGCGCCTGCGTCCTCCTCGCCGCGCCGTTGCTGCTCGTGACCACCGCCGACGCGACGCTCCGCATCTGGCGATCGGCCTGGGCCTGGATGCCGGTCGACCGCGGCCGCGCCCTGTTCCGGCTCGCCTGGCTGATCCCGGCCATCGTGTTCATCGGGCTCATCCTGGGCGCTGTCGCGCTCGTCCTGGCGGCCTGACCGTCGTGGTCGAGCGAGCGCTCGGGGACGAGGAGCGACGGCAGGCGGCTGCCCTGGGCCGTGGGCTCGACGGCCGCTCCACGGACCTGCCGTCGGGGCTCGGCCCGCCGTCGTGGGTCCAGCGGGTGCTGAGCTATTGCTCGAACTGCGGCGCGCGCCTGGTCGAGGGGATCCCGCCGACCGAGCATCGCGAGCGGATGGCCTGCCCGCAGTGCGGGTTCATCGCGTACGTCAACCCGCGGCTCGTGGTGACGACGATCCCGGTCACCGACGACGGCAGGCTGCTCCTGATCCGCCGGGGGCTCGAGCCGGGCCGCGGGCTGTGGGCGCAGCCGGGCGGCTTCCTCGAGGTCGACGAGACCGTCACGGAGGGCGCGATCCGCGAGACGCTCGAGGAGACGGGGCTTCGCGTGGCGCCCGGCGAGATCCTGGGGCTGTATGCGCGGCTCGAGGCCGCCGTGATCGTGCTCGTGTACGAGGCGCGCATCGTGGGCGGCGAGGCCCGCACGGGCCCCGAGGCGCTCGACGTCCAGGCGTTCGCGCCCGAGGCCATCCCGTGGCCGGAGATCGCGTTCCGCACGACGTGGTACGCGCTCGTCGACTGGCTGGCGCGTCGCCGCCCGGACCTGGAGCCGCCCCCTCGCGCCTGGAGCCCTGGCGGCCCCGGCTAGCAGTCCGGGGCGAGCTCGTTCGCGAAGGCCGCCGCTATCGCGCCAGCTCCAGCTGGGCGGTCCCAACGAGCGCGCCGGCGGCATCGTGCGCATGCGCGAACACGAAGATCGTGCCCGGATAGGTGTCAAACGGCACGCCGAGCTCGACGTCGAACAGCATCGGCGGCCCTCCGCCCGGAACCGCGCTCGCGGGTCCCGGGTCCGGCATGCTGACCGACGTCCAGCCGGCCACGCGCCCGCCCGCGTCCTGCAGGGCCACGTAGATCCAGGTCACGCGCTCCGCGAAGACGTCGCCGTGGACGTAGACCGTCGCGGCGTTCCGGCGCGCCCTGAGGATGATCGGCCCGGGTTCGCTGCTCACGACGGGCCGAGGCGGCGGCCGCGAGGCAATCGGAAGCTGGGAGGAGATCGCGGGCGAGAGCGCCTCGCGCGCCGACGCGATGATCATCCCGAACTTGTCGTACGCGTTGGCCATCACCCACGCAACCTGCGTCGCCGGCCAGCCCTCGACCTCGAAGGCCTCCAGGAAGCGTTCGTTCGGCCCGAGGCGGAACGCGGTGCTGCCGCCGGGCATGTCCACGGAGCGGACGTCCAGCACGTCCTCGGCGGCGTCCGCGATCGAGACGATCACCACGACGGCGTCGCGAGTGAAGACGTCGCCGTGCACGAAGACCCTGCCCTCGGAGGTGCTGGCAGCGAGATCGAGCAGGGGCGCGCTGACCGGCACGGGCACGAACGCGGGCGGCGGGACCTCGCGGACGGCCGGGACGTCGATCATCCGGCTGGACGCCGGCTTCTCCGCCGTGCGTGGCGTCTCGCGCAGTCGATCGAGCGATCCGACAACGGCCAGCGCCGCAATCGCAAGCCCGATCCCGACCGCGGCGACCGGCACTCGGCGCCGCGGAAGTCGCGCCGGCGCGAAAACCGCCTCGTCAGCAGGAAGCTTCCCTGCATCGGTCGGGAGCTCCCCCGCATCGACCGGAGCCCGCTCCGCGCGGCGCTCGTCCATGCCGGTCAGTCGCTCCCGCCACCGCCCCGGCGAGGGTTCACCGAAGGTCGATGAAGACGTTCTTGGTCTCGGTATAGAGGTCGATCGCCGACATCCCGAGCTCCCGTCCGATGCCGGACATCTTGTAGCCGCCGAACGGCGCCTCGATGTGGACCGAGCTGTTCGAGTTCACCGAGAGGTTGCCCGTCTGGATGCCCTTCGCGGTTCGGAGCGCCTTGCCGATGTCGCGGCTCCACACGGAACCGGAGAGGCCGTAGGGCGTGGCGTTCGCCAGCCGGATCGCCTCGGCCTCATCGTCGAAGGGGATGATCGACACCACCGGGCCGAAGATCTCCTCCCTGGCGATCCGCATGTCGTTGTCGACACCGTCGAAGACCGTCGGCATGAGATACGCCCCGTTGGCGAGGGCCGGATCATCCGGCGCCGCGCCGCCGACGACCAGCTTCGCGCCCTCGGCCAGCCCGATCTCGATGTAGTCCTTGACCCGGTCGCGCTGCTTGAGGCTGACGAGCGTCCCGACCTCCGTCTTGTCGTCCGACGGGTCGCCGACGACGACCTTGCGCGTCGCCGCCGCGAACAGCTCGACGACCTGCTCGTGCACCGTGCGCTCGACGAGGATCCGCGAGCGGGCGCAGCAGTCCTGGCCGCAGTTGTCGAAGACGCCGTAGGGCGATTCCGCCGCGAAGCGCTCGATGTCGGCGTCCGCGTAGACGACGTTCGCGCTCTTGCCACCGAGCTCCAGGCTGATCTTCTTCACGTTGTTCGAGGCGAGCCGCATGATCTCCTGGCCGGTCGTGGTCTCGCCGGTGAAGGCGACCTTGCCGATGCCGGGGTGCGCGGCCATCGCGGCCCCCGCCGAGCCGCCGGGCCCGGTCACCACGTTGAGGACGCCCGGTGGGATGCCCGCCTCGAGCGCGAGCTCTGCCATCCGGATCGCCGTCAGGGGCGAGTACGAGGCGGGCTTCAGGATCGCGGTGTTGCCGGCCGCCAGGGCCGGCGCGACCTTCCAGCTGGCCATGTACATCGGGAAGTTCCAGGGCACGATCAGCCCGACGACCCCGATCGGCTCCTTGAGCGTGATGTCGAGGCCCGGCTTCGCGACCGGGATCGTCTGGCCGTAGATCTTGTTCGAGGCACCGGCGTAGTAGTCGAACACCAGCCAGACACCGGCGATCTCGCCGCGAGCGCTCGTGATGGGCTTGCCGGTGTTGCGGCTCTCGAGCTGCGCGAGCTCCTCCGAACTCTTCTTGATCAGGTCGCCGAGCTTCGCGAGGCTCCGGCCGCGCTTGCCCGCCGGCCAGCTCGCCCAGCCCTTCGGATCCTCGAAGGCCTTCTGCGCGGCCGCCACGGCCCGATCGACGTCCGCCTTGCCGCCGAGCGGTGCGGTCGCGATCGACGCGCCCGTCGCCGGGTTCGTGACGTCGAACGTCTGGCCGTCGGCGGCGTCGACGGACTCGCCGCCGATGACCATCTTGAGGGTGGAGATCTCGGTCGCGGGGCCGCCGCCGGCGGCCTGCTCGATTGCCATCTGGGAGCACCTCGGAGGGTCGGGGAAGTGGCGCCGATCATACCCCTGGCGTCCGCTCGGCCCCCGCGTGGCAAGGGTTCCTCGGGGGCCCTCCCTGCCCTGGTCGCAGCCGTCGCCGCGGTCATGCCGCGCGCGCCTCCCCTGGCCCCCGTTTGTCCCAGATGTCCGCCAGGGGGGACGTTCGTGTCGTTCTCGGCCTGCACAAGGCGCGAGGGGCCCGTCCACGACGACGGGCGCACGTGATCAAGCCCTCAGAAGTAGTTCACCGTGATGCCCCCGTCGACGACCATCGCGGCGCCGTTCGTCCAGCGGGACTCGTCCGAGGCCAGGTAGATCGCCATGTGCACGATCTCCTCCGGCTTGCCGAAGCGACCGGTCGGGTTTCGCGCCAGTCGAATCCGCTTGGCCTCCTCGTCCTTGACGAGCCAGTCCATGAGGAGCGGCGTCTCCACGGGGCCGGGGCAGATGGCGTTGGTGCGAACACCCTTCGGCGCGAACTGGACGGCGAGCGACTTCGTGAGCGCGAGGACCGCGCCCTTCGAGGCGGTGTAGGCGTCCTGCGGGTTGGAGCAGCCGACGAGCGCGACGAACGAGGAGATGTTGATCACCGACCCGGAGCCCTGCTCGACCATCCGGGGGATCGCGTACTTGCAGCCGAGGAACACCCCGCGGACGTTCACCGCCATGACGCGATCCCAGTCCTCCACGGACGTGTCGATCACCGAGTGGTCGGCTTCCGGCATGATCCCGGCGTTGTTGTAGAGGACGTCGACCCGGCCGAAGGCGGCGACGGCCTCCTCGATCATCCGCTTCGCGTCGGGCTCCTTCGAGATGTCCGCCGCGACCGCGATCGCCTGCCCGCCCGCGGCCGTGACCTCATCGACCACCGCGTTCGCGGCCTGCTCGGTGACGTCCGCGACGACGACCTTCGCACCCTCCGCGGCGAACATCCGAGCCGCCACGCGGCCCATGCCGCTCGCGCCGCCGGTGATGACCGTGACCTTGTCCTGCAGCCGCATCCCGCTCCTCCTCAGCCGAGTTGAGCGCTGATGCTAGCCCGGGGTTGCAGCGCACGACCGAGGGCTTCGACAGATGACGCCAGGGATCCGTCGAGCGTCAGCACACCGTCCTCCCTCGGCGCCGCGCGGCCGCCGAAGGCGACGACGAGCTCGGGATGCGCCGCGCGCAGGGCCCGGGCGACCTCGAGCGCCGCCTTTCGGTCGCGCGCGGACACGACCCCGATCACCGCGGCTCTTGCGCCGGCGGCGCCCGTGACCCAGTCCGCGACAGGCAGGTCAGGCCCGAGATAGGCCACGGCGATGCCGGCCCGCCGGGCGGCAACGGCGAACCCGAGCGCCCCGAGCTCATGACGGCTGCCGGGCGGCAACCCGACCACGATCGGCGCACCGTCGGCGTGCGAGCCCGCCGCGTCGAGCGCCAGACCGAGACGCCGCAGCACGGCGTTGCTCGCAAGGTGCTCGCCGGCGACGCTGACCTCGCCGGCGGCCCATGCGTCACCGAGCCGCTGGAGGGCCGGGAACAGCAGATCTGCGGTCACGCGCTCGAACGAGCCGCGCGAGAACAGGTCGTCGAGCACGTCGTCAATGCCCTCGGCATCGAGGGCGCCCGCGGCCGCCGCCAGCCGCTCGCCGATCGCCTCGCGCGTGCCCGCTGCACCCGCGGCCCGGCTTCCCCGACTGGGCTCCGGCCCGCCCTCGCCGGCCGCAGCGGCCGCAGCGGCAGCAACGCCGTCGTCCACATGGACGACCGAGGGTCCCGCGTCCCCGACGACGGGCACGGTTCCATCGAGGATGGCGGCGGCCGCAGCGCTGGGGGACCAGCCCTGCTCGACGAGCCCGCGCATGGTGCGCACGCGCGCGACGCTGGCGTCGTCGAACCGGCGGTATCCGGACGGCGACCGCGCCGGGGCGACGATGCCGTAGCGCCGCTCCCACGCGCGAAGCACCGGAACCGAGACGCCTGCCCGCGCCGCCGCCTGCTTGATGTTGTACATGGTTTGCGCATGGTACACCGAAACAAACACTTGACAAGGGCTAGACAAGAAGCTAGATTTCACTCCGACCTTGAACAAAGGTTGGACGAACCTCCCGGGCACAGGGCCTGGGGTCGTCCCGGCAACGAGTGAGGAAATCACCGCCATGCGCTACGTCAACGCCCTCGCACTGCTCCTCGTCATCGTCGGCGCGGCCAACTGGCTGCTGGTCGGCATCGCCAAGTTCGATCTCGTCGCGGCCCTGACCGGCACCAGCTTCGGCCAGACCAACGCGATCTCGAGCGTCATCTACATCCTCGTCGGCGTCTCCGGCGTCCTGCTTCTCCCGGTCCTCGCCCGCTGGGCGACCGCAAGCGGCGACACGACCTCCCGCTAGGCATCCAGAGCACCACCAAAGGAGTCATTCGACATGCGATCCATCATCCGCGGCACCGCAGCCGCAGCGCTGGCCCTGGCCATCGGGGCGGCGCCGGTCTTCGCGGCCAACCCGGGCGTCAGGCCCGGCGACGCCACCATCGTCGAGATCGTCCTGGCCAATGACGGCGAGTTCGACGTCCTCCAGGCGGCTGTCATCGAGGCCGGCCTCGCCGGCGCCCTCTCGAGCACGGACGACCAGTACACGGTCTTCGCGCCGACGGACGCGGCGTTCGTCACCACCTTCCGCGCGGTTCTCGGCGACGACAGCCTCACCGAGGCCGACGTGATCGGCTTTATCGAGGCTGGTGGCGTCGACTCGACGCTCGGCCACGGGGCCCTCGCCGACATCCTGCTGTTCCACGTCACTAACGGCCGTCGAACCGCGACGTCCGTCGTGCGCGCACCGCAGTACCGGATGCTCAACGGCGATCGCCTGACTCGATCCCAGCTGCTCGACGCCGGCATCGCCGCGACCGACATCTCGGCCTCGAACGGCGTGATCCACGTCATCAACGCGGTGCTCCTGCCCTAGGCAGCCCCACGTCTCGCACTTCACCGGGCGCCCCGCCGACGGCGGGGCGTTTCGGCGTCTCAGCCAGTCACGGCGAAATGGGTGCCCGGTTGGAACACGTTCCGCGAGATCGAGGCGTCGCCGATCTGGACGATGTCGGCCGCGACGCCGCCCACGGCGAGGCGATCGTCGGGCGCATCCAGGCTCTTCTTCAGCGCGCCGCTCACCGTCCTGATTCTCCGCCCTGGCCCCGAACCCGACAACCCTTTGGTTCGGCCACGCCGAACGTTCAGCCCCGCTCCAGGTACCGCTCGCGCTCCCAGTCGTGGACGATCGAGTCGTAGAGCTCCTGCTCGACCCGCGCGGCGTTCAGATAGTGGTCGACGACGTCCTGGCCGAAGATCTCCACCGCCGCCTTCGACTGCTCCAGCTCGCGGATCGCTTCGTACAGTGCTCTCGGCATCCGGGAGACGCCCTTCGCGATATAGCCGTTGCCCTTGAACTCCGGCTGCAGCGGGAGCTCGTGCTCGATGCCGTACAAGCCCGCGCCGACCATGGCCGCGTAGGTCAGGTA